>NZ_JBIVPN010000005.1:0-182976 GCF_044754665.1 Bacillus sp. NPDC093026 | reverse complement strand
CGTACAAAATGGGAATTAGGGGATAAGCCAATCCCCAATATGCTTCATTTGCTTGAATTACATGGATTTCAAGTTGCAGCAATAAATTCTCATTCTGAAAAAGTAGATGCTTTTGGTAGTCAAACAAAGGTTAATGGAAAAAATTATTATTGCATTTTAATTGACCAAGATAATAATTCTTTTTTTCGTCAACAATTTAGTTTGGCACACGAATTAGCTCATTGGGTCTTACATTCAGAAAAAGTAAATCCCCAAGAGTTAAATCCCCAAGAATATCGCGAAATGGAGAAAGAGGCGAACATCTTTGCGTCTAACTTTTTATTACCTTCGGAAGCCTTTTGTGAAGATATAAAAGGATATGAAGATCACTTAGATGCGTACCTTAATTTAAAATCAAAGTGGAATGTATCTGCTGCTAGCATGGTATATCGATCAAAAAGTCTAGGATTAGTATCTTCTGAGCAGTATCTACGATTACAAAAAAGGATGAGTTCAAGAGGATGGAAGAGAAGCGAACCATTTGATACCGTTCATCCTATATCTAAACCTACTGTTATGAAGCAGGCCTTTGAATTACTAGAACAAGCAGGTATTATCGGAGAAAGCTCTCTTTCAGATTTGTTGGAAAGGAAATACAGAATTAGTTTGCCGAATGATATTTTGGCAGAACTTTTAGGAATTCCATTGGAAAAGTTAACAGACAATCATAGAGGAAAAATTGTTCAAATGAGAAGAGGTTAAATATTAAAAGTTGAAATGGCATTTAGTAATTGGGAGTAAAAATATAGGGGGCGTTTTACCCTTGTAAGCCTGATATATTTCAGCAAACATATGAACCGATTTTTCAAACTAAATAAGTCCAAGACGGAGGTAGCGGAATGAAAATTCAAAATGTTGAGCGATGGATGGTATCTGACTACCAAGAGGGTGTTGTCGGCATATACGAAGAAGAACAAGAAGCCGTAAAGGTTTATGAAAAGACAAAAAAATTAGTTAGACAGTATATTCATGATACTAACAATGAGTTTGATGGCGATGAACGCGTCATACTATCAAAAATTGTTAAGCAATTATACTCGCACGATACGGGGGAACCTGTAACAAAGGAAGATCAAGAAGGAAATGACGTAGAAACAGGAAAAACTTACTGGGATTTCAAAGAAGAGACATACGAATAAGTCCAAGACGGAGAGCCTGCGGACACTGATCAACACCTTTTAAGGGTGCTGGTTGGTGTCCGTTTTTTATTTGTCGGAAAGGAGCAGACATGAAAAAGGAAAAGCCCAAAAAGAACACGCAGAAGCTCACTGACAGAGATTTAAGAGAGCTTATGGGGCAAAACATGCAGAGGTTAAAAAGAGCCAAAGGCGGGGCGTTACGCAGAAAATAAAGGGGGATATTGTTATGAATCAAATGAATTTAGACATTCCACAGATTGATGAAGAAAAAACGAGAGAAAAAATGGAAAGAATGTTAGAAAAGTATAAGTTGTTAATGCTTCAAACGCCAGAAGACCTTCTTCCAAAGATCACAACAACTTATACGATAACTCCACCAAGTTTTTCTAACCAGTTCCATTCGCCCACGGAGGATGCTGCTTTAAAAAAAATGAATTGGGAAATTGATAGAGACAGGTATATGAAACGTATTCAACGCGGGATCAACCGCCTCACGCAAAAAGAGCGTCGTATTTTAGTCATGCTTTATATGCAAACGGAAGAAATGTATGACTACGAGATATACGCAGAAATGGGCCTCAGCCAGCGGAATTACTACCGTGTAAAAAATAAAGCATATTATAGACTAGCCTTTGCTTTGCGAGAAGAAGTGTATAAGCAGGGAGGGAAATCATGAATTTTGTACAACCAATCAGGGACTTAGATCAAATCCATTACATCAAAAAGTATCTAGGAGAGCGGAACAAAAGAAACTTATTGTTGTTTGTTGCGGGTATTAATTTAGGTTTGCGTATATCTGATCTTTTGCAATTACGAATAAAAGACGTTAAGAAACAATACGTGTCTTTGAGAGAGAAGAAGACAGGCAAAGAAAAAAGAATCAAGATAAACAAGACGCTTCGGAAAGCACTAGATCAATACATTAAAGGTCGTGATGATCAAGAATATTTATTTAGAAGTAGAGAGGGGCTAAACAAGCCAATCAGCCGCAGTAGTGCTTATAACATCTTGAGAGAGGCAGCCGAATATGTAGGTCTTGATAGCATAGGCACACACACATTAAGAAAAACATTCGGTTACTGGCATTATAAAAAGTTCAAGGATGTCGCCTTGTTGCAAGAAATATTTAATCACTCAAGCCCAGACATCACTTTAAGATACATCGGAATCACACAAGATACAATGGACAAAACAATGGACAGCTTCGGCTTATAGACTCATCTGTTCAAGTGGCAGATGGGTCTTTTTTGTGATGTTTTTGATCAATTTGCCACAATGAGAAAATGTCTAACTCATTTTGAGGATATGACTGAAAAGCAAGAGGGGCAAAGGATTCAGCGATTCTCTTAGTTAGACACAATATTAGATATGGTGAATTGGTGGATAATGTGGATAAAGTGATATAATGGAAAAGTAAGTTTGTACCAACCGAGAGTTAGGAAACAAAGTTTATGAGGGGAGTTTATCGAAATATGGAATGGTTTGTTTTAATTAATACTGTAATATCATCGGTTTTTGGAATTATCGTATTGGTGATTGGTGGAAGAATAAATACTAAATTAGAGAAACAAAAAAATGATTACAGCCTTTACAACGAAAAAAAGCATATTCATTATGCAGAAGCTTATAAATTACTTAAGGAGGCAGAAGGACATAATGTGGATATTCCTAAAGTGAGAGGTAGCCTTATTCTGTTAGATTTTAATACAGAAGATATTGATGACTATGTAAAAGATTTCATGCCTCGGAAGATGGTTTTAGAAGTTAGGGAATTATGGAATAATAATAAATTCGAAGAAGCAAGAAAATTGATCTCTACTTATGAGGAGAATTTTGATAAAAGGCAAGCAGAACGAAAAATCGTTGATGCGAATAATTATTGTCACGCAAATGAGTTGTATTTTGAAAGTGGTACATTCAAGCTTCTGTTAGATTATATAAATGAATTGTTTAAGCACTTTAATAATAAGCTAGCAGGTAAACCAGTGACGGAAGAAAAAATAGAGGATTTAAAATATCAATTAGAAGAAATAAAAATTTGTATGCTAAAAGATTTTTCCATAAAATAAAAAAGGCACATTTTTGGCACGATCTTGGCAAAGCATTCTGTCTCAGAGCGGTTATTATGGTATTAGGTGATAAAATGAGAGCGGCTTCCATTGTGGAGGTCGTTTTTCCGTTCGACAAACTTTGCGAATAATAAAATTTTCAAATAACAGGTCGATATATCATCTGAGGTGATCATATATGACAAGGAAACTTGGAGAATCTAAATATGCTATAAAATATTTAACAGGTCGTTATAAAAAAAAGTATAAAAAAATGTTACATAAAAATACTTTCGACGAAGATCTTAAATTACAAAAAGACATTATCTTAGATCATGATAAAGATGAATTAAACAGGATGTTAAAAAGAGTTGAGGCTTCTATAGAAGTAGAGAAAGACACTCAAACTTTATACAGTCAGCCTATTTCAATATTACTTGTTATGATAACTGTTATGATGTCAGCAGGATTGGCAATAATATCAAATTTTTTTTCGCTTATGAGTAATATCTATGGTAAATATTTAGACAGTAAAGATATTAAAAAGATTAATTTTAATGAGTTGTTCAACTCTCTAAATGATTTTACACCTGTAATTCAATATGTATTAGTAAGTGCTGGTGTACCTTTTTTGATTTTGATTGTTTTTTGGAATTGTTCTGTGAAAAGACGGAAGAAATCCATTGGAAGGTTATATACGACCTTGGTTTTATTGGAAGATTGTATAGAGAATTATGATAAAGTAGTAAAGCAGAAAGTTAATACTTGATTAATATTGATGCTGAGGATATGTCTTTCAAAGGTGCGCAAGAACGTATAGTGAAGATGCAGCAAGACATTATTTCCTGAACTACAGATAAATATAAATACTGAAAGCACTGTCCATTAGGGCGGTGCTTTTTATTTTGGGGAGGGACACAACGTGGACAACTCACTCAGGGAACTAATTATTAACACAGCAATTGGACACGCAATAAGGACAGACCAATTGTATAACGGTCTCAAAGCCCTTAATAAAAGGGGATGCATATGGGCGGATGGGGAGATCATCAGAGGGTTAGGGATGCTTGGGTCTTATGGTGTGAGGGATAGGCAAGCTATAGACAGTCTCCTGCATGTCAGCCAGACTCTGACCTATGAAGCAGCTCGATCCTATCTAGCATCATATCAACGGGAGTACAGGGAGTTTTATGCTGTACAGAAAGTGGGGCATCTTAATGCCTTTGTTTTGTTTGCGTTGATAGATGAGAGGAAAGCTGGTGAATCCAATGCCACCTAAACCATTGAGGGAGTGTAAGGTGCGAGGATGCAGAGATTTAACAAGGGATGGTTATTGTCCTGCTCATGCTGATGGTAAGCAGCAGGAAGCGAAGTATTACAACAAACATGTTCGAGATAAACAATCAACAAGTTTTTATAAATCAAGAGAATGGAAACAGACAAGACAACTTGTTCTAATGCGAGACAATTACCTTTGTCAAAGCTGTTTAAAACAAGATCGTGTCGTTCCCGCTGTCATGGTTCATCACATAGTGGAGCTAAAACATGATTGGAACAAACGATTAGATTTAAATAACCTCGAAAGCATGTGTAATAGCTGCCACAACAAGGTTCATGGCAAGCGAGGGTCATAAGTACCCCCGGCATTAAATCCCTAGGAAATGGCTTCGTGAAGATCGGTGAGCCGTTGTCTGCAAACAAACACCGCTTTTCAAAGTTTCCGAAAACACGAAAAACCCCCTCGGCGAAAATACCGAGAGGGCTTGATATGACTGGTTTTATTGTTAATTCGATCATAGCATGATTTTGCTCAAAATCAAGCATAAATTTTAAAAAACTGAATTGGAATGAGGTGAAAAATATGCCGAGACCTGCAAAATCCGCAACGCTTCAATTAATACAGGGCAATCCAAATAAGAAAAACACAGATGAACTAGCGATGCGTGCTGAACAGGAACAGAAAATGAAAATGCGATCAAACAATATTAAACCTCCATCATGGTTGGATAAGGTTGCTAAAAAGGAATTCAAACGGATTGCCGAGCTATTAAAGGAAGTGGACATTATAACGGAGGCAGATATCAGCATGTTGGCCGCCTATTGTAATGCCTATTCTCAGTACATTTCTATTACAAAGGTGATAGAGAAAGATGGGATTATGATAAATAAAGAAATCATAGGTAGAGATAATATGGGACAGCCAGTTTATGATGCGGGAGAGGAACATCCCTTATTGAAACGGCAAAAGAATTTTTACGACCAAATGAAATCAGCTGCTAATGATTTTGGTCTTACACCATCAGCACGCGCAAAACTAGCGATCACCAAAACGCAGGAGATCAGAGAAAAGACTGCTGCTGAAAAGGAGTTTACTAATGTATGAAGACAATTAAACAGTTTATGGTTGATTACTCAAATGATGTTGTACAAGGAGAAATTGTAGCTTGTCAAAAACATATTTGGGCTTGTCAACGTTTTCTGAACGATATTGAAAGAGAAGGCACAGCAGATTTCCCCTATTTCTTTGATGACGAGAAGGCAAGACGATTCTTATTCTGGATGACACAATTTAAACATACAAAGGGTCCTTTGCAAGGGGAAAATATTGTACCTGACCCCATTCAGATTTTTATTTTCGGTAATATTTACGGTTGGGTACATAAAGATACAGGGTACAGGAGATTTAAAAAGGCTTATTGGCAAGTCGGTCGTAAAAATGCCAAAACTCAAAGTCTTGCTTGTGTAGGATCATATGAGGCGTTTGCTAACGATGAATACATGTCTGAGGTCTATATCGGTGCAACAAAAGCCGAGCAAGCTAAAATATGTTGGAATGAAATTAAAGCTCAAATCAGTAAGTGTGAGCTACTTAATATACCTGAAAAAAAATACCGGGTGGCTTACGGTAAAATAGAACACCTTAAAACGTTGTCGAAAATTGAGGCTTTATCCAAGGATGCAGGAAAGACAGGAGATGGTTTCAACCCTCAATGTGGCATCATAGATGAGTACCATGCTCATAAAACATCTGAAATTTATGATGTATTATCATCAGGGATGGCGACAAGAATTCAACCCCTTATGATGATTATTACGACAGCTGGGTTTGAACTAAACAATCCTGCATACCGAGTAGAATATCAATACGTTTCTAAAATTCTTGATCCAAACAATGTTGAAACAAATGATCAATATTTTGTCATGATTAATGAACTTGATCCTGGTGACGACATCAAAGATGAACGCAATTGGATTAAAGCGAATCCTATCGTTGCGGCAAACGAACATGGATTGAATTTTTTACGCGGCGAGTTAGAGGTAGCACTTGCAGTTCCAGAAAAAATGCGTAATTTCTTGACCAAAAACATGAACATCTGGGTCAATATGCGTGATGGTGGCTATATGGATATGCAAGCTTGGTCTGATTGTGGGAAACATGAGAATATTCCTGACCTTTACGGTAAAGAGTGTTACGCAGGGATCGACCTATCAAAGCGTATTGACTTAACTGCTGCAAGTTTTGAATTCCCACTTGAAAACGGTATGTATTTTGTGACAGCACATGGGTTTATGCCGGAAGATACATTTCACGAGAGAATGAAAACTGACAGAGTACCTTATGATCTCTGGGTCAAGAAGGGATGGCTAACACTTACAGATGGTGCTGTCGTTGATTACGACTATATCCGTGCTTACATCAAACGAATGGAGAAAGAAAAAGGTTGGAAGATAAAAGAGCTAGGTTATGATCCATACAATGCAACACAATTTGCTCAACAAATGGAATCAGACGGTTATGTGATGATTGAGATTAGGCAGGGGGTACAAACTCTGTCAGAACCAACCAAAGATTTTCGCGAAAAGGTCAAAGCCAGAAAAATCATTCATGATAACAATGATCTTCTAACTTGGGCGATGGGCAATGCTGTGACAAAAATTGATGCTCAAGAGAACATCATGCTTGATAAGTCAAAATCCTCACAACGTATAGATCCAGCATCTGCACTTATTAATGCTCATGTAAGAGCTAGTCAAGCGGACCATTCATTTGATTTGAACGCATATATTCAGTCGGGCCAATTTAGTTTTTAAAAGGGGAGCTATTGAATGAAATTATGCTCAAAATATTTAGAAGATGTATTCCTCATACTTGGAATGATTTTGATTGCATTTGCATGTTTTAGAATCTCAGTAAACACCGGGCTTTTTGTCTCAGGTGTTTTTTTCATTATTACTGCTTTCTTAATTAGTAGAATCACCCTGAATCATAATAAAGAAGACGAAAGGGGTGAATAAATTTGTTATTACGTGGAAGGCCAAAGATTGAAAACCATGTAGCTGAAGAAGATAGTGGTTCGTTATTAAGTCCTGCTAAGTGGTTCCGAAACATATTTTCTGGGGTTGAGACGTCATCTGGTGAACATGTTTCTTCTGATAATGCAATTTTACATCCTGATGTATATGCGTGTGTTAAAGTGCTAGCCGAAGATACAGCAAAGCTACCAATCAAATTATTTCACAGCAAAGAAGGAAGCGTTGAAACTGTTCAAAATGACATTAGTCGGATGGTTTTAAATAAAGTGAATCCATACATGACTAGCTATACTTGGAAGGCTCTTGTCATGCTGAGAATGGCAACATGGGGGAACAGCTATAATCGGCTTGTTTATAACCGTGATGGTGATGTTGAAGCGATATATCCACTTAATCCTGAATCAACAAATACAAATATTGATCCTGATACAGGAAAAGTTTGGTATTCAACAACCATTAACGGGAAGTATGTCGAACTTCACTATCATGAAGTCTTACACTTTAAGAATCTTTCTTTAGATGGAATTGTAGGACAAACACCTATTTCAGTTATCCGAGATAACATTGGTTCAAATAGAGCTGCCACAAAATTTAATGCAAAGTTTTATAAAAATGGTGGGGCGCCGTTTGGTGTAATTAAAACACCTTCTTTGCTAAATAGAGAGAGTAAAAAAGTGCTTAGAGAAGATTGGGAAGAGGTCAATTCAGGTCAATCTATCGCGGTTCTTGACGCAGGTCTTGACTATTCGCAAGTAACAATGCCGATGAAAGATGCTCAATTTATTGAATCAATGAAGTGGAATCGTCAACAAATAGCTTCTATCTATAAAGTGCCACCTCATAAAATTGGGGAATTAGACAGAGCTACTTTTTCCAATATCGAGCAACAATCTTTGGATTATGTGAAAACAACATTGCAGCCCATCGTGACAAATATTGAACAAGAATTGAATGATAAAATCCTTACCCCCTCTCAGTTAAAAGAAGGCTATTATTTTAAATTCAATTTGGAAACGGAATTGCGTGGTGACAGTAAAACAAGGGCAGAATTTTATGAAGTCATGCAGCGTGTAGGAGCGTTTAATGTGAATAAAATCCTTGAAAAAGAGGATATGACAGGTATCGGAGAGCTTGGTAATGAGCATTTTGGCAATTTGAACTTAGTCCCTCTATCAATCATGAAAGAATATCAATTAAGCAGAGTGAGCAAGAAGAATTTGAAAGGGGGTGACGGTGATGAAAAAGTATTGGAACATGAAGATGTTGAATGATGCTTCTGCCGAAATAACTTTATATGGTTCTATTACAGGAGAAGGATGGTTTAGTGAAAGTTCATCTAAGGCATTTCAATCAGATTTAAAAGAACTGGGAGAAGTTACAGAAATTGATCTTTATATTAATTCACCCGGTGGAGACGTCTTTGAAGGTCAAGCAATTCACTCTATGTTACAGCGGCATAAAGCCAAAATTAATGTGTATATAGATGCACTAGCAGGAAGTATTGCATCTGTTATAGCGATGGCTGGTGATACTATCACGATGCCAAGTAATTCAATGATGATGATTCACAATCCTTACATGGGAATGATCGGTAACGCAGCGGAATTCAGAAAAGCTGCAGAAGACTTAGACAAAATCACAGACAGCATTGTATCAACTTATTTGGCAAAGGCAGGAGAAAAATTAGAAGAATCTACTTTGCGGAATCTCTTAGATAACGAAACATGGTTAACAGCTGATGAGGCATTGCAATATGGGCTTGCTGATGTGGTAGATGAAGAGAAAAACGTTGCTGCGTGTATGGATAAGAAAATTCTTTCTCGATTTAAAAATATACCGGGCAAGATTGTTGCAGAACTATCTAAAGAACCTGTTAGCAACCCAATAACTGATATAAGTTTAAAACAACAACAGAATGAAATAAATGCATCACTCCTTGAATTATAGGGAGTTTTTTTATTGAGATTAGAGGAGGAAATTATTTTGAAGAAGTCAAACACATCAAATAGCCAGAAGAAATTGTTAAGGTTGCCTATTCAATTTTTTGCAAAGGATGGTATGTCAGTTAAAGAAAGAGAATTACGACAAGTTCTAGCCGAGAAACGAAATGAAATTAAAGCACTAAATGATGAGGGTAAGGTTGAAGAAGCAAAAACATTGTTGGTTGAGGCTCAGCAAATTAAAGATCAAATTCAGACATATGAGGATTTACGAAACATGCAGGTTTCATATGCACAAGAAGACCCGCAGCAAGAGCTAGAGGCAAAGAACCCGCAACAGCCAACGGATGATATCGCTAAAATAGATGCGAAAAACCATGTTCAGCTCTTTGCTTCTGCCCTTAGAACAGGCAAAGCACCGAAACCTCTTGCCGCTATGAAAGAAGGCGTGGATGAGGACGGCGGCCTTATTGTACCGAGGGATATCTCCACGAAAATTAACGAAAAACGACGTCAATTTGATACTTTAGCCAATCTCGTTGATGTCATCCCAGTATCAACAAACAAAGGGTCAAGGGTTCTTGAAAAACTAGCGGATATCACCCCATTAGTAAATCTTGAGGAATTAGCGAATATTGAAGAATTAGAAAACCCTAAATTTGAAAACATCAAATATAACATTAAAGACTATGCTGGGATTTTGGTTCTTTCTAATGATTTACTTGCAGATACACAAGAGGCACTTTTGCAGTACCTGTCTAATTGGCTTGCCAAAAAATCAGCCGTGACCCGCAATACGTTGATTCTTAATCAATTGGGAACACTTGAGAAAACCACCGTATCAAAAACGGACGACATTAAAGACATTCTCAATGTCAAACTTGATCCGGCTATTAATGCCACGACTAAAGTTGTCACGAATCAATCAGGGTTTAACGCATTGGATAAACTGAAAGACGCCTTTGGTCGTTACTTACTCCAGCCAGATCCTACAGATTCAACCAAAAAACTATTGTTCAGTAAGCCGGTATCCGTTATTTCAGACAAATATCTGCCAAACGGCGGGACAAAAACAACTCCAAAATATCCATTAATCATTGGAGACCTCAAAGAAGCTGTCAAACTATTTGATCGTCAGCAATATTCAATTTTAACGACAAATGTCGGTGGTAAAGCATTCTACCGTAACTCTACAGATATGAGAATTATTGAACGTGAGGACGTCGTTCTTTGGGACACCGATGCTGTAGTTTACTCGGAATTTTCATCTATTAAAGATGCTGTTCCCGACAATGAAACTCCAAGTAACGGTGACACAGAAGATAAAGCAATAGACGCCGGAAAATAAATTGAAAGGAATTGATTAATCATGGCTAAAGATTTTTTGAATGAAAGTAATGGAGTATACACATCTGCAGAGGCGGGCGCAGACGGTAAACCTGTCACGCCTGTTTATTTAAAAGGAAACAGCAAAGAAAACCCTCTTTACATTCAAGGGATGCAAGGTGAACAAGGCCCTAAAGGTGATACTGGTCCTCAAGGTCCAAAAGGAGAAAAGGGAGATCAGGGACCAAAGGGAGATAAAGGAGACGCTGCGGTAATCGAAGCTGATTCTATTAAAAACGAACACCTTGTTGATGGAGCTGTAAACTCCCGAACAATCGGCAAAGGCAGTGTTAAATGGGACAACATCAATTCAGAAGTACAAAAAATGATCACTGACCTTCAAGCCAAAGTCGAAGCATTAGAAACACAAAAATCTGAATAAAGGTGATGCCGTATGACAGAGGCAGAACAAAAAGAGCTTGAAAAAGCGAAAAAATACCTCCGTATTGATGGTGATGCGGAGGATGATTTAATTTTGCATTTTATTGCTGCCGCCAAAGAGTACATCACAAATGCAACGGGGTTAAAATTCCCGAATAACTTAGCAAGAGCTGAATTAGCAGTTATGTCCTTTGTGACTCATTGGTATGAGAATAGGCAAATATCAGGTGCGTCATCAAATCTGGACAATGTACTTACAACAATGGTCAATCAACTCAAATATCTAGTTGCAGCGGACGGTGAAAAAGATGCTGAATGATATGAGGCACCGCATACAGTTTCAACAGAAAAAAGAAAAGAGTCGTTTGCCTGTCGATGGTGACAATGGTTGGGAAACTGTCATTGAGTGCTGGGCAAAAGCAGAGGGGTTAGATGGCGCTGAATACTATGCTGCTGCGGCTATTCAAAAGGAACATACAATCAAGTTCACCATACGCCACCATGAAGATATTGACGAACATATGAGACTTATTTTCAGAAAGAAAACATACGAAATTGAATCAATATTACCTCATTATTCAAGGCTTAACTTTCTTACAGTTAGGGCAAAGGCGGTGACGTGATGTTTAACCTTCAAATTGACGGCTTAGAGGAATTAGAAAACGCCATTGGCAACATGCAAAGAAAAGTCAGTAGGATTCATAAAGAAGCTCTTACGGCTGGCGCAACAGTCATAAAGGATGAACTTCACCCAAATACCCCAAGGTCAGACAAAGCCCAAAAACATATGCAGGATGATCTTGATATTACACGCCTGCGTACTGATGGGGATGGGGTGAAATATGTGGCAGTCGGTTGGCCGAAATCGAAGTCACGGAAGGATACTCAATGGAGGATCCATTTCCCCGAATTTGGCACGTTGCATCAACCAGCACAAAAATTCTTTACGCGAACTGTTGAAGCAAAATGGGATGAAGCAATACGCAAAGTAGCTGATAAATATCGACAGGCGTTGAGCAAACTATGATCATTCAAAACTTAATAAGGCGGGCAGACCTTTGCATGAATGCTATTTTTGAAGCGTTGGAGAATGATCCAGCGCTTTTGTCTATGGTCGAAAAAAGTGACATCTATGAACTTGCGGTACCAGAAGGGACGGAATCGAATCCACCTTATATCGTGTTGCAGGAAATTAACTATAGACCGATCAAATGGGCGAATGATAGACCCATACAAGATAGTGCAACCTATCAAATCGACGTTTATCACAACGCCGATCCACAACCCATTATGGCTGCAATAGGTGATGTGATGGAGCGTTTAGATTTTGCACCAACATTATCCATTTCTGATTTTTTAGAGAAAGAGAGGTTAATCAGAAAAGGGTACCGTTTTGAGAAAAATATAATTCTAGGAGGCTAACTATGCCAGAATACAGTTCAGTAACCGGTTTAACAAATGTTCGGTTCGCACCATTGCAAAAGAAAGGCAAATTTTATGTGCCAACTGAAATTTTAAAATACGAATATGCAATCAATATGAAAGTCGAAACAGAGACATCAACCGAAAAGCAATATGCAGATAACAAACTGGTTGATTTAGTTGTTTCTACAGGTTCCACAAAACTAGAAATTGAAATGCGAGATCTTCCTATGGAAATTCTTGCGAAATTGCTAGGCATTCAGCCGGACGAGAATGGATTGTACTTGTACAAGAAGAACATTATTCCGCCGTGGGTCGCAATGACGTTTGAGGGTCCGAAAGCAAATGAGAAGTCTCGTCATGTTGGCTTAGTAAAAGGTCGTTTTTCTTTACCTGGTGATGAGTGGAAGACGAAGGAAGAAAAAACAGATTTCCAAACTATTAAATTATCAGCGGAATTTGTTGATCGTGAGCAGGATGACGTTTTTAAGGTTGTCACTGATGAAGATGCTGAAAACTTTAATCTTGATGCATTTTACAAGACTGTTTTCGGTGATGCATACAAAGATGACAAAACTGAAAATAGTAGCGTTGATATTGGAAAAGGGTTATAAGAGGGCTGAAAAGCTCTCTTTTTTAATTAGAAAATAAAACATAAGGGGGAGTCACCATGACTCAAAAACAAATTTCAATCTCAATTTGGTTCGAGGAAGAGAAAAAACATAAAACGTTTATTGCGCCAAGAACAAATGCAAAAACACTATATGAAGCTTTCGAGTTAGACGAAAAAGCAGCAAATGCCGAGAATGCAAAAGAACTTGTGAAAAGCCTGAATGAACGAATTAAATTTATTGTACGTGTCTTCCAGAATCAATTTACATTTGAACAGTTTCAAGAGGGTTTTCAATCATTTGAGATTGCTGACGCAGTTAGAAAAATCATGATGGAAATCATGGGATTCAAAACTGCTGAAACACAAGATGAAAAGGATTTTTTGCCCGAAGTGAAAGCATAAATGAGCCTATTAAAAGCGGCAAAGATCAGTTAAATGCAATATATACCACTTTACTAGAGCAAGGCTGGAAGATGCATGAAATTGATCAAATGGATATTTTTCATTACTTAGAATTAAACGCAGAAGCGAGCAAAACAAAAGAAGTAACGATTGATCAAATATTCTAAGTCTTGAAATCTACGTCAGGGAAGCGGGGTGGTACATAAATGACTCAAGCAATCGGCAATATGGTCGCCAAAGTCAATCTGGATGACTCAGGTTTTAACAGAGGTATAACAGGGCTTCAAAGGCAAATGCGTCTTGCTAATTCAGAATTTAAAGCAGCTACTGAAATTTATAAGAATACCGGCAATCGAGCAAAAGAATTGCAAGCCAAAGTTGATGGACTTAACAATAAATATCGTATTCAAGGTAGAGTAGTACAAGAGCATAGAAAACGATATGAACAGTTAGTCAGGGAAAAGGGCCGTGATGTTAGAGAAACACAGATACAAGCGCGAAAGTTAAATGATTCTATTGCTGTCCATCAAAAACTAGAAAAAGAACTTCGTCAGGTATCAAAAGAATTGGAGCATTTGCAAAGCACCGGCAATAAAGCAGCTGGTGTTTTTTCTGTTTTTAAGAAGAATGCTGGGGAAGTATCCGAAGAATTACAGTCTGTGTACTCTGCTGCGGGAATGGCAGGAAAGGCCTTAACAGGTATCGGCGTTGCCGGAACCGTTGCAATTGGCGGTGCGGTAAAAGTCGCTGCAGACTTTGAGCAGGCAATGAGCCGAGTGGGTGCTGTGGCAAACGCATCATCTGACGAGATGGACCGTCTCACTGAAACAGCTCGTCATTTAGGGGCAACGACACAATTTACAGATGGACAAGTTGCCGAGGGCATGCAGTACCTTGCAATGGCAGGCTATAAGACAAATAACATCATTGGTGCCATGCCGGGCTTACTTGCTACTGCGGCGGCAGGGCAAACAGATTTAGGTGTAACAGCGGATATTGTATCTGACATTTTAACAGAGTTTCATATCGCCGCAGAAGATACTAACCGTGTTGCAGATGCAATGACGTACACTTTCACAAACTCTAATGCCACGCTAGAACAGATTGGTCAAACAATGAAATATGCGGGACCTGCTGCAAAGACGGCTGGTGTCAGCATGGAAGAGTTGGCTGCCGCGACAGGAATTATGGCAAACAGTGGAATCAAGGCTGATATGGCGGGTACTGCGTTACGATCTACTTTAACAAGGCTTGCATCACCTCCAAAACCTGCTGGTAATGCGATACATGAGCTTGGCTTAAGTGTTACTGATGCAAGTGGTCGTATGCGACCATTGGCTGACATTATCAATCAAATTAACGAAAAAACAAAAAACTATACGGAAACAGAAAAAATCCGTATCGCAAAACAATTAGCGGGACAACACGCTCTATCTGGTTTTATAACGTTACTTCATGCGGGCGGTGATAAGCTCGGTTCTTTCACAAAGGAAATTGAGAATAGTGGCGGTGTAGCTGAAAAAGTCGCAAAAGGTCAAATGGACAACCTTGCGGGGTCTATAGAGTACCTGCATTCTGCAGTGAATAATGCAGTGATTTCGCTAGGGAATCAATTTATTCCAGTGATCCGTGCAACTACAGATGGATTAACGAAATTCGTCACATGGTTTGATCATCTGCCTCCATCTGTTATGCAGACAATTGCCGTTACTGGTGGCGCTGTGACAGCTTTTAGTCTCTTAGGTGGAGCTTCCCTATTGCTACTGAGTCTCATCCCTCGAATGGCAGAAGGTTGGCAGGTGTTGCGCACTGCAGGAACATATTTGACGGGTACTGTCCGAGCTTCATCAACAAGTCTAGGCACTTACACGACACAAGTTACTACAGCAGGAGTTGCTTCGTGGACTGCAGCGAGTGGTATCAATACAGCGGCAGCATCAACAGCCGTTATGTCTACTCGAATGGGGCGGTTACAACAAAACACAGGTTTAGCAACCACAAGAATGGGGCGGTTAAACCAATCAGCTACAAGAACATCAAGGACAATGCGTGTTCTTGGCGGGGCGTCTCGTATTGCCGGTGGCGGCTTAATGATGTTCGGTGGTCCAATGGGCATGATCGGCGGTCTTGTACTCTCATTTCTTCCGGAGATACTTAAATTCGGTAAGGGTATAGTCATGATGGGTGTAAATGCGGTGAAAGGTGCAGGCGGTTTCTTGAGACTTGCTAAAAGTGGGTTTGGACTCTTTAACATCCTCAAAAAAGGCGCAGGTGTTGTGAGTTTGCTGAGAGGCGGCTTATCTTTGCTTGGTGGTCCAGTGGGGATGCTTGTGACAGGTGTCACGCTTCTAGGCGAAGCCGGGTTTAAATATTATGATGATCTTCAAAAACGTGTGATTCCCGCAACCATAGATTTTGGGGATGAAGTTTCAAAGTCCACATCTAAAGCGGTCAACGCTTATACGGATTTAGAGACAAAAGCCAATGCAAAGCTAGACAGCCTTTATCTTAATCAAACAAAGATCACAGATAAGATAGCTGACAACATGAATAAGCGATTTTCAAAAATGGCTGACACAATAAAAAAAGGCTATCAAGATAGTGCTGACAAGTCCCTTGAAGTTTTAGGGGATTTCTATTCGAAGAACAATTCACTTAAAAAGAAAGATGAGGAAAACATCCTCAACAAAATCAAAAAGGGCAACGAAAAAAAGCAGAAGCAAATAGAAAAGTACGAGAGCCAAGTCAAAAAAATATATGACAAAGCTGCAAAAGAACACCGTAAACTTACCCAAAAAGAATGGGATGATGTCAAAGGCATTACCCAAAAGATGAGTAAAGAAGTCGAAACGGCTCTTACAAAAAGCAAGGATGAGCAAACACTCATCTCCAAAAAGTTAAAAGCTGAATCGTCTAATTTATCAGCAAAGCAGGCTGCAGCAACAGTGAAACATAGTAAATCAGCAAGAGACAAAGTCATTAGTAATGCTAAAAAACAATACAAAGCTGTTGTAAAAGCTGCGGATGACCAGTTTTACATCAAAGGTACAATTACCAAAAAAGAACATGACGAAACAGTGAAAGCAGCTAAAAAACAAAAGGACAAAACAATAAAAGAAGCTAAAGAAAGTCATAAAGGCGTTGTGAAAGAAGCGAAGAAACAGGCAGATGGGCACATTGAACAAGTTAACTGGGAAACTGGCGAAGTGCTAGATGGGTGGAATACACACCTTGTTGACTTGGCTGGTGTAGTCAATACGATTACTGACGGTATTAATAAAGTTCTTGAGTTCATGAATCTCCCTACTATTCCAGAGTGGAAACCAAATGGACACAATGGAAAGAAAAAGGATATGAATGTTGCACCCGGAAAGGCTTACGCCAAAGGAACAGACTACCATCCGGGAGGTCGTGCACTGGTTGGGGAGGAAGGTTATGAGCTTGCTCACACTCCTGGTATTGGAACGTATATGGTCGGTGTTGGCGGTCCTCAAATTTGGGATTTACCGCGCGGAACATCAGTCTTGCCACATGACGAGACTAAAAAAATCACTTCACAGGGCTTACCAGGTTATGCAGGCGGTGTTGGTGACTTCTTTAAAAAGGGTGTTAAAAAAGCTGGTGAAGTAGTTGGTAAGGTGAAAGATTTTGGATCAGATATTTTTGATCTTGTTATGGCCGGACCAAAGAAAATTATCAGCAAGATATTTGGTGGCCTTATCCCTTTTAAAACTGGAAAAGGGATAGACGGTCTTGGAACAGGTATTTTAAAGACTATCAAAAAAGGGGCTTTAGGTTTTTTAACAAAGTCATTAGGTGATTTCGGAGGAGTCGGTGGATCGTTTAAAGGTGTTGGTGGTAGTGCGGCCGTCAAAAAATGGGTTGCCCAAGCTATTAGCATCACTGGTATATCGCCTTCATATGCAAAGGCGCTTGAAACCATTGCAATGAAGGAATCTAGTGGTAATCCTACACTTGTTAACAGATGGGACTCTAACTGGAAGGCAGGTCATCCCTCACAAGGACTTATGCAGTTTATACCGTCAACGTTTGCAGCTTATGCAAAAAAAGGATATACAAATATTAAAAATCCTGTGCATCAGGTTATAGCCGCAATTAACTATCTCAATCGTAGGTATGGTGGTATATACAATCATCCGGGCTTAAAATCAATGGCACGTGGTGGTCCTTACATTGGCTATGCTGCAGGCGGTGTTATTGACAATCACCAAGTTGCGCAGCTTGGTGAAAACGGCTGGCGCGAATATGCCATTACCACAGAACCTAAATATCGAAAGCGATCCTTGCAACTATATGCCAACCTTGGTAAAGAACTAGGCGTCCCTAGTTTTGGAGACGGTATGATCTCAACAGCTTTGCAACTGCTTGATCGGATTAGTAATAAGGATGCTAAACCACAGCGCAAACAGCAAGATCAGTCCGGTATGAGACAGATGATTGAGAACCAAAACAAACAAATTGGTCTTATGGCACAACAGATTGATTTGTTAACTCAAGGATTAATCACGATGCAGAAAGGGTTTGAGCAATTAATTGCAAAGGACCCTACCTTCAAAATAGATGGTCGTAAAGTTGACCAAACCACAGGAGATAGATACAGAAAACAAGCATTTATGAATGGGGTGAGGTAGATGGAATTATATATTGATTTTAACAATGGATTGGGTGAGCAAAGTCTAAATGATTTGCTTCCTCATTTTCATCCGTTAAGCCTGACACCTGCCTCACCAATCGTAGAATTTGAGACGGTGTCATTACCACGAATCAACGGTGTTGTACTGCCGCAACATCCGAGGGATGTGAAGTACAAAGAAAGACAGATTCAGCTTGAAATATATATGAACTCAATCATTGCTGAAAATTTCTATAGCTATAGAAGTGAGCTTTATGCTTTATTGGTTAAACCATTCCCATACTACATTTCATGTGATCTGTTTCCAAACAGAAGATTTTTAGTGACATGTGATGGGAATTTTACAGTGCCAAAGGAAAAAGAAAAGAACCACGTTGTTTTTAGCGTTGAATTTACGGATGTTTTGGGATCGGCTGAATCAAAAAGTACATCATTAAACCCTCAAACTTTTCAAGGGGAACGATGGAGTCCTGGGATGAACATAGAGATGCGGGATGACCTAGAGTATTCATTCAAAAATCAAAAAGAATTCAGCGTCTATAACATTGGAGATTTTAGAATCAATCCTTTGCGACATGATTACCAAGTGACGTTGAAAGCTAAAGGAAAAGGTGTAACAATTATCAATCATACGACCGGTGAGCGTTTGAAAATAGAAGATGAATTAACTAAGTCACGTGAAGTGACTTTTGTTAAGCAATATACCGTCGCTAACAAGAAACGTCTCAAGACATCTGGTAGGCTTCCATCCCTTGACATCGGCAGAAATGACTTTGAAATCCAAAATGCAAGTGACATTGAAATAGTGTTCAATACAAGATTCTATTATGCATAAGGAGGGATGGCATGGCTGCGGCTGATTTTATCAAGAAATTAGCGCCGGGAGCGCAAAAAGTTTATAAGAAATATAATGTGCTTGCAAGTCTTGTCATTGCTCAAGGATGCCTCGAAAGTGGTTTTGGAACGAGTGGTCTTGCAAAACAAGCCAACAATCTGTTTGGTGTAAAAGGGACATATAACGGTAAATATGTACTGATGTGGACCAGTGAACAGGACAGAAAAGGAAATGTTACTAGGATACAAGCGAAATTTAGAAAGTATCCGTCATATGCTGAAAGTCTTGCGGATTTGGGGAGCTTATATACACGTCTGAGTCGTTATAAGGCAGTGGTAGGGGAAACCAATTATAAAAAAGCGTGCCATGCGGTCACAGATGCAGGGTACGCTACTGATATAAATTATCCATCTAAACTCATTAGTATTATAGAAAAATACAATCTGACAAAATACGATGACAAAAACGTCCCTGATATACCAGACGAACCAAGCGAACCAGAAACACCAACAGAACCTGAATATCCAAGTAAAGAATATGATGGCAAGGATATGCCTCTAAACCAAAATTTGCCGTCAGATGTGGATTTCCCGCAACTGCATGTATCAAGCAAAGATGGAAAGGAAGTCGTTGAAATCACAGGCGTGTCTGTTGATCTTACGGATGATACGACGGGTAAAAAGTCATTTACTTTCACCTTGCAACGTACACAGGAAAATGCAACTGAATTTGAATTGTTAGTCGTGGACAATATTTTATATCTTGATGAGAAGAAATATAATCATCAGAAATACTACATCACGAATGTTAGTTTGCACCAAGAGAACGGGACGCTAACAAAAACTGTGACAGCTGCACATATTTTTTCAGTTCTGTTGATTAATAACAGGATTGAAAAGACAGTGACAAAGAAGCTAAGTATCAAAGAAGCACTTGATATTGCTCTTAAAGGAACTGATTTTAAATATGTCATCCATGCAAAAGATAGTGAAATTCCATCTGCAGATCAAGAAAGCTTCGGTGAAAAAAATTCAACAGAACTTATGGATGAAATCATCGAAGATTATGAGCTCGAGCTAGACGTGGATAACTACAAAATTCACGTGTATAAAAAGATGGGACAAGAAATAGATTTTGTGCTTGATAGTCGGTACAACATGCCAGGTATTACAATCACAACAGATACTCAAAACTGTACAACAAGAGCTTGGGGGTATGGTGCGCAGAAAGAAACAGAAAAAACATCCAAATCCAAGGATGATGACAAAAAAGAAGACAAAGAAGATAAAAAAGAAGTAACAAAAGAGGAAGAGAAAGAACCAGAATATGTGTTTGAACCGGTGCTTTATATTCATCCTGACGAAGATAAGTTTTTAATAGAGGGAAAACCACGCTGGGCTGAACCAATTAATGATGAAAGATATAAAAAAGCCAGCAGCATTATTTCAGCATTGAAGAAGCATGTAAATCCTTATCCTGAAATGACTGTTGAAATAGAATTTCAAAAAATTTATGAACCAAAACTTCTTGAAATAGAACAAGATTTTTGGAAAGGCGATACAATCCATGTTATAGCGGACACTGCGGACGGAATAACTTTTGAGGATGATTTGCGTGTCATTTCTATACAGTACAATCCTCTGGATCCATACAGCAGTCCAACGCTCACATTTGCGAACTTTCGTAAAGACATACAGCGTATTAATGTCGATCAAGCAAAGCAAGTGAAAAATTTACAACGATATATAAATGACATGCTCAAGACGCTTAGATAGGGTCTTTTTATTTTTGCCAAAAAGGAGTGAGAACATGGTAAGGCTTAGAAAGGATTATGATACAACACGAAACTCAAGATACGCTAATCAGTTAAGCGAAGATATGCAAACGATTGAAAATAATTTAAATCAAAACGCTGATGATTTAAAACGACATAAGACAAGTGATACAGCTCATACGTCCAATCAAATCAAGCACGGGCTGTTTTCCGTCGCCAATAGAATTGACAACTTGTGGTCACGAGTGATCAATCTAGTATTGAATCACGATGGAAAAGACGTTAAGGAAGTCGTTGATATACGAGTTGCAAGGGATGCCAGTATTCATCCCACTGCTAAAGATCGTCTTGATTATGAATTTCAACTGCTTGAGCAAGAAATTGAAGACTCATCAGTTTCTTTGAATCTCAAAAAGTTCATCAGGAAGTACGGGAGTTTCACAGCGGGCTTCAAGGCGGCTCTTAGCTTGGCAAAATTATATCCGGTTCATATTGTGGTGCCTCCTGGAAATTACAAATTGATGGATACAGCCCGTATCTATAAAAACACTCATTTGACCTTACAAGCTGGCGCAGTTATCAGACGCGGCTTTGTAGGGTTAATGATCGTGAACGGTGACAAAGATGATCAAACTAAAGGCTATGAGGGACATGGAAACTTACTGATTGATGGTCAAGGGGTACTTGATAGCGCAGGAGACGAGTATAAGGAACAGTGTTCTGTTATAGGATTTGCTCACGCAGAACGCATTATCATTCGTGACATCACGATCAAAGATGTGTGCGGTGGTCATGCGTTTGATTGTGCTGGTAACAAACATGTATTAATTGAAAATGTTCGATTCAAAGGGTTCGCTGATTATAAAGGAGACAGATGGTTTTCTGCTGCCGTCCAGCTGGACTTGATGAGATCGGTAGAAAACTTTGGGGCGTTCGGTGCTTATGATCACACACCGACATGCAATATTACTATTAGAGACTGTTATTTTAGCAAGTCTGAGAAACTAGGAGGATATGCGCGCGCTGTGGACTCACACACCAGCACTGATAATTTTTGGTATAGTGACATCCGTATTGAAAATAATGATTTTGAAGACACGACTGAGTACGCAATATCAGGAAACAAATGGGAAGATGTGCTGGTAGAAGGCAATAGATTTAAGAACTGTGCATCTGGTGTCAGGCTCATGATTCCAGATGTTAAATCTGTTTATACTCAAGATGCGAACGGAAACCCAACAAATAGAGTCAATAAAGTAAAACGTTTGTCGATAAAAGATAACACTTTTACCAATATTAAAGAGCGTCATGCCATTCAGGTGTATGGTCGTAAAGGGTACCAAAAAATTGATGACGTTGATGTTTCTGGCAATAAAATTAACGGAGTGAAAGTCAAGCATGCTATTCATTTATCTGATGTGGACGGTTTTGTAGTTTTAAGAAATCAATTTAGAGACATCAAACATCATGGAATCCTTTTAACTCGCTGTAGTAATGGCACAGTAGATTTAAACATAGGGCGAGACATCGAGGGGAACGGTGTACGTGTGGAATTAGGGTGTAAAAACATTGATGTCACAAACACTTCTTTACGAGAAGTTGGCTATTCAGGTATTTCTGTTTCAGGAGATTCAGAGAATGTAAATGTTGATTTCAGCAATATTGACAATGCGGGTAAAAGAACATCTTCGTCTTCTCATTACTACGGAATTATCTTTATGGATGGTGTCACAGATTCAGCAGCAAGGTTTAATACGGTGAGAGGTAAGAAATGCAGATACGCTATGTATTTAACTAATAAGTGTTCACGTATTCAGCATTTCGGAAATCGTTTGAAAGGTGCAGGAGCCGAAGGCGCTTTAGAAGATAATAGCGCTGACTCAATCAGGACAATAGAAAATGTGACATAAGGGGTGATAAGATGATTTCCAAAAATGGCGCACTTGAATTTAATGTAAATGCTTATACAAGTTCAAGCATATCAACCAGTATTAATTTTTGGACGCAAGACCGTAAGACAGCTAGATTAGTATTTAAACTCACTAAAGATGGGGTTCCGTTGCCTCTTGCAGCTGTCACGGGCAAACTTGTTTTAGCTATGGCTGATGGTAGTCAATTTATACGAAATATAACGATCATTGACCGAGTGGAGGGGTTTGCGGAGTATGTTTTGTCAGATCAAGAGATAAAGCATTATGGCACTGTAAAAGCAGAGCTTAATCTGTATTATGCAAATGATCAATCTATGTCCGTTCACCAGTTCTCTTTTAATATCTCTAAGTCTCTTGTTGATCAAAATATTGTCCCTATCACAGAGTATTATGTGGATGAGTTTGAAGCTTTAAAAGCAAAGATAAATCAGCTTTATGACGAGTCGATTCATACAATAGACGAGTTGCGTGCCAAGTTTGCTGATCTCGAGAAGATCGAAACAAAGGAAGGAGCCCAAGCGAAGGTAGACGCCCACGCAAATAATTCGGATGTGCATGTGACGGCGCAAAAGAAAGCGGAGTGGGACGCCAAAGAGACGCCTTCGGGTGCACAAGCGAAAGTTAATACTCATGCAAACGATGCGGCAAAACACGTAACTAGTGAAGAACGAGCGGCATGGAACGCAAAGGAAACACCAGCAGGCGCAGAAAATAAAGCAGCGGCAGCACTTGAAGCATCTAAAGAGTACGTAGATACTCACATTGAGAACAAAAAGATTCACGTAACAGAATCAGAGAAAAGCAACTGGAACAACGCACAGCTTTATAAACTCACGCCTAACGATGGAAAAGTCGCAAGGTTGCCAAACGGTACTGATATTTTCTCGCTATCTACGGGGTTTTATATGGGGGCGAACCTTGTAAATACGCCAATATCAAACGATGGAAGTTTTTATTACGTCGAAGTTTTAGAAACCGCATATAGTCAAGATGGTGTAAATTACAAAAGAATCATTGTCACACGCTCATTTGACAACTTAACATGGATTGGCACTTTCCATGCGCAAGGCTTTCGAGGATGGAAACGAATGCTTACTGATGCAGATGCAAATGTCGCATGGGTCACTCCGTCTTTATCAAATGGGTGGAAGCAGTACGTTTCACCTGACGGGTTTCCTCATACGTTGCGGTACAGTAAAGACGCAATGGGTGTCGTTGAGATTATCGGCTCAATTTACGGAGGCACGCTTGGAAATGACGTCCCAGCGTTTACTTTACCGGCTGGTTACCGCCCCCTTCAATCTACTCATCTTATCGGTGTTGCATCGAGCATAGGTACATCAGGGGTTCCGCAGTATCATCGAACATATATCGGTACGGACGGACGTGTCTGCATTCAATCGTCTTCTAATACGTCAAATCCAACGGAATTTATTACGTTTGGATTCCGGTTCAGATCAGCATAGGAGGTGCTTTATATGATATGGGTTTATAAATATGACGAAGAGTTCGTGTGGCAGCCCGGCGAGGAAATTCTCGTTGATGTAGAAAACGGGGAAGAAATTCCGAAAGGTTATACGTCAGTTCAGCCGCAGAACGGTCTTTATATTGCTAAATTTGATGCGGAGAAAGAGAAGTGGTATGAGTCAGCTTCGCAAGAATATATAGACGGCCTGCAACCAGATCCCCTTCCGCCAGATGATGTAACCCTGCTAAAAAAACAAATGGCTCTACTTACTTTGCAAGTTTCACAGTTGCAGAGAGGCGGAGCATCATGATTTATCCAACGGCGGCTGATATAAAGGTATTCTGGGATTGGGGAGTGTATACTCTTGAGATCATGCGGGAGTATGTTTCTTTGAGAGTTATTACAAAAGAAGAATTTGAGCAGATCACAGGCGTTGCATTTGATAAACCGCATGTCTCTGTAGATTTAGGTACATCAGCATCTTAACAGGTGCTTTTTATTTTGCCTTCGAAAGGAGGTGACAAACGAAATGGAGGAAACAACAGTGTTTATTAACTTTGAAACTTTGGATTTAGCGAAGACATATTTATTCGGTGGAGTTAAGTTTTTGGACTTGCTCTTGCTGCTGAGTGTAATGGATGTTTTAACGGGTATCATCAAGGCATGCAAGCTCGGCAAATTACGTAGCCGAACAGCATGGTTTGGTTATGTTCGCAAAATGCTTAATTTTGTTGTGGTTATTGTGTCAAACATCATTGATCAGATCATGGGACTAAATGGAGTATTGACTTACGGAACAGTGCTTTTTTATATTGCCAATGAAGGACTATCTATCGTTGAAAACCTAGTGCAGATTGGTGTTAAAATTCCATCTGTCATCACAGATAAGTTACATGTGATTGAAAGCGACAGTCAAAAAGAAAGTGAAAAGAAAGCTGCCGAGTAATTTGGCGGCTTTTTCGTATATAAAAAATGAAATGGAGAGATTGGATATGACAATCAAAGTGAAAAAGAACATGCTACCATCAAGTAAGTACAGTCTGAAATGTCCAAACAAAATGAAAGCGGAGTATATCACAGTTCATAACACAGCCAATGATGCATCAGCTGCGAACGAAGTTAGCTATATGATTGGAAATACCAGTTCAACAAGCTTTCACTTTGCAGTTGATGACAAAGAGGTAAG
This sequence comes from Bacillus sp. NPDC093026, assembly GCF_044754665.1. NCBI lineage: Bacteria > Bacillati > Bacillota > Bacilli > Caryophanales > Bacillaceae > Bacillus > Bacillus sp. NPDC093026. Next base: position 157,444 of record NZ_JBIVPN010000005.1, on the reverse strand, counting down.
ACAGGGCATCACAACAGATCGCAATGCATGGCACACAGGAGACGGTACAAACGGCACTGGGAATCGCAAGTCTATCGGTGTTGAAATCTGCTACAGCAAGTCAGGAGGTGATCGATATAGGGCTGCTGAAAAGTTAGCTATCAAGTTTGTGGCGCAGTTGCTTAAAGAACGCGGATGGGGCATTGATCGCGTCAAGAAGCATCAAGATTGGAATGGGAAATATTGTCCACACCGTATTCTATCAGAGGGTAGATGGAATTCGTTTAAAGCTTCCATCGAAAAAGAACTGAAAGCATTGAATGGTGAAAAATCTTCGGCATCGAAACCCGTGAAAACAGCACCTTCAACAAAACCTAAAACTAACACGTCTAAAAAGGCGTACAACTTACCGTCAGGCATTTTAAAAGTAACCAATCCATTAACGAAAGGGGTAGGAGTAAAAGCCTTACAAGAAGCCCTAGCAGATCTTTTCTTCTACCCTGACAAAGGGGCAAAAAATAACGGTATTGATGGCATTTATGGAGCAAAAACAGCGGATGCGGTCAAGCGATTCCAGCTTATGCATGGTCTTGCTGCTGACGGTATATATGGACCACTTACTAAGAATGCGTTAGAAATAGCTCTGAAATGAAATAAATATTTACGTGAAGGAAGACTTCTTGTCCGTTCTGTCTTACAAGTGCCACCTATAATTGATATGTAAAAATGTGGTTTTAATTTGAATATCCTGCTATTATGAATAATATAGAATCTTTTTTAAGTTTGAGAGAATATAGATTCATATTTTGGAATCTTTTAATCAGCTTCTTAATAATTTATAAAGGGCAGGGGTCAATGGTTAAATACAGAAATATCATTAAAAGAAAAAATTATTTAAATCAACTTGCAAAGGCACATGAAGTAACTTATTATAAACGCTCAGAGTCAGAAATAATCGATGAGTTAGTAAAGAATGGGCATAAAGAAAAACTTGATTATTTAGAAGATCAATTTAAATTTTCGAGTTCTCATTTAACCTTATGTCAATTAGAAGAGTTTTGGCCGGAGCATACATCATCTCCAGAAAAACTCTTATCTTATTTGATTAAAAAAGGAGTAATTAATTCAACTAATATCGATACCGAATGGCAACCTGAATTGAGGGAAAGACCTCAACTTTGTGCTATAAAGCATGAAGGCAGTGCGGTTTTCTTAAAATTTGTTGAAAAGAAAACAAGTGTTAGAAAAAGTGGGTATGGTTCTGCAATATCTGAATATGCTCAGTTTAGGTCATTTGTAATAGTTTATGGAGAGGAACCTCATATTCAAATGAGATGTCCTTTTAAAGAAATAAAAAAATATATGGAATTTTTGTTGACTTTTATTGGTTTTGGTAAACCATGCAAATATTTTACTGTACCTAAGTTGACAAAGAAAAATGCTGCTAAGATGTGTGAATATCTCTCTGCTGGAGTTGCATCTAGGCACATTATTCTTCCAGCCACGGTGGGGAGCGTTTTATTCCATGGAACAAAGGGTACTGATTTAAGTACAGACAATACTTATGAGGAAATAAATAAAGCAATAGAGAAGCTGGGTCTTCCTACAGACGATACTGCGGATGAAAAGTGTATTTTTAAATACAAAGATACGAAGACATCTATTGAAATTGAAACTACATTTGAAGTTCAGTATAAAAAAGGCTACTTTAAATTTTTAAAAGAAGTTCCGGAATGTGTAGTTGATCATGTTTTAGATACTTTAATTTTAGTTGACCTAGAAGACAGAAAAGAAAGTATGTCAGAATCAGCTGCTACTTCTGAAGAATAATAATTAAAAGGAGGGGAACTTATGGGCGCAATTGACTTTTTTAAAATAAATGAAGTTCTGTCTAACTGGGCGTCTAACTCCCCTCCTATAATTAACTTTACTGTTGAAAATATTTTGTATGCCTCAAATATAGATGATGATTATTACGAGGAAGTATTTAGATATCTTATGTCTAAAAACGGTTTCGAATTAATTCCTAAAAAAATTGTGCTGTGTCCTAATAATCACAAAGGTGAGACTTTTAGATTTGAGGAACCAGTTGAAGAAGAAGAATTTGATTGTATTTGCGGAGAAGAAAATTTTATACCAGATTTTCTGATTGTATTCGATTTTACTGAGCAATTCATTTCGCAAAGTAAAAAAAAAAGAAATGCACAGGACATGAAGTATTCAATGCTGGTGTAAAGGAATTAGCACAAGTAAAAACAGTTAATGACTTAATAGAAGAAAAGATAATAGAATCAGGGGAAAGGTCGGTGCTGGTTGTTGTGAATCAAAAGAAATATGATTTTTCTAATATTAATAATAGTGCTTTCAGTATAGGAGATAACTCAACTAATATTTCTACAAATAATATCAACAAAAATGATGATCAATTTTTAAAACTAACCCAAACTTTAATGCAAGAATTAAAAAAATCGGAATTGGCTACTCCGCAACAAGAAGAAGTTGAAGAGTTAGTAGATGCCATTGTAAACGGAGTTAACGAACCCCAACCCAAAAAGGCCATAATACGTAGTTTAGTTGATTCGGCAAATTCCATAATTCAATTAGGAGCAAACAGTACAAATTTAATAACTGCTTTCGAGAAATGGTCAACATATATTAGTCAGGCGTTAGGTGGTTAAAAAAGAGAGGCTAAAAAAGTCCTTCCAACGGGAAGGACTTTTTTATTTGTCGTAAATTACATACTTTATAACCAACTCATCTTTGACATTTGGTTATTTATAACTATGGAAATAAATGTATATTTTAGTTATGCTTAATCTGTATTTAAAGGGGAGGGTTTTTTTTGAATAAAAAATGTATAAGAAGAATTTCAATGTCTATTGTAGCTGCACTTGGTATTTCCTGTACTCTTGGAGAGTTTGCAGATGCAGCAGAGGCAAAAGTAAAAGAAAACAACACAATTGTTCAGCATGATGCAGAACAAAACATAATGACAGAATCTTTTACTAAAAGCGATACCGAATTATATCAAGGCGCTTTAGACCTTGGTCTTACTGACAAAGACATCTTTACACTTGACAGCCTTTTTACAAAGGAAGATAAAGCCACGGTACATAATCCTGTCCTTGCCGTAATAGGCATAATAACAGGCATGACCGCTATTGTTGGAACTGGATATCATGCTGGTCGATATATCGCTAAGCAACTATACAAACGCAAACAACTCAAGAAATCAACATATAAGAAACACAGATGGGCATTTAGAGCCGCCCTTGTTCCTGTCATCGGAATTGCAGCAACATTCGGCTTTGATGACTATTATATGGACATTTAACAATGTTTGAGTATATTTTGATTTTACTCATTTTGACAACTCTGTTATTCACCGTGGTTGAGGTTTCAAAACTCAAGAAAGAAAATAAATCCATCAAAAATGAAATTGAGGATTTAAAGAAAAACATCAACAAATGAAACTTGTTGGCCGCCCAAAAGGACGGCTTTTCTTAATGTCTAACTCCCTAAAAAATCATAATGGATTTTATCAAAAACGCCATTCCTTCTTCTCTTTATCCCAAGTCAATTCTTGTCTGCACAAAAGATTTTTGACTGCTTTTCGTATAGATTGTTCGTCTTTACCTGTTTTTCTTTTTAAATCATCCATTGTTGGATTCTTGTGGAACCGGCTCATATTATAAATGATTCGATAAAGTTTCCTTTCGAGATCAGTCACAAGGATCCCCTCCAATAAGAATATATGTTCGATTATAAACATAAATAAATAACCCTTCAAGTCGAAGGGTTATTTTAAAGCAGATACTTTATCAGTGATTTTCATATTTTCTCCTGAACGCTCGTAAGAGAATTTTGCAACAGTTTCATCTTCATCTATATAAGGAACTTTCCAAAATACAGCGATTTGGGTAATTGTAGTATTCTTTTTTCCAATTTTTGCAGCTAAATCATCACTAAACATTTCCACCATATTATAAGAACCTTGAGCAGAATCTTTGAAATCAAACGACAGGTAAACAAGAGCAATTAGTTTGTTATCTTTGTTAGTACTCATATCTTTATTAATTTTGATCTTTTCGATTGAGGCAGCCTTGTAATTATCTTCTATAATAGATTCAATTTCATATTCAGCATCGCTTTTCAAAGTAGACAGTTCTTTATCTTTCTTTTTATTAACTTCTGCAGCGTTGTTTTTCTTGCTTTTTTGTTTAACTTTCGATGAGTTTTTAATTTTAAAATTAATTTCAGCAGTAGCTACTCGATCATTATCACCGCTAACATTAGAACCCGCAAGATTAGCTCCATCTTTTCCAAAAATCTCTCTAACATGGTCAGTTTGAAGATTTTCGGGTGACGTTTCTACATAAGCGGTATACTTACCGCCTTCAAACTCCTCACCTTCTTCATTAGAAAATTTATAATCAAACATTCCATCCTCTTTAACAGTTACATCAGTAGAGAAGTCGTAATAATAGTTTGTACATTCCGGACATTTTAGATCAATTGTTAATGTTGTATCTTTAGGTAAATTGCTTTTTCCACTAATGAGAATGCTTTTATTGTCTGTAATTTTTTTGCTCAAGGTGATCTTTACGTTTAATTTTTCTTTAGTTTTAACACTTTCTTCTTTTTCACTAGAGTTCTCTGTAGACATCGTTTCTGATTTGCCGCAAGCAGATATGAATAAGGTGCATAATACTAAAATAAAAAAATTCTTAATGTATTTCAATATAGACCCTCCAAAACAAATATTTTCCAAATAAGTCTAGCATATTATTGAATTAGAAAGAAGATAAATAATGTTTTTTCCAAAATAAGAATATTACGGAATCGACAATTAAGATGTTATAATTCAGTAAGAACAATTCACAATTGGGGTGTGTTATATGCATTTCCGCAAAGAATCAGTAGACGAAATCATCAAATATGACGATTACCCTTATAAGGTCTATACAAGGGTTTCGACAGATAGAGATGAGCAAATAAGTTCTAAAGAAAACCAAATTGACGTTTGCAGATATTGGATCGAGCAACACAATTATGAATGGGATGATCGTTCTGTTTTGTTAGATGATGGTATCAGTGGAACTGTTCTTGAAGATAGAGCAGCAATGAAATACATTTTTTCATTGGCGGAAAAGAAAGAAATAAAAATGGTTATTTTTAAGTCCATCACACGTCTTGCTCGAGATTTGAAAGATGCTTTATATATTAGAGAGATTTTAGTGTCTAACGGAGTTCGTGTTGTCACGCTCGAAGAAGACTACGACTCTCTTTACGAGAGTAAGGCGTCAATGAAATTTGAAATGGCAGCTCTTTTTGCTGAGCAGCTACCTAAATCTATGTCGGTAAACATAAGTGGTGTACTTGCAGCTAAAGCTCGACGAGGAGAGCATTCTGGTCGTGTGCCATATGGTTATATGAAAGATGGCAAACACCTTGTAATTAACGAAAGTGAAGCTCAAGTAATAAGATTGATTTTTCATCTTTATAATAACGAGGGATTAGGTCACAAAAGGGTTACATATACTTTGCAAGAAAAATGTAAATTAGGTGAAATACCTCCACCTAGAAAACGAAGCAACTGGCAGCTTACAACAATTCAAACCATTTTAAGAAATCCTATTTATTGTGGCGTGTACATAGCTAATAGACATACCACGATCAAGGTTGATGGAAGGAAGAAATTTATAAGAAATCCACCCGAAAAATGGACCATTTATGAAGACTTTTGTCCACCGATTGTCTCCAGAGAAGATTGGGAGAAAGCAAATAATAAACCGACTGTTAATAAAAAAACTAAATTCACACCATGGAATGAGCTACGACAACTGCTTATTTGCGGAAGGTGTGGTTCTAATATGGTCATTATCCAAACGAGCAGAGCTAAAAAAAATGGAGACAAAACTTACTGGAAATATGTTAAATGCAGTAATTACAGGAGAGCTGGTCATGAAGGCTGTGTTAACCACGTTCCCATAACTTACGAAGAAGTTCGTGATTTAGTTATCGAAAAACTCATTGAATTTTCAGGGGATATATCACACGACTTTAAAAAAAATGCTCTTGAGCAAAAGGATAAACAAATCAAATCAATAAAATCAGAGTTAAAATCCTTAGAAACACAGAATAAAAGGTTGTTGGAGTTATACTTAGAAGATCAAATGATTACCAAGTCCGAATTTCAAATGAAACGGAATGACATTCAAGCTAAAATAATAAAGCTTGAACAGAGTTTATTTTCATTGCAGAAAGTACAGGATGAGAAAAATTCAATGGCTGAAATGAAAGCAGTCCTTCGAGAACTTGACGACAGAGAAAAAGATTTAAAGCGTGTTTTTGAAAAGCTCATTGATTATATCGTGATTCATCCAAATGGGAAAATGAACTTCCATTATAGATTTAAATGATCATCTGGGTTATACTCATTTGTAAAAGGTATGCATAACAAATGCCATGCAAAAGCTAGGAGTCAAAGGTCGTTCACAGGCCGTAGTCGAGCTTCTGCGTATGGGTGAGCTAGAGCTCTAAAGTCAGCCGGTCTCCCTTCCAAATGGGGGAACCGGTTATTTCTATTGATTCCTTTAGTCTCTTCTTGCATTTTCTTTGAAAAACGAGGAAAATAGGAATGTACATTTTAATTAAAGTGAGATGCTATAGTGAGGTATCGATGAAATGGAAGCAAATGAGTTCGACCATGTTGCAGATATTGAAAAATCATTGCGCCATATTGCTGCGATTATTAAGCAAAAAGGCAGAGAAATCCTACATCAATATACGATTACGCCTCCTCAATTTGTGGGGCTTCAATGGCTCTATGAATTTGGAGATATGACAATAGGCGAGCTATCACAAAAGATGTATTTGGCTTGTAGCACGACAACAGATTTAATTGATAGAATGGAAAAAAGCGAACTTGTGGAACGGGTCAAAGACCCTTCTGACCGGCGCGTGGTCCGCATTCATTTATTGCCTGAAGGTGAGCGGATTATCCAAGAAGTGATCGTCAAACGCCAAGAATATGTCAGTGAACTTCTAGAGGCTTTCTCTGAAGAAGAAGCCATCGTTTTCAATAAGTCTTTAATGAAACTACAGCAGCAAATGAAAAGAAAATGAGGCGATTTAGTTGGATCAACCAATCGGTGTCATTGATTCCGGCGTTGGCGGGTTAACCGTTGCGAAGGAAATCATGAGACAACTGCCAAAAGAAAAAATCATTTATGTGGGCGATACAAAAAGATGCCCGTATGGTCCTCGTAAAGAAGAAGAAGTCCGTCAATACACATGGGAAATGGCTCATTACTTATTGAGGCATCATCATATTAAAATGCTCGTCATTGCTTGCAACACAGCAACGGCCATTGCTCTTGATGAAATCAAAGCGACGCTAGATATCCCAGTCATTGGCGTTATCCAGCCCGGAGCCCGTACAGCGATTAAGGTGACAAACAATCAGCACATTGGTGTGATTGGTACAGTCAATACGATTAAAAGCGAGGCCTACAAAGAAGCACTGCTTTCCCTAAAAGCAGATCTGACGGTGCAAAGTTTAGCGTGCCCGATGCTTGTTCCATTCGTCGAAAGCGGTACGTTTTTAGACCATACGGCAGATGAAGTGGTGAAAGCATCTCTTGGACCTATGAAAGAAACAGGGATTGATACACTGATTCTCGGCTGTACGCACTACCCGATTTTAAAGGATGCGATTCAGCGTTTTATGGGCAGTGGTGTGAACATTATTTCATCAGGGGATGAAACAGCGAGAGAGGCGAGTACAATTCTTTCATATAAAGGGTTGTTAAACGCTACTCAAGAAGCACCCCTTCATACATTTTACACAACAGGCGATCAGCACAACTTTCAGAACATCGCTCGTGATTGGTTTGGCTATTTACCAGGAAAAGTCGAAACCGTTTCACTTGAGCAAGTGTATCAACCATAACCCGCTTCTATTGAAGTGGGTTATTTTTTTATGAAAAGGGTCTAATCCTCTTTGGGAACTCGTATACATAGTAGTACAAACTACCAGAGGAGGGTGAAGTATGCTGAAAAAGGGATTTACAGCAACTGTCACGTGTATCGTGTCAGCCATGCTTTTATCAGGATGCGGGTTATTTCAAACCGATCAAGCAAAGACGGAAATCGATCCACCGCAAAACGTGACATATGTGAAAGAGAATAAAAAAGACAAACAAACAGTTAAAGAAGGAAAAGAAGAGAAGAAAGCGGATACCGTCATGAGAGAATTATATTTAATTGATAAAGACGGTTATGTCGTTTCTCAATCTATCCCGCTCCCAAAGAACAAAGGAAGTGCGAAGCAAACGCTTGAATATCTTGTAGAAGGTGGTCCAATTTCCGATCTGTTGCCAAACGGATTTAGAGCGGTTCTACCTGCTGATACAAGTGTCTCAGTCGACATTAAAGATGGCACAGCGATCGTTGATTTTTCAAATGAATTCAAGAATTATAAAAAAGAGGATGAACAGCGCATTCTGCAATCCGTTACATGGACATTAACCCAGTTTGATTCAATTGCAAAAGTGAAATTAAAGATGAATGGGCATGAGTTGAAAGAAATGCCTGTGAACGGAACACCGATCTCAGAAGATTTAAGCAGAGAGGACGGCATTAATATCCAGCATGAAGCCGTTGCAGATATGACAGCAACAAAGCCTGTCACAGTCTACTATTTATCTGAATCAGATGATCAGACATACTATGTGCCAGTAACCACAAGATCACCAAAAAAGGATGAAGATCCAATCACTGCTGCCATTGATGAACTCGTCTCTGGGCCAAGTAAAACAAGCAATCTTCTCACTGACTTTAATCAAGATGTCAAGCTTGTCACCCCACCAAAAGTAAAAGACGGCCATGTCACGCTTGATTTCAATGAGTCTATTTTTGGCAGTGCAGATGAGAAGAAAAAGGTCATTTCACAAAAAGTTCTCAACAGCATTGTGCTCACATTAACAGAGATGCCTGATGTCAAAAGCGTATCCGTGAAAGTAAATGGAAAGGCAGAGCTTGTCAATGAAAAGGGAGCAGAGCTTACGAAGCCGGTTACAAGACCAGAACAAGTGAATACAGGTAGTTTTTAATCTCACACATTGATATAATGAAGAAAAAGAGGCATGCACTTACGCTGCCTCTTTTTTATTCTGGGCGGTTAGAACCGAATTAGGTTGTCAAAGTTAGTAGAAGAACACTACTGACATCGCCAAGGAACGTATAACGTAACGGAGGTAAAACATGAGATTGGATGAAAGACAATATGACGAATTAAGAAAAGTTGAAATAGAGGCAGGCTACATTACACACCCAGAAGGCTCTGTCTTAATCTCTGCGGGAAATACGAAGGTCATCTGCAACGCATCTATCGAAGACCGCGTACCCCCTTTTTTAAGAGGGGAAGGAAAAGGATGGATCACTGCGGAATATAGCATGCTTCCAAGAGCAACAACTCAAAGAACAATAAGAGAATCCTCAAAAGGAAAAGTAACAGGACGGACAATGGAAATCCAGCGCTTGATTGGACGAGCACTCCGCGCAGTCGTTGATTTAGAAAAGCTCGGCGAACGGACCATTTGGATTGATTGTGATGTCATCCAAGCTGACGGCGGAACACGTACTGCCTCAATTACAGGTGCTTTTGTCGCCATGACACTTGCGATTCAAAAACTTCGCATGGAAGGCACAATCAAAGAAAATCCCATCACAGATTATTTAGCTGCGATATCTGTCGGAATTGATTCTGAGCACGGACTTCTGTTAGATTTAAATTATGAGGAAGATTCTTCGGCGGAAGTGGATATGAATGTCATCATGACAGGCGCTGGACGCTTTGTTGAACTTCAAGGTACAGGCGAAGAAGCCACTTTTTCAAGAGAGCAACTGAACGGTTTGCTTGATTTAGCCGAAAAAGGCATCAAAGAATTAATTGAAAAGCAAAAGGCAGTCACAGGAGATGTCATCGAAAGCAGAGGGGTTTGATTAGGATGAAAACAGCCATCATCGCAACACATAATCCGGGAAAAGCAATAGAATTCAAAGCCATTCTTGAGCCAAAGGGATTTACGGTCAAAACACTAGCAGACATTGGATTCAGCGAGGACATAGAAGAAACAGGACAAACCTTTGAAGAGAATGCGATCATTAAAGCAGAGGCGATACAGGCTAAAGCCGGTGAGATGGTCATAGCAGATGATTCTGGCCTATCCATTGATTACCTTGGCGGAAAACCCGGCGTCTATTCTGCTAGGTACGCCGGTGAGCATAAAGACGACGCTGAGAATATAAACAAAGTGCTTAGCGAGCTAAAAGGAATTGAGAAAGAAGACCGTACAGCCAGATTCAGATGTGCGCTGGCTGTCAGCATACCGGGAAAAGAAACTCAAACCGTAGAAGGATCCGTTGAAGGCTTCATCGCAGAAGAACCGGTTGGAGATAACGGCTTCGGATACGACCCGATTTTCATCGTCAAAGATAAAGGCAAGACGATGGCAGAATTATCACCAGAAGAGAAAAACAAAATCAGCCATCGAGCGGTTGCGCTTCAAAAGCTTTCATCACTACTAGACGCAAATGAATAGGGGGAAATGAAGCCATGAAGATACTCATGATTAGTGACAGTCATGGACTAACAGATGAACTTCAAACCGTTGCCAAACGGCATGCTGATGAGGTCGACATGATGATTCACTGCGGAGATTCTGAACTAGAAACGAATCATCCAGCACTCGAAGGCTACAAAGTGGTCAAAGGAAACTGTGACTTTTTAGGCGATTTTGAAGAAGAACTCCTTCTCCCATTAGATGGTGGAAGGAAACTATTTCTCACTCATGGACATCTGCATGGCATCAAACAATCCTTGCTTCAAGTCTATTACCGTGCAGAAGAGCTAGGCGCAAATATCATATGCTTCGGCCACTCTCACATTCCAGGCAGCGAGCTTTTGAGGGGAAAATTGTTCATCAACCCAGGCAGTATCCACCTGCCAAGAGTGCGAAAAGAGCGCAGCTATGCTATACTGACACTAGATGAAAAAACAGCGCACGTACAATTTTACACAGACGAAGGTCATCTCTTGCCAGACCTCGAAAACACCGTCACATTGGAAGACATTTCATAAGGGTGCATATTCTGCCCCTTATGAAAAAACTTTCGAAAAACCGTTGACTTCTAAGAACAATAGTAATATAATGAATCTTGTCGCTGAGGTAATAACGAACAGCCACTACATACATCACACCATGTCCCAGTAGCTCAGCTGGATAGAGCAACGGCCTTCTAAGCCGTCGGTCGGGAGTTCGAATCTCTCCTGGGACGTACTAATTAGAAAACCCGTTATTGATACGTATGTCTCCGTTGAATTAAACGATGACTTAGACGTTTTGATGACGGGTTTTTTCGTGTACGTAAGACATGCGTTAGGTTTGCGGTACGTTGGCCAAAACGGAGGTAATTAACGTTATGGCTCGAAAATTTATAGGCGAGAGGAGTCCGACGGCTAAGCGATCAGTCTCACGGCTAACCCAAGACCGCCCGAACGCAAATATTCGATTGAAGAAGCGCTGGATATTTTCGTACTTGCAAAAGAAGCGGAAGGGATGCGTGAAAGAACTATCACAGACTATCGAAGCCACATTCGGTACTTGTCGGAGTTCTTAGTGGAAAGACACCCGAATATCTTAGGCGATATCGATGGGTTGACCTCGGAGATTATCCGTGAATATATCAAGTATCTGAAGACGGATAGGGTTCCGTATAAAGAAGATAAACACCGGAAGAAATCCGCAGTTAAGGGGCTCGCGGTCAGTACGATTAATATGCTAGGCAACTGCCAAGCCTGTTAAAGCAACATCAGTCAAAAATACGTCTAAAAAGGCGAACAACTTGCCGTCAGGCATCTTAAAAGGAACAAAACCTCTTACAAAGGGTGAGAGTGTAAAAGCCTTACAAGAAGCCCTAGCCGCTCTTTTCTTCTTCCCTGACAAAGGGGCAAAAAATAACGGCATTGATGGCATTTATGGACCGAAAACAAAAGCAAAAATTGAAGCTCTCTTGAAATGAATTCAAAAGCCCTTCCAAAAACATGGAGGGGCTTTCCTTTGTTCTTCATCCTTTTCCTTTATTATATGCTTTTAGAGCAACTATATGAGCACCGTCTTTTGAATAAGCTTTGTCATGTCTTTAGTTGTGGGTTTTGCAGTATCATAAGTTCTCTGGACATGTAAAATGTCATCTAGCCTAAATATTGTAGCTGAATTTTCTCGACTCTACATAATATCCCCACAATTAATCTTCACCATACATTAAATCATCTAACATTTCATTTTGTTTTTGTATTTCTTTATATCTATCAAATCTATTCATCAAGTATTCAACAGATACCTCTTTATTTTTAACTAATTCACCATCAAACAGTCTTATCTTCGCACCAACATTTATCAATTCATTTATTAATTTTTCAAGTTTTGCATCGTCCTCATCATCTTTAAACAGATTACATTCCATTATCGGACTTCCATTTCCAATTCTTTTTTTTATCTCAGAAAATCCTAAATTTGTATTTTTTCTTATTACAGGTAAATATTTCATTTTATTTTCATCTTGTTCTACCACTAAAAGTATTACTGACATATTTATATCCTCCTTAAAAGTCATTATCAACTGAATTATTTAGTGGTTTACCAGGTAGGCTTTTCTTATAGCTACCACCATGCCATCTATACAAATGTTCTCTAAATGTTACAGGATAAATGATTTCGCCTTTATTGGCAATTTGCGGATATTTAGATGCGCTATAAGTATGGTGACCAATCATAGTTTTACCTTCATATTTTGGTGCCTTACCATTTATTATGTCTTTTGCTTGTTTCTCCGTCCATACCCTCGTAGCTTCCCCATTTAACAAGCGTTCTCTTTCTTGTTCCCAGAAGTCATCTACACCGTTATCTCTTCTGCGTTTAAATCTCTTGTTCCACATTAATTGTTTCCATTCTTCTTTTGTGATAGTTCTATTTTTCACCTTTGCATTCAATTGTTTCATTTTTTTACTACCCATGATTTTATATGGAGTTTCTCTTAGAGTTAAGTCTAAACCTTTAGCTCTTTCAGCAATAATATCTACTTCATCTTTAATGTTCTTAACTTGGATAGTTTCACCCGTACCCTTAGCCGACTTCTCAACCCTCTTCACCACATTCTTCCCTTGATCAATCTTAAAGACATATTTCCCGCCTTTAATGATTTTCATAAATGGGATGATGGAGACTGCGGATAGGGCTTGGTCTGTGCTGCTTATTTTTTTGCTCGTTTCGGGGTCTTTGCCTGTGACGGCTCGGTAGCCGTCGTAAATGCCACTGTATTCTAGGATGATGTTTTCGGCGGCTGAGATGACTTCGCCGTCTACGATATACGTTCGGATGATTTGTTTATTGGCGTAAACGGTATATCGCCCGCCAATGTAATCAAAGTCTGATGGGTCTGTGACCACTTCATCTGCGATATCGAATTCTTTGAGCTTTTTGATGCCTTTTACATTGTATAGTTTACCATTGATCACCCTGATGTCTCCATGAATCCGGTTTTTTCCGATCACGGCTTCTTTTTGCAATGGGGTAAGTGATGGGTCGTTTGCTTTTCCTTCTCTGTTGATGTTTTGGCGGGTCTCATTGCGAACAACCGCATCCACATTCGCTTGCTCTTTTTCATTCAGCTTCCTCAGCATAATCATCATTGGGGTCTCGTCAGGGTTGTCTATTTTTTCATTCAATTCGCTGATCGTACTGCTCACTTTTTCTTCTTTTCCATCTTTGAAAATAGAGCCTTTTTGATAGCTGGTGATCTCGATTTTCGGACCAGTGAACATGGTGCTTAGGGTGTCTATGTATTGATTCATTGTGTGAAGGGAGCTTTCTGTTTCATGTAAAGCACTCGTTTGTTCCCTGTCAAATGCATGAAGCAGTCCAATGGTTCTTGAGGTCTCAAGCCATGCTTTTTGATAGCTTTGTTGAAAAGCAGATTCATCTACATGAGGCAAATGAACAATATGGCTGACCTTGCCGAGGGCTTGATTTACATCTGATACGATATCAGAAATGGTCCGTTCGGCTTTTTTTAACCCTTGGTCAAGCTCGTGTTCAATGAATGATTGAGAGATAAAGCCATTCGGGTTTGATTCAAATGCATGGAGAGCCTGCTTTGTCTTTTTTAGCGCACCGGTGTATTCTTCAATGACGACCTGAAAGAATTGCAAAAAGGGGATATGACACTCTGCATAAAACGCTCGAATGGCTTCTCCAGCCTCGCCCTTTAGTGCGCCATCTAGTGAGATGATTTGATTGATTTGCATTTCAAGGGATTTGATGTTTTGTGATTGTTGTTTTAATTGTTCCAGCGTTTGATCAATGGCATTGTGCAACGCCTGAACATCTAAAGTTTTCATGGCATTCTCCTTTAATGCTTGGTTGCAATCAAAAGAGATTTTACCATTATACGGAGAATGTTTGGGAAATAAATACTTAACTTCCGTGAAAATGAAACAATTTACATAGGTGATAAAGACTAGATGTTCAAATAACGAGTATGGAACAGTCTGAGAATGTGTGTGTTCTCACAAAAGACATAGAAGAAGAGCGGAAGAAGTACCGTCCTTACGATTAATCTTATTTCAACAACCTTTATAATCGACGTACTAATACTTACAGTTTAACCCATGATATGAGAGGGTTTTGAACAGATTCGGGATGCTAACACAGATTAGTATCCTCTTTTTTATGCCTACATATTTATAAGAGAGCATCTATATTACTTGGATGCTTTTTGATTATAAAACACTCATCAACACACGTATCTGGTAAATTTCCGACCCGATTCAAATAAAAGCTGTATTAATAAGGTAAACGATAAAATGTACAGTGTATGCTGTGATAGTTCAATGATTACAACAATAACAAGGGTGGGTCTATCTTATTAGAGTAAAATCTAAGGGGTGGATCTCCATGTTGTATTATATTATTTTTTGATAGCCCATACGCTCCATAAGTTACACTATTTGCGTCACAACTTCCTTATCAGTAAAATGAGGTTTTCGACAGTCTATTACGGTATATAATTCAATTGATAACAATATCACCCTCACTTGAACGGAGTAAGGTTCTTCTAATACTAAAATACTGGGCGCAGCTTATTTGTAATCTAAAATCATAGCCATGTAAGTGATCTTGAAAGACAATCTTTTACCCTTACTTCCTCCAAATAAATTAGCGATTTTCCCTTTTGAAACTACAGAGCTGAATTTACATGCATTTCCCTAGCTTGCTATTTTAGTTCTTTATTTTTAAAAAATCTTCTTTATATCGAACGGCTAGATAGATTCCTGAAGCGAGAGTTGCAAGAGAATATTTAAACAAAAAGAAAATTTGCCACATATATTCCTTTGGAAAAATCACGTCACATAAAATTACTACGAATAACATGTAGAGGCAACTTTTTAAAGTGATTTGATTTGTCCTCTCATCACTCTTCCCAATTCGTTTAAGGAATACAAATGTTAAAATCAATCCCACTAAAAGCATGGCAAATCCAATACCAAGAAGCATGTTCCAATTTTCAGTTGATGTCTCCGCCCAGGTTTTTAAAGGATAAAAGATTGTATTTGTAAGATCTCCCTTATTTTTCATTCTTCTCATTTCCTTTCACATAAGTAAAAATATCGTTAACCTCAACTTTGAAGAAATTCGCAATACGAAATGCTAACAATAAGGTAGGAACATAATTTCCTTTTTCCATGACGAAAATGGTTTGTTTAGAAACACCGACTTTCTCAGCAAGCTCTTGCTGAGACATTCTGGCAAGCACCCGATATTCATAAACCTTATTTGATATCGAATCGCCAAAATCTCTCTTCATCAGCACCACCTCTTAAAACAAATGATAAACTTATCCTTTATAAAAGTAAAGTAAACTTATACAAAATAATGATATTATGATACGAATCAATGAAATGTATTTGTTCGGTAATTAAAAAAATTGGAAGTAGATTGATGAATGAGAATAAGTTATCATGTCAGCTCAAGTTAGATTGAGTAATTGTACCAGTAGCAATCTGGCCTATTGTGAAAGAAAAAAGACCTGATTCTGTAAATGTGGAGCAAGCCGTTAGAAAGAGCTTGCTGAAAACGTATAAATAGGGATGATCCAAAGGGCAATTCAAAAATGAACGAGTTCTTGGATACCGAAGTAAAAAATTGAACAAATACGAAAGTGATGAAACTGATAAATCATCAATCAACCAAATGATTTTAGCTTGTCGGTCAAGTCGACAGGCTTCTTTTCGCCACAATCGCCATTTTTAAGGAAAATTTAAACTCGTATCTCATTTCAAATAATATAAATCTTTGTTACAATGAGGCAGGTTTGCCTATCTGAGTGTTCATATATATGTCATATTTTTTTCATACTTTATTAAAATTTTTATGTTTTGAACTGAAACCTTTATATGCTCCATTCGTCTTTATAAGTGTCAAAAGAAAAGGGGTTATTAGTATGCTATTCAAAAAGCTATCAGAAAATAAGTCTGTAAAATGGATAGGATATACAAGCTTTTACTTACTTATTTTGCTATTATTGTTTTTTATTTACGGATTCCATACAGCAAATACGGGATCATTCATTTACAACGATTTTTAATTGGAGATTAAACTATGAAACTATTACAAACGATTCATGAGTATCAACAAACGAAATCGACACAGCCAGCATTTATTTCTCAAAATGCTTCCATCACATACGATGAGCTTTGGCGTTTATCAGATCAAATGGCTGGAGCCATTGATGAGATTGCAAGTGACAACGCACCTGTTATTGTTTATGGTCATATGGAGCCAGAGATGCTGATTTCTTTCTTAGGAAGTGTCAAAACAGGCAGACCTTACATTCCAGTCGATATCTCAATTCCTGTAGAGCGTATCGTCTCGATTATTGAAAGCTCAAAAGCCAGTCTATTGATTTGTGCGAATGAGCATACAGACCTTGGTCTTGAAGAACATATTCAAGTGAAAAGTGCGTCAGCGCTTTTATCGCTTAGAAAAGAAGCACCGCCATCATCACAGTGGGTTCAGGGAGATGATGTCTTTTATATCATTTATACTTCAGGTAGCACCGGTAAGCCTAAAGGCGTTCAGGTGACAGCCAATAATTTAGAAAGCTTTACACAATGGATGTGCAAGGATTTTCCTCTTGGTGAGGGGCGCACCTTTTTAAATCAAGCACCATTTTCTTTTGACTTATCAGTGATGGATGTATATCCGTCTCTTCAATCGGGTGGGACACTTTACTGTTTAGTGAAGGATTTGGTCAATCGTCCGAAGGATATGTTTGAAGCACTTGGTCAATCTGACGTTGAGGTGTGGACATCGACGCCTTCTTTTGTCCAGATGTGCTTAATGGACCCATCCTTTACAGGAGAACTTTTGCCAAAGTTGAAAGTATTTTTATTCTGCGGTGAGGCGCTTCCTGTGTCTGTAGCCAGCGCACTTATTGAGCGTTTCCCACAAGCACAAGTCTTCAATACGTACGGACCAACTGAAGCAACGGTTGCGATAACGTCGATTGAAGTCACAAAAGACCTACTTGATCAACATGATTCTTTACCAGTTGGCTACGCCAAGTCTGATACAGACATTGTCATTTTAGATGAAAAAGGTCAGACGCTCTCGGATGGAGAAAAAGGTGAAATTGTCATTGTAGGACCAAGTGTCAGCAAAGGCTATTTAGGTGAACAAGCGTTGACAGATAAAGTGTTCTTTGAATACGAAGGACGTCCTGCATATCGGACAGGTGATGCAGGTGTGAAGCAGGATGGATTAATCTCTTGTCATGGCCGGCTTGATTATCAAATCAAGCTGCACGGCTACCGAATGGAGCTTGAAGAAATCGAGTATCATGTGAGCCAGACAACCTATGTGAATGCTTGCGTGATAGTACCGTTTCAGCCAAACGGTTATGTCGAGTATTTAATTGCAGCCATTGTCCCAACTGAACATTCATTTGAAAAAGAGTTTCAGCTGACAAGTGCAATTAAGAAAGAAATGGCGGGTTCGCTGCCGGCGTACATGATTCCTAGAAAGTTTGTCTACCTTGAGCAGCTTTACATGACACCGAACGGGAAGGTTGACCGTAAGAGAATAGCGAAAGAGGTTCTCCTATGATTCCGTTTAGTTCGTTCTTCTTTTTCATTCTCATAGGTATCCTTCTTTTGCCGACGGTGATTCTTGGTCTTTGCGGCAAAAGAATGCAGGGTTATAATATGTTTGCGACTGTTGTCGCATTGGCACTCATTTTTTCAAAAGACGCACATGGTGCCTTGCTACTTCTCATGTTCACGGTTTGGCAAGTTATCATCATTCGGCTGTATCTCGCTTATCGTCTAAAAGCGAATGAGGCGTACGTTTTTTATTTTGCAGTGTTGGCATCCATTTTGCCACTTGTGTTATCAAAAATCTTACCGTTCTTTTTAACTTATCATCCGCATCACCCGCCGCCAATGAACTGGCTGAGCTTTTTAGGGATCTCTTACTTAACATTTAAAGGTGTTCAGTTAATTATTGAGACAAGAGATGGCTTAATTAAAAAGAAAATACCGATTCATCGCTTAGTTTATTTCATTGTCTTTTTCCCGACGATTTCATCAGGTCCTATTGATCGCTATCGACGTTTTGAAAAGGACATGGAAACACCGCCTGCAAAGGAAGCGTACAGTGATCTTCTATATGCAGGGATTCATAAGATTTTTATCGGATTCTTATATAAATTCATTGTTGGTTATTTGATTCATACGTATATTCTGATCAATATTCATCATATTAGCAGCAATCACTTTGTACAGCAGCTGATGTATATGTATGCTTACAGCATGTATTTGTTCTTTGACTTTGCTGGATATACGGCGTTTGCCGTAGGTGTAAGTTATATCATGGGCATTAAATCACCTGAAAACTTTAATAAGCCGTTTATCAGCCGGAATATTAAAGATTTTTGGAATCGTTGGCATATGTCCTTGTCCTTCTGGTTCAGAGACTATGTGTTTATGAGGTTTGTGTTTTTAATGACGAAAAAGAAGTGGATACAGAACCGTATGGCTGTGTCCAATATTGGTTATTTTGTCCTCTTTCTATTGATGGGTGCATGGCATGGACTCGCACTCCAATATATTATTTACGGACTATATCATGCTGTCGTCATGTCCGGTTACAATTTATTTGAGACATGGAATAAAAAGCACAAATGGTGGCCTGATAATAAAGTCACAACCGTTGTGTCTATCATTATTACATTCCATGTGATTTGTTTCGGCTTTTATATTTTTTCTGGAAAACCATTTCATCATTAATGATTAAGGGAGTAGAAAATAATGGAATTTAAACATCAGGTTTTTGATATTATTGCAGAGGTTTGTCAGGATGAAGTTGTAAAGGAAAATCCAGAGATTGCGATTTTTGAAGAAGGTCTTCTTGATTCATTTGGTACAGTGGAACTTTTGATGGCGATTGAAAATCAGTTAGGTATTGCTGTTCCGATTACAGAGTTCGATCGTGATGTGTGGGATACACCGAATCACATTGCTGAGCAGTTGGCAGAGATGAAGTAATGAAAAAGCGTTTTTTTGGGCCGCTTATTTTAGCGGCTGTTCTATTCATTGGTGTTCTTCTTGTGCCAAATGCATGGCTCTCGCATCTTATCCCAAAAGACAAATTACAAAAGTCAGCGACAGAATTAGACCCAGAGATGTTTCAAGGCCTTTATTTACAAGAGAAAATGCTAAAAGATCCGACATATTTGCCGATCTATGGGTCATCTGAATTATCACGTTTTGATCCATATCACCCTTCAAATTTCTTTCATGAAAATCCTCAAGGGTTTACACCGTATTTAATTGGAAAGGGTGGGTCTCAGTCATTAATTCATGCGATGAATTTCGCAGCACATATAGATGAATTAAAAGGGAGGAAACTTGTATTTATCTTGTCCCCGCAGTGGTTTGTGAAATGGGGATCTGACGAAAGCCACTTTGCTCCAAACTATTCAGCACTTCAAGCGCTTGACCTTGCCTATAACAAGGACATCGATCCGAAAGTGAAAAAAGAGCTGATGAAAAGAATCATGAAGTATAAAGCAGTGAAGAACGACATGGTGATCACAGAACTTTTTAAAGCAGAACTATCGGGGAATAAGCTGGCTTTCAGAGCCATTTCTCCTGTTGCGAAGCTTTATTATGGCATGCTCCAAAAGAAAGACATGTATTATACCATTGGTTCAGGACATGAACGCACTTTACGTCCGTCTCCTTCAGTCAAAGGGAAGTCTTGGACTGAACTTGAAAGAGAAGCCAGTGTATTAGGGGCAGAGAAAGCAGGGGACAACCCGTTTTATATCGATCAGAAACTGTTTGATCACAAGTTGAAGCCGATCATGAAAAAGTTGAAAGACTCTCGTGAAGGCTATTCCTATGGAGAATCACCTGAATACAAAGATTTTCAGTTGATGTTGGATATTTTAAAGCAGGCTGGGGCGAAGCCTTTGTTTGTTACGATACCTGTGAATGGAAAGTGGTATGATTACACAGGTTTTCCGAAAGAGGGACGTACAGCGTACTATAAAAGAATCAATCGTCAAATTAGAGAGAATGGGTATGAAGTAGCGGATTTGACTTCACATGAATATGATCCATATTTCTTTAAAGATACGATTCATGTATCTTATAAAGGATGGGTTTATATTGACAAAGCGATTGAAAAGTTTTACAAAGAGCAGTAGAATGCAGCAGCTTTCTGCTGCTTTTTGTTTGTCGAATGAGGAGATTTCTTGTATAACTAAATCAAGAGTTAGGACTAAATATGGAGGTGACAAGATGAAACGTTCAGAGAAAAAAGAACTATTAAAGCGATCGAAAAAGTACTATCAAGATCATGCCTTTTGGGATAAATTAAAAAAAACGGCACAAAAAGCTGGCGTATCTCTTGTGTATGCTGTGCTACTACTTTACTATACACTACAAAAGCCAGAAGTGCCCGTTAAAGCGAAGACATTAATCGTTGGGGCACTTGGATATTTTATTCTTCCAATTGATCTTATTCCTGATACACTCGTAGGTGTCGGCTATACAGATGATTTAGGAGCTATTACATTTGCTTTGCTTCAGGTAGCGATGTACATTGATGACGATGTGAAAGGAAAAGCAAAGGACAGACTGTCGAAGTGGTTTGGTGAAAGAATAGATACATCTGTTATTGATCAAAAGCTTGACGATGGCAAAGCCTCCTAATGTGGAGGCTTTTTGATTTATCCTAAGAATTTCACGCAAACTGGATGAGGAACGGTAATGTCAGATTGCAAGACAGTTAATCGACCTGTTTCTTTGTCACGTTTGTATAAAACAAGGTTGCTAGATTCTTGGTTTGAACCTACTAGGAACGATTCCGTCGGATCAAGCACAAAGTCTCTAGGCCAGTTTCCTTCAGAAGAAGTTATTTCTACAAGCCTTAATTGCCCGTCAGCGTCTATTTTGAACACAGCGATGCTGTCATGGCCACGATTTCCTGCGTAAACGAATTGACCATCTGATGATACATGGATGGCGCTGCCTTGGTTATTCTTTGTCAAGTCACTTGGAATGGTCGAGATGGTTTGGACTTCTTCGAAATGTCCATCTTCAAAGTAACAAAGTACGATGATCTCTGAGCTAAGCTCTGTCATGACATAAGCCACTGGTTTGGTTGGGTGGAACGAGATATGGCGCGGTCCGCTGCCTGGTTTCGCTTGAAATGAATGAACAAGCTCTAGTTTGCCATTTTTCTTTGTATACGTATAAATCGTATCGGTTCCAAGGTCAACGGCTACTGCATATTTTTCATCTGGCGTCAGACCAAAATAGTGCGTATGTGCTTTTTCCTGACGGTCTTGATTTGGTCCAGTTCCTTCATGCTGTGCCTGTGAAAGAGTACGGACAATAGATCCATTTTCTGCATGGATTTCATACATTTCTGCTGTTCCTTTATGATAATTCGCTGTAAAAGCAGTTTTTGTTTGACTGTCAACGCTTACGTGACAAGGAGAAGCGCCATCGGCGAGTTCTTCATTGATGAAAGTGAGTGCACCAGTTGATGGATCAATTTGATACGCAGCAAGACCGCCTTGCGTTCCTTTTTTCACAACGGTATACACAAACTTTTGATCATTTGATACAGTTAAATATGTAGGGTTTTCGAGTTCAGCTACTACTTCTACTTGCTCAATCTGCTGTTTGTCGGTATTTAATGTAAAAGAATAGATTCCTCTACTGTCTCCCTTTGTATATGTTCCGATATAACCTTTGATATGAGCCATGAATTGTCCTCCTTCTATAAGATGCTCTCATTTTATCATATACCCACTGGAAAACACTTTAGAAAGGCATTCCAAACGAAAAATATAAAGATCAGCAAACCTTATATAGTGTTTGAAAAAGAATGTGAAAAAATATCACAAAAGTTTGTTCAAAATAAAACCGTTCATGTAAAGTAAATAAATTAAAGAAAACATACAAAAAATTTTAAGTTTTTTCATTCCTTGTCTAGCAAAGGTGTAAGCGTATACATTTTAGTTTGATTAGTCTAAATTGTCTAATAATTTTAAAAATGCTGTTGACACTGTATGGAAAGCGGCGTAAGATGGGTTCAACAAAAGCTAAACAAACATGCAGAACAAACGTGGGACACTTTAAAGGAAGTGTCTGAAAATTCAACTACTTTTCGTTTGAAAGAGAGGGTGCTCATCGAAATGGAAGACCAAAAGGAACAGTGGATCTTTTTAAACGATGAACTCGTGAAAAAGAGGAACAACAGTAAAATCATTTAACGATTTCAATAACATTCTTGTTCGAATCAAAGCCGATAAGACCGTTGTGAGTCTGAACGACCAAGGATACGTGGTGTGGACAATGCGTGTTAATTTATAAAAAAGGCAAGACTTGAAGGCATTACCAATGATAACATTCATGCAAGCTAAATAGATATCAATAAACGTTGAAGAGGACTAGTAGCTTTAGAGTCAGTATCTACAGAGAGCCGGTGCTAGCTGAAAACCGGTGTTACTTTCTAAAGTGAACTCACCTCTGAGTGTCTGCTTGAAATGATAGTAGGGCGGGCCGAGTGAAGTGGCTTCACTCGTTACCAAAATGGATGAAAGATGTCCATGAGACGGCAGGTTGAATGCCGTGAACAAGGGTGGTACCGCGAAAAAAAGAGCTTTTTCGCCCCTTTGACCTAGTGAAAAGTAGTGTCATTGTGGGGAGAGAAGGCTTTTTTATATGGTCTCATATCTCTATCTTGAAAAGAAAAGGGTGAAAGGACTTGACTGAAGCAAGACAAAGAGGAGGAAATCAAATGGGGACAAATGTACAAGTGGAGACGGAAAAGTCAACAGCACCGCAAATTATGAATGGTGCACTTATGTTAATTGAAGCGCTCAAAAGAGAAAAAGTAGAAGTCATATTTGGATATCCAGGCGGAGCTGTATTACCGATCTACGATAAAATTTATGATTCTGGTTTATTTCATGTGTTGCCAAGACATGAACAAGGAGCCATTCACGCGGCTGAAGGATATGCAAGAGTGTCTGGTAAACCGGGCGTTGTGATTGCAACTTCTGGACCTGGAGCAACAAATCTTGTCACAGGTATTGCAGATGCGATGATTGATTCACTTCCGCTTGTTGTATTCACAGGGCAAGTTGCCACCTCAGTCATTGGATCAGACGCCTTCCAGGAGGCAGATGTGCTTGGGATTACGATGCCAATCACAAAACACAGTTATCAAGTAAGGCGCCCAGAGGAATTACCGGGTGTCATTAAAGAAGCGTTCCACATTGCCACAACAGGCAGACCGGGTCCGGTATTGATTGATATCCCGAAAGACGTTGCAGGCATTGAAGGAACTTTTGAATACGATCAGCCGATTAATTTACCTGGTTATCAGCCAAAAATTGAGCCGAACTATTTGCAAATCCGCAAACTAGTTGAAGCTGTGAGTAGAGCGAAAAAGCCAGTGATTCTCGCAGGAGCCGGTGTTCTTCATGGTAAAGCGTCAGAGGAATTAAGGAAATATGCTGAACAACAGCAAATTCCTGTCGCTCATACGCTGCTTGGACTAGGCGGATTCCCAGCAAAGCATCCTCTATTTCTCGGGATGGCTGGTATGCATGGCACTTATGCAGCGAACATGGCGCTTCATCAATGTGACCTACTCATTTCAATCGGAGCCAGATTTGATGACAGGGTAACTGGCAACCTGAATCATTTTGCAAAGCATGCGAAGGTGGCTCATATCGACATCGACCCAGCAGAAATTGGCAAGAATATTCACACGCATATTCCGGTTGTGGGAGATAGCAAGCTTGTCCTGAAGGAATTGATTAAGCAGGACGGGAAACAAGGGGAATCAGATGAGTGGAAGATGCAATTAAACAGATGGAAGGAAGAATATCCACTTTGGTATGTTGAAAATGAGGAAGAAGGCTTTAAACCTCAAAAGCTGATTGAATATATTCATCAATTCACGAAAGGTGAAGCCATCGTTGCAACAGATGTCGGTCAGCATCAAATGTGGACCGCTCAATTCTATCCATTTGAAAATGCAGATAAATGGGTGACATCTGGCGGACTTGGCACAATGGGCTTTGGATTACCGGCGGCCATTGGTGCACAACTAGCTGATCAACAGGCGACCGTTGTGGCGATTTTAGGAGACGGAGGTTTCCAAATGACCCTTCAGGAACTTGCCGTTATCCGTGAGCTAAATCTTCCAATCAAAGTGATTGTTTTGAACAATCATAGTCTTGGAATGGTCAGACAATGGCAAGAAATTTTTTACGAAGAGCGCTACTCGTATTCTAAATTTTCAGAGCAGCCAGACTTCGTGAAATTATCTGAAGCCTATGGCATTAAAGGAATCAGAATCTCTTCAGACAAAGAGGCGAAGGAAATGCTTGAAGAAGCGTTAACCTCTAGAGAGCCTGTTTTCATCGATGTCAATGTCGCAAGAGATGAAAAAGTATTCCCAATGGTAGCGCCAGGGAAAGGACTTCATGAGATGGTGGGGGTGAAACCTTGAAAAGAATTATTGTGTTGACTGTATTAAATCGATCAGGTGTACTCAACAGAATCACAGGCCTTTTTACAAAAAGACACTACAACATTGAAAGCATTACGGTCGGCCATTCTGAGATTCAAGATGTATCACGCATCACGTTCGTCGTCCATGTAGACCAAGAAAAAGACATCGAACAGCTGACAAAACAGCTAAACAAACAGATTGATGTCCTCAAAGTAACAGACATTACAAATCAATCAATCGTTCAGCGAGAGCTGGCTTTGATAAAAGTCGTATCTGCACCGGCATCTAGAATGGAGATCACAGGGGTTATTGAACCCTTTAGAGCTTCAATTGTAGATGTGAGCAGAGAGAGTGTTGTCATTCAGGTGACAGGTGAGTCTTCTAAAATTGAAGCACTCATTGAGCTGCTTAAGCCATATGGCATTAAAGAAATCGCCAGAACTGGCACAACGGCCTTTGCGAGAGATAATCAGCAAAAGCCACAAACAAATAAAACAATTTCAATTGTCTAAACAAAAAGGAGAGAGTCAAATGGTAAAAGTCTATTATAACGGTGATATTCAAGAAAACGCATTAAATGGTCAAAAGGTTGCAATTATTGGATATGGTTCACAAGGTCATGCACACGCACTCAACTTAAAAGAAAGCGGCGTAGATGTCATCGTAGGTGTTAGAAAAGGGGGATCTTATACAAAAGCTGTGGAAGACGGGCATCAAGTCTTCACAGTCAAAGAAGCAGCAGCTCAAGCAGATGTGGTTATGGTATTACTTCCAGACGAACAGCAAAAGAAAGTCTATGACGAAGAAATCAAAGATCAATTAGAACCAGGGAACTCACTTGTTTTCGCACACGGATTTAACGTACATTTCCATCAAATCGTTCCGCCAAGTGATGTCGACGTGTTTCTCGTTGCGCCAAAAGGTCCAGGACACCTTGTTAGAAGAACATATGAACAAGGTGCTGGTGTACCTGCCCTATTTGCGATCTACCAAGATGTGACTGGTCAAGCGAAAGATAAAGCACTTGCGTATGCAAAAGCGATCGGCGGAGCAAGAGCAGGCGTTCTTGAGACGACATTTAAAGAAGAAACTGAAACGGACCTATTCGGTGAGCAAGCAGTTCTTTGTGGAGGTCTTACTTCATTAGTCAAAGCAGGTTTCGAAACGTTAACAGAAGCGGGTTATCAGCCAGAGCTTGCATATTTCGAGTGTCTTCATGAGTTAAAGCTGATCGTTGACTTAATGTATGAAGAAGGATTAGAAGGCATGAGATATTCCATCTCTGATACAGCGCAATGGGGTGACTTCGTATCAGGACCACGTATAGTTGATGAGAAAGTAAAAGAATCAATGAAAGCCGTCTTGACTGACATCCAAAATGGTACATTTGCAAAAGAGTGGATTGTAGAAAACCAAGTAAATCGTCCACGTTTTCATGCAATCAATGCAAGTGAAAACGAGCACCAAATTGAAATCGTCGGAAGAAAGCTTCGTGAAATGATGCCCTTCGTTAAACAAGGAAAGAAAAAGGAAGCGGTGAGCGTCGGTGCGGAAAATTAATTTCTTTGACACAACACTTCGAGATGGAGAGCAATCACCAGGAGTGAACTTAAATGCGCAAGAAAAACGAATTATTGCAAAGCAGCTTGAGCGCCTTGGGATCAATATCATTGAAGCGGGATTTCCCGCTTCATCCCGAGGGGATTTCTTAGGCGTACAAGAAATTGCAAGAACGATTCAAAACTGTTCTGTAGCAGGTCTTGCTCGCTGTGTAAAAGGTGACATTGATGCAGCATGGGAAGCATTAAAAGATGGCGTTGACCCAAGAATTCACGTCTTTATTGCCACCTCTGATATCCACTTGAAGCATAAATTAAAGAAAACACGTGAGGAAGTCGTAGAACAGGCTGTCTCTATGGTGAAATACGCAAAGGAACGTTTCCCAGTAGTCCAGTGGTCAGCAGAAGATGCATGCCGTACAGACCTTGCTTTCTTAGCAGAAATTGTGGAGAAGGTCATTGATGCGGGTGCAAGTGTGGTTAACTTGCCTGATACAGTTGGTTATCTAGCACCAAAAGAGTACGGGAATATTTTTAAATATATGAAAGAACACGTTCCGAATATCGATCGCGTGAATTTGTCAGCACATTGTCATGATGACCTTGGGATGGCTGTGGCAAACTCACTTGCAGCCATCGAAAATGGTGCAGATCAAATTGAAACAGCTGTGAATGGAATTGGAGAGCGTGCAGGAAATGCCGCTTTAGAAGAAATTGCAGTAGCACTTCATATTCGAAAAGATTTTTATCAGGTCGAATCAACGATTCAACTGAATGAAATTAAGCGTACAAGTGATATAGTGAGCAAATACTCTGGAATGATTGTGCCGCGTAACAAAGCAATCGTGGGAAACAACGCATTTGCACATGAATCAGGTATTCACCAAGATGGCTTCCTCAAAGAAAAAACAACCTATGAAATTATTTCTCCAGAGCTTGTAGGCGTGACAACAGATGTTCTTGTCCTTGGGAAACACTCCGGAAGACATGCGTTTAAAGATCGCCTCACAACACTCGGCTTTAAACTGACTGATGAAGAAATTAATAAATTCTTTGAAACATTCAAGAACTTGACGGAGAAAAAGAAAGAGATCACAGATGACGATTTGATTTCGATTATATTAGAAGAAAAAGTAGCAGATCGGAAAATTGGATATGAATTTGAAAGTCTTCAAGTACACTATGGCACAGAGCAAATGCCGACGGCGACCGTTTCTC
Organism: Bacillus sp. NPDC093026; assembly: GCF_044754665.1. Classification (NCBI taxonomy): domain Bacteria; kingdom Bacillati; phylum Bacillota; class Bacilli; order Caryophanales; family Bacillaceae; genus Bacillus; species Bacillus sp. NPDC093026. The sequence continues at coordinate 129,519 of NZ_JBIVPN010000005.1, read as the reverse complement.
TAAAAAATCAAGAAACGCAGGAAGGCATACAAGAAGCAGCCACAGGTGCCGGCAGTGTAGAGGCTGTATACAATACATTAGAGCGTTGCATGGAAGAAAGAATCCATTTGCTAGACTACCGAATTCAATCAAACGGAAAAGGAAGAGATGCACTTGCAGAAGTATATGTCACTGTTGCAATAGAAGGAAAAGAAACAGCAGGACGCGGCGTTGCACAGGATGTACTGGAAGCATCAGCTAAAGCATACGTCAATGCAGTGAACAGGCATCTCATCTTTAAATCAAATCTTATCGAAATAGAAAAACATCATGCGATTTTATAGGAAAGGAGGATGGTTCTATTGAAAAAGAAAATTGCACTTTTGCCCGGCGATGGAATCGGACCGGAAGTAGTCAAGTCGGCGGTAGCTGTTTTAAAAGAAACAGCGGCTCAATTTGAGCACGAACTTGAATTTGAAACAGCGTTGATTGGTGGTATAGCGATTGATGAGAAAAATAACCCGCTACCTCAGGAAACAGTAGATGTGTGCAAAAACGCAGATGCGATCTTATTAGGAGCAGTTGGTGGACCAAAATGGGATCAAAATCCCCCAGAACTTCGACCAGAAAAAGGATTGCTCGCCATTCGCAAACAATTAGACTTATTTGCAAACATTCGCCCTGTCAAAGTATTTGATAGCTTGGCAGCGGCTTCACCATTAAAGCAACAACATATCAATGGCGTTGATTTTGTCATTGTTCGCGAATTAACTGGAGGCCTCTATTTTGGCGAACCAAGTGAGCGTTATACCAACGATGAAGGAAAAGAAGCAGCAGTTGATACGCTGCTTTATACAAAGGAAGAGATTGTCCGCGTTTTAAAAGTAGCGTTTGAAATGGCTTTATCTAGACGTAAAAAGGTCACTTCTGTTGATAAAGCAAATGTGCTCGCTTCTAGTAAGCTATGGCGCGATGCAGTAGAAGAGGTTGCTTTACAATTCCCAGAAGTCACATACGAGCACATGCTTGTTGATAATGCGGCGATGCAGCTCATCTATAAGCCGGCTCAATTTGATGTGATTGTCACAGAGAATATGTTTGGCGACATATTAAGTGATGAAGCCTCTATGATGACAGGCTCAATCGGCATGCTACCTTCTGCTAGTCTATCAAGCACAGGACTCCATTTATATGAGCCGATTCATGGTTCAGCACCCGATATTGCAGGGCAAAACGTCGCAAACCCTCTGGCAACCATTTTGTCAGCAGCAAGCTTGCTTAGAACATCTTTTGCATTAGAAGAAGAAGCAGCTACGATAGAAGCAGCAGTGGAAGCTGTGCTTGCTTCTGATAAACGAACAAGAGATTTAACATCAAAAGAGGGAACGTATCAAACGACAGATGATATCACGATAGCAGTTGTTGACGAACTAAAACAACGTGCGAAAACAATTGTATAAAAAGGAATCTTGTTGAATTAGGTAGAGGGAGGAAAAGGGTTATGCCTCGAACAATTATCGAAAAAATTTGGGATCAGCATGTTGTCAAAAATGGCGAGGGAAAACCAGACCTTTTATATATTGATCTGCACTTGGTGCATGAAGTAACGTCACCTCAAGCATTTGAAGGATTAAGACAAAAGGGGCGCAAGGTGAGAAGACCTCAAAACACATTTGCGACAATGGATCACAACATCCCGACTGTCAATCGATTTGTGATCAAAGATGAGATTGCGAAAAAACAAGTAAGTGCATTAGAACGCAATTGTGCTGAATTTGGTGTCCGTCTAGCTGATCTCCACAGTGTAGATCAAGGGATTGTCCACGTAATTGGACCAGAGCTTGGTTTAACACTTCCGGGCAAAACAATTGTTTGCGGAGATAGTCATACATCGACCCACGGTGCGTTTGGCGCACTTGCCTTTGGAATAGGCACAAGTGAGGTTGAACACGTGTTATCTACACAAACACTTTGGCAGAAGCGTCCGAAAACACTAGAAATTAGAGTAGACGGAAAGCTGCAAAAAGGGGTAACGGCCAAAGATGTCATTTTAGCCATCATTGGGGCACACGGCGTCAAATTCGGTTCTGGTTATGTCATTGAATACACAGGGGAAGTATTCAGAAACATGACGATGGATGAGCGGATGACGGTTTGTAATATGTCCATTGAAGCAGGTGCAAGAGCAGGTTTAATTGCACCGGACGAAGTGACATTTGAATATTGCCGCGGGCGTAAATATGCACCGCAAGGCGAAGATTTCGAAGCGGCCATTGAAGAATGGAAAGAACTTAGAACAGACCCTGGTGCAACCTATGATAAAACCATTGTTTTAGATGGAAATACCATCTCGCCAATGGTGACTTGGGGAATTAACCCAGGTATGGTATTGCCTGTGGACGCTGAAATCCCAGGGCCAGAAGACTTTGAACAAGAAGATGATCAAAAAGAAGCGCTCCGTGCTTATGAATACATGGGTGTCAAACCGCATCAGCGCATCGAAGACATTACCATTGATCATGTCTTTATCGGCTCTTGTACGAATTCAAGAATGACCGATTTACGCCAAGCAGCCTCTATGATCGAAGGACAAAAAGTAGCTGATCATGTAAGAGCCATTGTTGTTCCTGGTTCCCAAAGTGTCAAACTGCAAGCGGAGAAAGAAGGCCTTCATAAAATCTTCCTTGAAGCAGGCTTTGAATGGAGAGAATCTGGGTGCAGTATGTGTTTGAGTATGAACAATGATGTCGTGCCAGCAGGCGAACGCTGCGCGTCCACGTCAAACCGTAACTTTGAAGGACGTCAAGGGAAGGGTGCAAGAACGCATCTTGTCAGCCCATTAATGGCTGCAATGGCTGCGATACATGGCCGATTTGTCGATGTGAGAAAGTTTAATCAAGAGAAAACAGTCGTGTAAGGAGTTGTCATGGATGGAGCCTTTAGTCACTCATAAAGGAAAAGTCGCTGTGCTTAACCGCATTAATGTAGACACGGATCAAATTATACCGAAGCAATTTTTGAAAAGAATCGAACGAACAGGATATGGTCGTTTTGCTTTTTTTGACTGGCGTTATTTAGCGGACGGAAGCCCGAATCCTGACTTTGAGCTCAATCAGTCAATATATGAAGGAGCATCCATTTTGATTGCAGGAGAGAATTTCGGCTGTGGTTCGTCCCGAGAACATGCACCTTGGGCACTTGATGATTATGGCATAAAAATAATCATCGCTCCGTCATTTGCAGATATTTTTCATCAAAACTGCTTTAAAAATGGAATGCTCCCAATTCGTCTTGATTATGATGTTTGGAAGACATTCGTTGAGAAATATGAGAATAAAGGATATGAAATGACAGTTGATTTAGAAAAGCAACAAATTCAAGATCATGAAGGTCATATCACACCTTTTGAAGTGGATTCTCACTGGAGAGAAATGCTCCTCAATGGCTATGATGAAATCTCATTAACTTTACTATTAGAAGATGAAATCCACGCATTTGAACAAAAGCGTAGCAACTGGCTACGCGCATAAACAAAAGGAAGCTGTCCGCCCGAGGTGTGACGGCTTCTTTTTTTACATGAAAACCTCTCGTTACTTGTGTTTACTAACCTTCGTTGGTAAACTGATAAAAAATATGCGCCCGAAAGGAACGTAAGCATGAAGCATGACAAGAAGAAAGATAATGTCATTTTATTTCCTGGTCTGAAAGAAAGACTAATTGAAAAAGGAATGGCAGCATTAAAAGAAAAACAGTATCAAGAGGCGCTTCAATTGTTTTCAGAAGCGAAATCATATGATGACGATGAAGAATCCGATATCCACTTAGGGATGGCCATTTGTTTTCTAGAGCTAGGTGAGCTGCAGGATGCAAAACGCGTCTGTGAAAAGATGTTAAATGAAGGATATGGACACTACTTCACTGTTCTTCAAGTGTATATGACCATCTTAATTCAGTTAAAAGAATACGAGATAGTCAAACAAACGATTGAAGCTGTACTTGAAGAAAATCATCTTCCAGCAGAAAGTGCGGAGCATTTTTATAAATTGCTTGAATTTAGCAGAAAGATGATCGAGTCGCCTGAAGAAATCCTAGATGAAGATGAAAGTGGCAGTGAAGAAATCAATATAGATGAAATGTTAGAACGACCAGACGAGCAAGTGCATTTTATACATTCATTAAAAGACCGTAATATTACACCACACATTGGGTTATTAAACACGATTTTACAAAAACCTGACGGAAACCCTGTTGTGAAATCATTGATTTTGCAACTTTTGTCAGATCATGACTTTGCAAAGCCCGTTCATGTGACCAAATTTGGTGATTCTATGACGTTAATTCCTTCTGAGGCTGTGACGCCAGAGCAAATGCCGCTTCTTCAGCAAGTGCTTCGCATTTTAGATGACACGCTTGGAAATGAAAATCCAACCCTCTATCAAGGGGTACAAGAGTTGTGGCGCCGTCATTTGTTTGTGCTCTATCCTTTTCTTCCTAAATATACAGATCCGAATCTTTGGGCGGCGGCACTTCACAAAGTCGGCTATGAAATGCACGGTATTGAAATTGACCCGAAGGAATTGCATCTTTTGTATGAATTTAACGAGCGAGAGCTAAAAGAAGCATGTACAATGCTGAAAGATATTGAAGAAATTTCTTATTTGTAATTTGCCGATTTAGTTGAAAGACCGACTTGTTATGTTATAATATAATGGTTGTATTTGTGCTTACTATAGTGCAGTTGTACGATTCCAATTTGTTGAAAGACGATATGTATAATCAATTAAAATGTTGTATACATAATACCGCTGCTTTAGCGGAGTGCGTGGTTTTTGATTGGACGAAGTCTTTACGATGCTTTAGAATGTAACAACGCACAATCTGAATAGATTTTTGGAGGGAAACACACATGTCAGTAAAATGGGAAAAACAAGAAGGTAACGAAGGTGTCTTAACTGTAGAAGTTGACGCTGAAACATTTAACAAAGCACTTGATGATGCATTTAAGAAAGTCGTGAAGCAAGTATCTATCCCTGGATTCCGTAAAGGGAAAGTGCCACGCGGTCTTTTCGAGCAGCGCTTTGGTGTAGAATCTCTTTATCAAGATGCACTAGATATTCTTCTTCCAGTTGAATATCCAAAAGCAATCGATGAAGCTGGTATTGAGCCAGTTGACCGCCCTGAAATCGATGTTGAGAAAATCGAAAAAGGTGAAAACCTAATCTTCACAGCGAAAGTTACTGTGAAGCCTGAAGTAAAACTTGGTGACTACAAAGGTCTGAACGTTGAAAAAGACGACACAACTGTCACTGATGAAGATGTACAAGAAGAATTAAAAGCAATGCAACATCGACAAGCTGAGCTTGTTGTAAAAGAAGAAGGCGCAATTGAAAACGGTGATACAGTTGTTCTTGATTTCGAAGGATTCGTCGATGGAGAAGCTTTCGAAGGCGGAAAAGCTGAAAACTACTCTCTTGAAATAGGATCTGGTTCATTCATTCCTGGTTTCGAAGAACAGTTAGTAGGTCTTGAAGCTGGAGCTGAAAAAGACGTAGAAGTGACGTTTCCAGAAGAATATCATGCTGAAGAACTTGCAGGTAAGCCAGCTGTCTTCAAAGTGAAAATTCATGAAATTAAAGCAAAAGAACTTCCAGCACTTGATGATGAATTTGCAAAAGATGTTGATGAAGAAGTGGAAACACTTGCTGAGTTAACTGAAAAAACAAAGAAACGTCTTGAAGATGCAAAAGAAAACGAAGCAGAAGCAAAACTTCGTGAAGAGTTAGTAGCGAAAGCTTCTGAAAATGCGGAAGTTGACATTCCACAATCAATGATTGATACAGAGCTAGATCGCATGATGAAAGAATTTGAACAACGTCTACAAATGCAGGGAATGAACCTTGAGCTTTACTTCCAATTCTCTGGACAAGACGAAGATGCGCTTAAAGAGCAAATGAAAGAAGATGCTGCAAAACGCGTGAAGTCAAACCTAACGCTTGAAGCGATTGCTGCTACTGAAAACATTCAAGTTTCTGATGAAGAAGTAGAAGAAGAACTTTCGAAAATGGCTGAAGCATACAACATGCCAGTTGAAAATATTAAACAAGCGATTGGGTCTACTGACGCAATGAAAGAAGATTTAAAAATTCGTAAAGCAATTGATTTTCTTGTAGAAAACCGTTAGTATGGTGCATAATAATAAAACAGGGCGCGAGTGACTCGTGCCTTGTTTTGTACAATTTTAGACTTATCATCGCTTCTTTTGGAAACGATAAAGTAAGTCGATCTTTCTGTCATACATATCTCAATGTCCATTGTTCGAACACATCATTACCGTCTTTTAGGAAAGTATGGTAAAATGCATACATACTGGACCCAGAAAGGTAGCTGAATGTTGCTACATGCAAGTGAAGAAGAATAAGGGGTGAAAGAATGTTTAAATTCAACGAGGAAAAAGGTCAATTAAAATGCTCGTTTTGCGGAAAAACGCAAGATCAAGTGCGTAAACTGGTCGCAGGACCTGGTGTATATATATGTGATGAATGTATCGAGCTTTGCACGGAAATAGTTGAAGAAGAGCTCGGTACTGAGGAAGAAGTTGAATTCAAGGATGTTCCGAAGCCTCATGAAATTCGGGAAATTCTTGATGAATATGTCATCGGACAAGACAATGCAAAAAAATCTTTAGCTGTAGCAGTTTATAACCACTATAAACGGATTAATTCCAATAGCAAGATTGATGATGTTGAGCTTTCTAAAAGTAACATTTCCATGATTGGACCAACAGGAAGCGGTAAAACATTACTTGCTCAAACGCTTGCTCGTATTTTAAACGTTCCATTTGCGATTGCTGATGCAACGTCACTGACTGAGGCAGGTTACGTTGGTGAAGATGTTGAGAATATCTTGCTCAAACTGATTCAAGCAGCGGATTACGATGTAGAAAAAGCTGAAAAAGGTATTATCTACATCGATGAGATTGATAAAGTAGCTAGAAAATCAGAAAACCCTTCTATCACTCGTGATGTGTCTGGAGAAGGTGTGCAGCAAGCCCTTTTGAAGATTCTTGAAGGAACAGTAGCTAGTGTTCCGCCTCAAGGTGGACGTAAGCACCCTCATCAGGAGTTCATTCAAATTGATACGACAAATATCCTTTTCATTTGTGGTGGAGCTTTTGACGGCATCGAACAAATCATTAAGCGTCGTCTAGGTCAAAAAGTCATTGGATTCGGTGCGGACAATAAAGTAGAAGATCTTGAAAAAGAAGTACTTCTATCAAAAGTATTGCCGGAAGACTTGCTTCGCTTCGGTTTAATTCCGGAATTCATCGGTCGTCTGCCGGTCATTGCAAGCTTAGAGCCGTTAGATGAGCAGGCTCTCATTGAAATCCTGACAAAACCTAAAAATGCTCTAGTCAAGCAATATACAAAGATGCTGGAGCTTGACGGTGTTGAGCTTGAGTTTGAAGAAGATGCCCTAAGTGAGATTGCAAAAAAAGCAATTGAACGTAAGACAGGAGCTCGTGGACTACGTTCGATCATTGAAGGCATCATGCTTGATGTAATGTTTGACTTGCCATCTCGTGATGATATTGAAAAATGTGTCATTACTGGTGCAACGGTGACGGATGGTGAGCCTCCACGTCTTGTCTTAAAGGACGGTACGGTCGTAAATAAAGATACAAAAACATCTGCATAAGAGAAGTCAAAACTCCTGAATCCTTTTGATTCAGGAGTTTTTGATTTATTGAGCAAGAAGTGTTTATTCCGTCCAGCTCTAGGAAATACTAGCAGACAGAAGCCAATACATAAGATAGATGAAGGAGGGAGCACCGATTGAGCTGGACAGGAATCGTATTATTTATACAGCTGTTTTTTGGTATCGTCATCGGGCTGTACTTTTGGAACTTACTACGTAATCAGCGAACACAAAAGGTGACGATAGACAAAGAATCAAAGAAAGAAATGGAAGCACTCAGAAAGATGCGTTCCATTAAGTTGAGTGAGCCTTTGTCAGAGAGAGTCCGGCCAAAGGGGTTTCAAGATATTGTCGGTCAAGAAGATGGAATTCGTGCGTTAAAAGCGGCTTTATGCGGTCCCAACCCGCAGCATGTCATCATTTATGGACCTCCAGGTGTTGGGAAAACAGCTGCTGCCCGTCTTGTAATGGAAGAGGCGAAGCGACACGCCGATTCGCCGTTTAAAAAGGACGCAGTGTTTGTAGAGTTGGATGCGACAACGGCTCGCTTTGATGAACGAGGTATTGCAGACCCACTGATCGGCTCAGTTCATGACCCCATTTACCAAGGCGCAGGGGCAATGGGTCAAGCGGGAATTCCGCAACCAAAGCAAGGGGCGGTGACACATGCTCATGGTGGTGTCCTGTTTATTGATGAAATTGGTGAACTGCATCCGATCCAGATGAACAAAATGCTCAAAGTGCTCGAGGATCGTAAGGTGTTTCTAGACAGTGCCTATTATAGTGAAGAAAATACACAAATTCCTAATCATATTCATGACATTTTTCAAAATGGACTGCCTGCTGATTTTAGATTGATTGGGGCCACCACGAGAACGCCAGATGAGATACCGCCAGCCATTAGATCAAGATGTTTGGAAATCTTCTTTAAGGATCTCGATCAGCATGAGCTGAAAATTGTAGCAGCGAAGGCTCTCCAAAAAATCGAAAAGGAATTATGCGATGAAGGACTTAACCTCTTAACTTCCTATGTGAAAAATGGACGTGAAGCGGTCAATATGGTGCAAATTGCTGCTGGAATGGCTGTCACTGAAAACCGTAAAGAAATTACAATGGCTGATGTAGAATGGGTGATTCATTCAAGTCAGCTAACTCCAAGATATGAACAAAAAGTACCGGAAAAACCAAAGGTCGGCGTTGTCAATGGTCTAGCTGTATATGGACCAAACAGCGGGGCACTGCTTGAGATTGAAGTGAATATTTGTAAGGCACTTGAAAAAGGTAGTATCAATATCACAGGTATCGCGGAAGAAGAAAGTATTGGAAATCAGTCGAAATCAATAAGACGAAAAAGTATGGCCAAAGGGTCTGTAGAAAATGTATTAACAGTGCTTAGGACTTTAGGCATTCGTACACATGAGTATGATATCCACATTAATTTTCCAGGCGGTGCCCCCATTGATGGACCGTCTGCTGGAATTGCAATGGCGACAGCTATATTCTCTGCCATCCACCAAATCCCTGTTGATCATCTAACAGCTATGACTGGTGAAATTGGTTTGCAAGGTCAGGTGAAGCCGATCGGTGGTGTGATACCAAAGATTAAAGCAGCAAAACAAGCTGGAGCAAAAACAGTGATTATCCCTTATGACAACCAGCAATCAATCTTAAAAGAGATTGAAGGCGTCACCATTGTACCTGTGAAGCATTTCCAAGAGGTGCTAGATCAATGTTTGGTGAACCCACCAGACGAGAAGAAAGATGGATTGGAAGAAGAAATGAGAAGAAAATCTGTTTAATCCCCATCACATATGGGGATTTTTTAGTGAAATCAACTTTTTTCTTTTTCAAGAGAAAAAGAAAGGGTATACTACGGTAAGGTTACCATTTCTCAGGTCTTTTACATTGTACAAGACTGAAACAGGTATATTATAATGATTCATACTAGTGACGGAGGTGTCAATCAACATGGCAGATGAAATCAAAAAGAATGTTCCGCTCCTTCCTTTGCGAGGTTTACTTGTCTATCCGACAATGGTCTTGCATTTAGACGTTGGACGGGAGAAGTCTGTTCAAGCATTAGAGCAGGCAATGATGAACGATCATATGATTTTTCTAGCAACTCAGCGGGAAATTTCAATAGATGAACCAGGTGAAGAAGAAATTTTCAAAATCGGCACCTATACAAAAATAAAACAAATGCTCAAGTTGCCAAACGGAACGATTCGAGTGCTTGTTGAAGGTTTAAATCGAGCACAGATCGAATCATACGTTGAGTTAGAGGATTATACATCGGTTGATATTAAAGAATTGGCAGAAGAAGAAATAAAGGACGCAGAAGCAGAAGCCCTCATGCGTACATTGTTAGATCACTTCGATCAGTACATAAAAATTTCAAAAAAAATCTCAGCTGAAACGTATGCAACGGTGACTGATATTGAAGAACCAGGAAGAATGGCAGACATCGTTGCTTCTCACTTGCCTTTGAAACTAAAGGACAAACAAGAGGTACTTGAAACAGTAGATGTTAAAAAACGGTTAAATCGAGTAATTAACCTCATTCACAATGAAAAAGAAGTGCTTGAGATTGAAAAGAAAATTGGACAGAGGGTCAAACGTTCAATGGAAAGAACGCAAAAAGAGTATTATTTGCGTGAACAAATGAAAGCCATTCAAAAAGAACTGGGAGACAAAGAAGGGAAAACAGGCGAAGTCAGTACGTTAATGTCAAAAATCGAACAATCCAGCATGCCGGATTCTGTACGTGAGACGGCAATAAAAGAATTAAATCGTTATGAAAAAATCCCTTCAAGCTCTGCAGAGAGCTCTGTAATCCGAAATTATATTGATTGGCTCATCAACCTTCCGTGGGGGATATATACTAAAGACCGTCTTGACTTAAAGCTTGCGAGCAAGATTTTAGATGATGAGCATCATGGGTTAGAAAAAGTCAAAGAACGTGTGCTTGAATATCTCGCTGTTCAGAAATTAACGAATTCATTAAAAGGACCCATTCTTTGCTTGGCAGGACCTCCAGGTGTTGGGAAAACGTCACTTGCTAAATCGATTGCAAAATCACTTGATCGAAAGTTTATCCGTATTTCTCTCGGTGGTGTGCGTGATGAATCAGAGATTCGGGGTCATAGAAGAACGTATGTAGGTGCGATGCCAGGACGCATTATACGTGGAATGAGTAAAGCTGGAACGATGAATCCGGTGTTTCTCTTAGATGAAATTGATAAGATGTCATCTGACTTTAGAGGAGATCCTTCTTCTGCCATGCTTGAAGTGTTAGACCCAGAGCAAAACCATAACTTTAGTGATCATTACATTGAAGAAACATTTGATCTGTCTCAAGTGTTATTTATCGCTACTGCCAACAATCTAGCAACTATTCCGGGTCCACTTCGTGATAGAATGGAGATTATCACGATTGCAGGGTATACAGAGGTTGAAAAAGCAGAGATTGTGAAAGATCATCTTCTGCCAAAGCAACTAAAGGAGCATGGATTAAAGAAAGCGAATTTGCAGCTTCGTGAAGCGGCGATTTATGATATCATTCGTTATTACACAAGAGAAGCAGGTGTACGCGGACTAGAACGTCAGCTTGCAGCCATTTGCCGAAAAGCGGCAAGAATTATTGTGACAGAGGACCGCAAACGAATCACTATTACAGAAAAGAACGTATCTCAATATCTCGGCAAAAGACTCTATCGCTATGGACAGGCTGAAACGTCAGATCAAGTGGGGGTTGTCACAGGACTTGCGTATACCACAGTGGGTGGAGATACCTTATCCATTGAAGTATCGCTCTCACCAGGTAAAGGTAAGCTTCTGTTAACCGGTAAGCTTGGTGATGTCATGAGAGAGTCAGCACAGGCAGCATTCAGTTATATCCGTTCAAGGGCAGATGAACTGAATATTGATCCTGATTTTAACGAAAAACATGATATTCATATCCATGTTCCAGAAGGTGCGGTTCCAAAGGACGGTCCATCAGCTGGTATTACCATTGCGACGGCTCTTGTATCAGCACTCACGGGGCGACCTGTTTCAAAAGAGGTCGGAATGACAGGAGAAATTACGCTAAGAGGAAGAGTCCTTCCGATTGGCGGATTAAAAGAAAAAGCACTAGGTGCACATCGAGCAGGGCTTAAAACCATTATTCTTCCAAAGGATAACGAGAAGGATATTGAGGATATCCCTGAAAGTGTGCGAGAAGGTTTAACATTTATTCCGGTCTCGCATCTAGATGAGGTACTTGAGAAAGCGTTAGTGGGAGAGGGAAGATGAAAGTAACAAAATCAGATATCGTCATTAGTGCGGTAAAACCAGAGCAATACCCAAGTGGTGGACTGCCTGAAATCGCTCTTGCAGGACGGTCAAATGTTGGGAAGTCCTCGTTTATTAATTCATTAATCAATCGTAAAAACTTAGCACGTACATCTTCTAAACCGGGAAAGACACAAACGCTCAATTTTTACATTATTAATGATATGCTCCACTTTGTGGATGTTCCAGGCTATGGCTTTGCCAAAGTGTCAAAAACAGAGCGTGAAGCTTGGGGAAGAATGATTGAAACATACCTCACAATGCGTGAAGAACTAAAAGCTGTGGTGCAAATTGTGGATTTACGTCATAAGCCATCAGTAGATGATGTAAACATGTATGAATTCCTTAAGTATTATGATTTACCCGTGATTGTCATTGCGACAAAGGCGGATAAAATTCCAAAAGGCAAATGGGAGAAACATGCGAAAGTCGTCAAACAGACGCTGGACATTGTCCCATCGGATGAATTCATCCTTTTCTCTTCGGAAACAAAAAAGGGAAAAGATGAAGCGTGGAATGCGATCCTTGCGAAGATTAACAGCTAAGACAAAATCAAACCAGCCCATAAAAAAGTTGGAAGGAGACATTCGTTTTCTTTCCAACTTTTTTGTCATATGTACAAAAAAGTTGTTACGATAACGGCTGACTCGAGTGTAAACGTTTAGCACGGATCGTCAATTAGAACGAAAATGTAAATAGTGAAATTTATTTAAAAGAAAATGAGGTGTCTACAAGTTGTGCCAAACAACTAGACACCTCATGATATGTGTGAGAAATAAAAATAACAAAACTGTCTTTTCTGTAAAAAAAGTGGCCTTACAGGCACCTACAGAGAAGACGGTTATTATCATATAATATCGAGTCATCTTAAGCCATACTTTTGTCTTAAAGGTAGAGATATAGCCAATGTTGATAAAAAACAAACCATTTGACGCTTTTATTTGTATAAGTTATTTCCTTTTTAAAAATAATAAGAGCAAACTCACAGCAATGAGTACATATGGCCAGTACAATTCAAAGTCGGAAGTTGGAATGGACAATGCGCCGAGCTGTTTTACAATTTGCTGAAAGAAATAAAGGAACAAGCCTAGTGCAATGAGAACAATACTCTCGATACGATATTCCTTTTTTTGAGCTGATTTCATGAACAGGGCAACCCCTACTACGAACACAATCATTGTAAAGGTATCTGGCCAGTGGTCCAATTTTGATTGAAGAATAAAGTGTAACGAAAGTCCAGTCATCAGCATACCGATAAACACATGTGAGGTTTCCTGTTCCGTCTTCCCTTGATATAAAAATGCAAGTCCAAAGAACAGCACAAGTGTGTACCATTTCTCTTGGTCCTTCCAGATGTCAAATTGACCTCCTGAGAGAATGGCATAAAGAGCTACAGCCAGTAAAGTAAGCGGCAGTAAAATGGATTTCTTCTTCAAAGATGTCACCTTCTTTTAAGCAGATCATTTGTCCGCACACGTCAAATTTGGTAAATTGCATGAAGTGATATTATGACATGTGCGTTGTAGAATATTTTTCTACTATATCACAACATTTTTGAAATCTGTTCACAATTTTTATCCAGTAAAAAAAGAATCTATGTTATAATCATTATAAATAATGAATTCTATATTATAATGATTATAAATTAGACAGGGCGTTGGGGGTGCAAGCTGAAGTTATGCATATACTTGTTGTGGGTTTAGATTATAAAACAGCCCCTGTTGAGATACGGGAACAGCTGAATTTTGAGCCGAGTGAACTTGGTGCAGCGATGTCCAAGCTTAAAGAAGAAAAAAGCATTCTGGAAAATATCGTTATCTCAACATGTAATCGGACAGAGATTTATGCGGTTGTGGATCAGCTTCATACTGGTCGATTTTATATAAAAAGATTTTTAGCTGATTGGTTCGGCTTAGAAAAAGAAGATGTCTCTCCATATTTGAAGTTTTATGAAAACGATGGCGCGGTCGAGCATTTATTCCGAGTGGCATGTGGACTTGATTCAATGGTCATTGGTGAAACACAAATACTTGGTCAAGTGCGTTCCAGCTTTAAAATAGCTCAAGAGGAGAAAACCATTGGAACCGTTTTCAACTATTTATTTAAGCAGGCTGTTACGGTAGCTAAACGTTCTCATGCGGAAACAGATATTGCTTCTAATGCAGTTTCTGTCAGCTATGCGGCTGTCGAACTTGCCAAAAAAATCTTTGGACATCTTTCTGATAAGCATGTCCTTGTTATTGGTGCGGGAAAAATGGGCGAGCTGGCAGCACAAAACCTTCAAGGACAAGGGATTGGTCAAGTTACTGTCATTAATCGAACGTATGAGAAGGCAAAGGAGCTGGCTAGTCGTTTTTCAGGAGAACCTAAGAGCTTAAATCAATTGGAAAAGACATTATCAGAAGCAGATATATTAATTAGCTCCACTGGTGCGAAACAATTTGTCATTACGAAAGAAATGGTAGAGAGTGCGAATAAAAAGCGGAAAGGCAGACCGCTATTTATGGTGGATATTGCAGTGCCCCGTGATTTAGATCCAGCCATTTCTGAAGTGGAAGGTGCTTTTTTGTATGACATTGATGACCTTGAAGGCATCGTGGCAGCCAATTTAAAGGAACGCCGTGCAGTTGCTGAGCAGGTTGAATTGCTGATCGAAGCGGAAATCGTAGAATTTAAGCAATGGCTAAATACGCTTGGGGTTGTTCCTATCATTTCTGCATTAAGAGAAAAGGCACTGACCATTCAAGCAGATACGATGCAAAGCATTGAACGTAAGCTTCCGAATCTCACACATCGTGAAATGAAACTGTTAAATAAACATACGAAAAGTATTATCAATCAAATGCTGAAAGATCCGATTTTAAAGGCTAAGGAAATTGCTGGGGAGCCGAATGCAGAGGAAAAACTTTTATTCTTCAAAGAAATCTTTGACTTACAGGTTGAAGATGAAGAGCAAAAGGTAGAGCCTGTGCAGGTGGAACAAGGATCATTTCAGCTATTCAAATCAAATATGGCGCAAGGCTTTGCTACGATTGCCAGTGAGTGATTAGGCGATGATGGAAACCATTGTGGCGAGACTAGGCGAAGCGACGATTTTGATCTATGCACTAAGTGTTTTGTTCTATTTCATAGATTTTCTTCAATACAACCGGAAGGCTGGAAAAATAGCTTTCTGGTTGCTTTCTATTGTCTGGCTGCTGCAAACAGCCTACATGTTCTATATTATGATGGCAACAGACCGATTCCCTGTGTTGAATGTAGCAGAGGGGTTATATTTTTATACATGGGTGCTCGTGACACTTTCACTCGTGCTCACAAAAGTATTGCGTGTTGAATTTATTGTCTTTTTTACAAATGTGATTGGTTTTTCCATGATGGCCATTCACACATTCACACCATCTCATTTTCATTCTACCGAAATTGCGGGAAAGCTAACGTCAGAACTGCTTGTCATTCATATTACGATGGCTATATTATCATACGGGGCCTTTTCACTTTCATTTGCTTTTTCATTGCTGTATCTCTTTCAATATCGCTTGCTGAAAAAGAAAAAATGGGGGAAATGGCTTCTTAGAATTGAAGACTTATCAAAGCTTGATCACATGGCGTATGTACTAAATATTATTGGAGTGCCAATGCTCTTGCTTAGTTTAATTCTTGGCATTATTTGGGCATATATCTCGTATGATACGTTGTACTGGACAGATGCGAAGGTGCTTGGTTCGTTTATTATGTTATTTTTATACGGCTTTTACTTATACATCAGATTGGTAAGAAATATGCAGGGCAAAATCGTGGCACGATGGAATGTTGCTTCATTTCTTGTGCTGATGATCAATTATTTTTTGCTTGGGAGCTTATCAACCTTTCATTGGTTTCAATAATGATGAGTTTTAAGGGCATTGTCGGGAGGAAGACGTAATGCGTACAATTAAAGTAGGTTCTAGACGAAGCAAGCTTGCAATGACACAGACAAAATGGGTCATTCAAAAGCTGTCTGAATTAAACCCTTCTTATTCTTTTGAAATAAAAGAAATTGTCACAAAGGGTGATCAAATTCTAGATGTGACCTTATCAAAGGTTGGCGGAAAAGGGCTGTTTGTGAAAGAGATTGAACAGGCAATGTTAAATCATGACATTGATATGGCTGTTCATAGTATGAAGGATATGCCGGCTACCTTACCTAAGGGTCTAGTCATTGGTTGTATTCCTGAGCGTGAAGATGTGCGGGACGCACTCATTTCAAAGCATCATCAGCGTCTTCATGAATTGCCGAAGGGAGCAGTGATTGGAACGAGCAGTTTGAGGCGGAGTGCTCAGCTTCTTCAGGAAAGACCTGATCTTAAGATGAAATGGATTCGTGGAAACATTGATACAAGACTTGAAAAGTTAAAAAATGAAGAATACGATGCGATTATTCTGGCTGCTGCTGGCCTTTCTCGGATGGGGTGGAGCAAAGAGGTTGTTACAGAATTTTTATCACCTGAGACTTGCCTGCCGGCTGTTGGACAAGGTGCGCTGTCAATTGAATGCCGCAGTAATGATGAAGAGTTATTGCAGCTCCTTGCTCAATTGACAAATGAATATACAAAGAAGACTGTACTAGCTGAGAGGGCTTTCCTTAAGCAAATGGACGGTAGCTGCCAAGTACCGATTGCCGGTTATGCCACCATGAATGAACGTGATGAAATTGAACTAACTGGACTTGTTGCTTCTGCTGACGGTCATACTATTATTCGGGGAACAGTGACTGGTACGGACCCTGAAGCGGTTGGTGTAGCATGTGCAAAACAAATGGCTGATAAGGGAGCAAAGGATTTAATCGACAAAGTGAAAAAGG
Organism: Bacillus sp. NPDC093026; assembly: GCF_044754665.1. Taxonomy (NCBI): domain Bacteria; kingdom Bacillati; phylum Bacillota; class Bacilli; order Caryophanales; family Bacillaceae; genus Bacillus; species Bacillus sp. NPDC093026. Next base: position 112,673 of record NZ_JBIVPN010000005.1, on the reverse strand, counting down.
ACTTGTCCTCCACATGAACACAGCCAAATCGCTTAACGGACAGACGGTGCTTGTCACACGAAATGAACGTCAAGCAGGTGTGTTTAAGCAAAAGATTGAATCGCTTAACGGTCATGCGGTCTTAACATCTTTGATTCGGTTTGAGCCTACACTCACAAAAGAAAAAGTAGAGGCGTTTTGGAAAGACTTAGAAACTAGTGATTGGCTTGTTTTCACGAGTGTGAATGGTGCATCTTTTTTCTTGAAATATCTACAAGACCATCATTTACATATGGACTTGTCTCACTTAAAAATCGCTGCTGTTGGTGAGAAGACGTCTGCTTATCTTAAGCAGCATGGCTTTAAGGTGGATGTTGTACCTGAACGATTTATAGCCGAAGAGCTAGCAGATGCCTTGGTTGAACATGTATTACCGGGAGAGCAGGTATTTGTTGCAAAAGGGCATTTGTCACGAGATGTGGTGAAACATACCCTTATTCCACTTGGGATTGAGGTCAAGGAATGGATTTTATATAAAACAGTCAAGGATGAGGAAGGAATTGCCGCTTTGAAAGCGGCCATGATGGAGCAATCATTTGATTTTATTACATTCACAAGCTCCTCCACTGTCCATTCGTTTATGCATGCAATGAAAGCAGATGCAGCACGCTTGGCTGAATCCGATACAAGTTTTGTCACGATAGGTCCTCTCACAAAAGAGGCACTGCTTCAATACGGGATTCGATCTGAAACCCCAGAAACTTATACAATAGACGGGATGCTTGATTTGATGTGTCGTTTATCTGAAAGGAAGTTGAAACATTGATGAAATTTAACAGACACCGTAGATTGCGTACAAGCGCAGGAATGAGAGAATTAGTAAGAGAAACCTTTTTAAAACCATCGGATTTCATTTATCCGATTTTCTTTGTCGAAGGAGAGAATGTACGAAAAGAAGTTCCTTCGATGCCAGGTGTGTATCACATTTCTGTTGATCTTGTGAAGGAAGAAGTGCAAGAGCTTGTGGATCTTGGTATCAAGTCCATCATTGTGTTTGGTGTACCAGATCATAAAGATCATGTTGGAAGTGAGGCTTATCACGATCATGGCATCGTTCAAAGGGCAACGATTGAGATCAAAAAACATTTCCCTGAGCTCGTCGTTATCGCAGATACTTGCTTATGCCAATATACAGATCATGGACATTGCGGAATCGTCGAAGGTGGCGAGATTTTAAATGATGAATCTCTTCAACTTTTAGCAAAAACGGCTGTTAGTCAAGCACGTGCAGGTGCTGATATCATTGCGCCTTCTAATATGATGGATGGTTTTGTTGTCGCAATCCGAGAGGCTCTTGATGAGGCTGGCTTTATTCATGTGCCCGTGATGTCATATGCGGTGAAATATGCAAGTGCTTTTTATGGTCCATTTCGTGATGCAGCGCACAGTACACCGCAGTTTGGGGACCGCAAAACGTATCAAATGGATCCTGCAAACCGTTTAGAAGCGTTAAGAGAAGCACAATCGGATGTAGAAGAGGGCGCTGATTTTCTCATTGTCAAACCATCTCTATCTTATTTAGATATTATGCGTGATGTGAAAAATGAATTTACACTCCCTGTTGTGGCTTACAATGTAAGTGGAGAGTATGCAATGGTCAAAGCAGCTGCTCAAAATGGTTGGATTTCTGAAAGAGAGCTTGTGCTTGAAATGCTGACAAGTATGAAACGTGCTGGGGCAGATTTAATTATTACGTATCATGCAAAAGAAGCGGTAAAATGGCTCTCAGAATAAAGAACGGATAGACAGGAGGACGTTGAAATGGTACGCAGCTATGAAAAATCAAAACAAGCATTTAAGGAAGCGCAACAATTAATGCCTGGGGGTGTCAACAGCCCTGTTCGTGCATTTAAATCAGTGAATACAGATCCGATTTTTATGGAACGAGGCAAAGGCGCAAACATTTACGATATTGATGGAAATAAATACATTGATTATGTATTATCGTGGGGACCGCTCATTTTGGGACACAGTCATGATCGTGTTGTCAAAAGTATCCAGCGCGTAGCTGAAAATGGTACAAGCTTTGGTGCTTCTACTTTAGTTGAAAATGAATTAGCTAAGCTTGTATCAGAACGTGTTCCTTCAATTGAGGTCATTCGCATGGTCAGCTCTGGAACAGAAGCAACCATGAGTGCGCTTCGTCTAGCACGTGGCTTTACAGGTAGAAATAAAATTGTGAAATTTGAAGGCTGCTATCATGGACACGGTGATTCTTTACTCATTAAGGCTGGTTCAGGTGTCGCCACACTTGGTCTTCCCGATAGCCCTGGTGTACCTGAAGGAATTGCTAGCAATACCATTACGGTTCCTTATAATGATTTAGAAAGCATTCAAGTGGCATTTGAAGAATTTGGTGACGATATTGCAGGTGTCATCGTAGAGCCAGTTGCTGGTAATATGGGAGTTGTTCCACCTCAAGAAGGCTTTCTGCAAGGACTAAGAGACATCACAGAACAATACGGTGCTTTACTCATTTTTGACGAGGTCATGACAGGATTCCGCGTTGATTACAACTGTGCACAAGGCTACTTTGGTATCTCGCCTGATTTGACTTGTCTTGGAAAAGTAATCGGAGGTGGTCTTCCGGTAGGAGCTTACGGTGGAAGAGCGGATATTATGAGACAAATTGCGCCAAGCGGGCCGATTTATCAAGCGGGTACCTTATCTGGTAATCCACTTGCAATGACAGCAGGTTTAGAAACGTTAAAACAGCTAACCCCAGAGTCTTATGAAGAGTTTAGACGTAAAGGTGATATGCTGGAAGAGGGAATTTCAAAAGCAGCCAAAGCCTCTGGAATTCCATTGACATTTAACCGCGCTGGCTCGATGATTGGATTCTTCTTTACGGATGAACAAGTCATTAATTATGAAACGGCGAAAACGGCTGATCTTGCTTTGTTCGCTGAATTTTATAAGGAAATGGCTGATCATGGTATTTTCCTCCCGCCTTCTCAATTCGAAGGTCTGTTCTTATCTACCGCTCATACAGATGAGGACATTCAATATACCATTGAGACAGTGGAAAAGGTTTTTCAAAAATTACGTAAATAAACGAAAGTCGGTGTGGACACATGCCGGCTTTTTGCTTTGCAAAAACCATTCATATTTTCATCTGTGCTCACATACACCTGTATTGACATCTAATTTTATTTTGAAGGATTAGATGAAAGGAGGACACCGACTTGTCTCAAAACAATCGTTTACAGTTTTCGGTAGAAGAATCCATCTATTTTAAAAGCGGACAGGAAGTCAGTGAGCTACTGTCAATTTCACTTGATCCTGACATTCTCGTTCAAGAAGTGAATGATTATGTTTCAATTAGAGGTTCACTCGAGCTAACAGGAGAATACAACATAAATCAACAGGAGCTATTGGGTGAATCCAGTTCCTATGCATCATACAGGCAGGTAGATGAGGTGAAGGTGAGAGAGGACGGAACAGCAGAGCTTCTGCATCAATTTCCAGTGGATATTACCATCCCAAAGAACAAAATCAGTCATTTAAATGATGTATTTGTGTTCATTGATGCATTTGATTATCAGTTAACAGAAAGCCGCATATTGACCATTCAGGCTGATTTAGCGATTGAAGGTCTGTTAGATGAAGAAATGCCGCAAGAGCGGGCAGAGGAGCCGTATGAATTTGTTCATCGGTCTGAAAAGGATTATGGCGATGTTTCATATGAATATCAAGTAACGGGACAAGAAGAACAAGAAGGATTACAAGCTAATGCACGTGAAGAGCGTGAGGACATTGAAGAACAAACACTGTTACAAAGTGATGCACGTGAGGAACAAGGAGAAGTGAATATAGAGCCGGCGGACATGGAAGAAACGAAAGAATCGGAGGAACAAGAAGAAGCGGTGGTACTTGGCTATCGTGCCTATCCAGAAGCCCAGAGTCAGGAGCCGCCATTTTTTGAGCCCCCAAAATTATTAGAAGAAGAGGAGCGAGATGATTCGTTCTTTAAGGTTGAAGTAAGGAAGGAACTTGAGTCAGCGATGGAGGAAGAACAAGAGGAAGATGTCACAGACGATCCTGCATTTGAACCACCTGCCTATCATGTTGATTCGATACAGGAGGATCGTGAGGAGCCATTTCAAATAGACCGGTTATACGAACGGGAAGTACCTCAAGAATATGAAGTATCCCAAGAAGCGGAGGAACCTGAAAGTGACGTGAGAAAGTCATCTGGCAGTGAGAACTCACTTTATTTAACGAAGCTGTTTGCTAAGCAGGAGGAGGAAGATTTTTCTCGCATGAAAATATGTATAGTGCAGCAAGAAGATACGGTCGATCGCATTTGTGAACGATATCAATTGAATGTTCAGCAGCTTCTTAGAACGAATTCATTATCGGCAGATGCGGAGCTGGAAGAAGGGCAAATTCTTTATATTCCTGAATATCAAAAAAGCAATGCATAGCATGAGGAGACTGACCTAGAAAATGTGGTGAGTGAACGTGGATGAAATCCAATCAGTCTTATATGAATATGGGCTTGAGGCTGAATATATTGAACCTGTCAGCCCGTCGGTCGTAAGGGTTTATACAAAGCAGGGAGTATTTGCACTAAAACAATTGAAGGCGCAGCGAAATATGCAGTTTACAGAGCAAATGCTTGAACTAGAATCAAAAGGCTATCGTTCATTTGTGCCTATTTATCGCACAAAAAACGGCTCTTTTTTCTCAAGTCATCGGGAAAGCCAGCACGCTTATTATCTCATGCCATGGCTGACGAATGAAAAGAGAGAAGAGCAAGATGATAAACATGAGTATTTATTCCAAGAGATTGCTAGGCTTCATAAACGAACCGAAGTGATGATAGATATTACAAAGCATGAGATAGAAGCTCACTACACACAAATCAAGATGAAATGGGAAACAGAGAAAGATATGTATGAACGATTCATAGAGCGGGCAGAACAAACATGGTACATGTCGCCATTTGAGCTGGCCGCTGCTATGTATTTTTCAGAAGCTATGTCTGCGAGTGAATTTGCGCTTGAACGTTTAGAGGATTGGCATGAGGAAATGAAAGATCAGGAGACAACTCGGGTTGTTTTAAATCATGGACAATTGTCAATTCATCATTTTCTATACAATGATGTAGGGACAGGACATTTTACCAATTTTGAGCGGTCTAAAAAGGCCGCCCCCATCTATGATCTTTTGACGTTTTACTTTCGGACATTCAAATCATATCCTGCTCCTTTTCCAGAATGTACTTCCTTGTTTTATACGTATCAAAAGGGGAATCCGCTCAGGGAAGAAGAGCTTCATTTGTTTTTGAGTTATCTCGCTTACCCGCAAGGACTGTTTGATGCGGTGAAAGCATATGAATCTGGCGGACAAAACGAGATGAAAAGCTGTCAGCAACTTTTAAGAGCGTATTGGCAAATGAAAAATTCAGAGCCGACTGTTATGAAAATTCACGAAATCGAGCAGGCTAGACGTCTAGAAGAAGAACAAAATGCCTCGTCATCATCAGAATGACGAGGTTTTGTTTTGGATTTATTCAGGATGGTCAAACAAATCTCTCGGTACGAAACAGTTTTGAGGTGTAAGTTCTCTAAGAAACGGCAATTTAAAACCAATCGAGGTGAAATGCACATGCAAGGAAAATGAGAATACCTAAGATGAGGACGTCAAACGTCGTTGGAAAAATGATTGTGCGCAATCCTTGAAAAATGGCAATCGGGAGTACGACTTGGGAGGCAACTGCCCGAATTTGTCTGAGCCAGGGGGGGAGCGTGTAAGGATTGATTTTCTTCAAGATAAAACGCCCTCCTTCTTGATTTTGCTATTATCATATGGGCATTGAGGCAAAGGGTGCCTGCCCAATTTGTATAAAGAAAAAGAAAAGCGGAAAAGATGATTGACGAAAACAAAAAGCATTTAGTAATATAAGTACAAGATGAGTACGTGCTGATGAACGTGATATATATCATAAGCGTTGAACAGGAAGAGTACGAGCAAGACCCTAAAGAGAGGGAAGCCGGCTGCTGAAAGGTTTCCTAGGAGCTACTTGTTTTGGAAGGTCGCCTGTGAGCTTAATTTCTTGAAATACCAAGTAGAGAAATTCGGGTGAAACCCGTTATCCTTTAGAGTGTACGGTACATGTGTATGTGTTCCGTAAAAAAAGGTGGTACCGCGAAAAAGCTTTTTCGTCCTTTTATAAGGATGGAAAGGCTTTTTTATGTTTCATCAGCCGAAAAAATGTGGAGGTTACACAAATGGGAACAAATAATCAAGAAATGCCAACAAAGTACGATCCGAATGCGATTGAAAAGGATCGATATACGTACTGGCTTGAGGGGAAATTCTTTGAAGCGCAACATGACAAAACGAAAGAGCCGTATACAGTCGTCATTCCTCCGCCAAACGTGACAGGAAAGCTACATCTTGGTCATGCTTGGGATTCAACGTTGCAAGACATTGTCACACGAATGAAACGCATGCAAGGCTATGATGTTCTTTGGCTTCCGGGGATGGACCACGCCGGAATTGCCACACAAGCGAAGGTAGAGGCGAAACTTCGCGAAGAGGGCGTGAGCCGCTATGATATAGGCCGCGAAAAATTCGTGGAGGAAACGTGGAAGTGGAAGGAAGAATATGCTGATTTTATTCGGAGTCAGTGGGCGAAGATGGGCCTTGGACTTGATTATACACGTGAGCGTTTTACTTTGGATGAAGGTCTAAGTAAAGCGGTTCGTCAAGTGTTTGTCCAGCTTTATGAAAAAGGGTTAATCTATCGCGGAGAGTATATTATTAACTGGGATCCAGCTACTAAGACTGCCCTTTCTGATATTGAAGTTGTTTATAAGGATGTCCAAGGTGCGTTTTATCATTTGAGATATCCTCTAGCTGATGGAACAGGTTCAATAGAGATTGCGACAACAAGACCTGAGACGATGCTTGGTGATACGGCAGTAGCTGTTCATCCTGAAGACGAACGCTATCAGCACCTGATTGGAAAAACCGTTATTTTACCTATTACGGGTCGTGAAATCCCAATCGTTGGGGATGACTATGTAGACATGGAATTTGGTTCAGGGGCTGTCAAGATTACGCCTGCTCATGACCCGAATGACTTTGAGCTTGGGAATCGTCATCAATTAGAACGAATCCTTGTGATGAATGAAGATGGGACAATGAATGCAAATGCTTTGCAATATAAAGGCATGGACCGTTTTGAATGCCGCAAGAAGCTTGTAAAAGATTTACAAGAACAAGGTGTTTTATTCAAAATTGAGGAACATGTGCATTCTGTTGGTCATAGTGAGCGAAGCGGTGCAGTCGTTGAACCGTATTTATCAACACAATGGTTTGTCAAAATGCAGCCGCTCGCTGATGAAGCTATCAAATTGCAAAAAAGTGAAGAGCAAGTTCAATTTGTACCGGATCGATTTGAGAAAACGTACTTACACTGGATGGAAAATATTCGTGACTGGTGTATTTCACGTCAGCTATGGTGGGGGCATCGCATTCCAGCTTGGTATCATAAAGAAACAAAAGAAGTGTATGTTGGATTGGAAGAACCAGAAGACATTGAGAACTGGGAACAAGACAAGGATGTACTTGATACATGGTTTAGTTCAGCGCTTTGGCCTTTCTCTACAATGGGCTGGCCAGATGTAGACAGTGAAGATTTTAAACGTTACTATCCAACGAATCTGCTTGTCACAGGCTATGATATTATTTTCTTCTGGGTTTCTCGCATGATCTTCCAAGGTCTTGAGTTTACTGGAGAAAAGCCGTTTAAAGATGTTCTCATTCATGGGCTCATTCGAGACGAACAAGGACGTAAGATGAGTAAGTCGCTTGGCAATGGGATTGATCCGATGGAAGTTATCGATCAATACGGTGCAGATTCGTTAAGATATTTCTTAGCAACCGGAAGCTCACCAGGACAAGACCTTCGCTTTAGCTTTGAAAAGGTCGAATCGACTTGGAACTTTGCGAACAAAATCTGGAACGCATCCCGTTTTGCTCTAATGAATATGGATGGTTTCACCTATGAGGAACTTGATTTGACAGGTGAAAAATCAGTGGCAGATCAATGGATTTTGACACGCTTAAATGAAACAATTGAAAGTGTAACACAGCTCGCTGACAAATATGAATTCGGTGAAGTGGGCAGACACTTGTATAACTTCATTTGGGATGATTTCTGTGATTGGTATATTGAAATGGCGAAACTTCCGCTTTACGGAGAAGATGAAGCGGCGAAGAAAACAACTCGTTCGATCCTTGCATATGTATTAGATCAAACAATGAGACTTCTTCATCCGTTCATGCCGTTCTTGACAGAGGAAATATGGCAGCATCTTCCGCATGAAGGAGAGTCGATTACAGTAGCTGAATGGCCTAAAGTAAAACCAGAGCTTTCAGATGAACAAGCATCTGCTGATATGAAGCTACTTGTTGAACTCATTCGATCTGTGCGTAACATTCGCAGTGAAGTCAATACGCCAATGAGCAAACAAATCGAGCTTTACATCAAAGCGTCAACTGCTGACGTGCAGGAACGTTTAGAAAAAAACCGATCATATATTGAACGATTCACAAATCCAAGTGTTCTCGAAATTGGTACAGATGTACCTGCTAGTGATAAAGCAATGACAGCAGTTATTTCTGGAGCAGAGCTTATTTTACCACTAGAAGGCTTGATCAACTTAGACGAAGAGATTGCTCGCCTGCAAAAAGAGCTTGATAAGCTGACAAAAGAAGTAGAAAGAGTACAGAAAAAGCTTGGAAATGAAGGCTTTATGAAAAAAGCGCCTGAAAGTGTCGTTGAAGAAGAGCGTGCGAAAGAACGTGATTATGTGGCAAAACGTGAAGCTGTTCAAAAGCGAATTGAAGAGCTGAAAGCATAATGTTGAAAAGACGGCTCCTTGATGAATGGAGCCGTCTTTTTTCAAAAATTTCGTATGAAATGGGAGATGGCATTGTTTACAACTTATCATGAAGCGATTGATTGGATACATAGCAGACTGACCTTTGGCGTAAAGCCTGGGCTGGAAAGAATGAAGTGGTTTTTAAGCAAGCTAGGGCATCCTGAACGAAAATTAAAGGCAGTGCATGTCGCAGGTACAAATGGAAAAGGATCGACCATTGCTTTTACTCGTTCGGTATTAAATGCAGCCGGTTATTCGGTAGGTACCTTCACTTCTCCATTTATTTTAACGTTCAATGAACGAATCAGTGTCAACGGAGAGCCAATTAGTGATGAGGAATGGTTGAGTCTTGTGAATCAGCTAAAGCCTTTAGTAGATGAATTAGATGAAACGGAGTATGGACAAGCAACAGAATTTGAAATCATTACAGCTTGTGCCTTCGCATATTTTGCCAATGTACATCCAGTAGACTTTGTTCTATTTGAAGCAGGGCTTGGTGGAAGACTTGATTCAACGAATGTTGTTGATCCCATCTTAACGGCTATTACCTCGATCGGATATGATCATATGGCGATTTTAGGTGATACGCTTGAACAAATTGCCGCTGAAAAAGCAGGCATCATCAAAGAAGGCATCCCTATGATCACTGCTGCTCATCAACAAGAGGCATTAGCAGTTATTCAAGATGTCGCAAAAGAAAAGAAAGCAAAGTGCATATCATTACACGATACGTGCAGCTTTGAGGACGAACAAGCAATCGAAACAGGTGAGCAATTTACATTACACACCCCAAGAAGGCAGTATCCTTTGCTTGAAACAGGATTAATAGGGACACATCAAAGACAAAATGCGTCACTTGCTGTTCTCTTAATCGAATGGCTGGAACAACAAGGGGCTATTGAGATAAAAAAAGAGCATATATATGAAGGCATTAGACATGCTGTATGGGCCGGCAGGTTTGAAAAGGTGAGTGATCACCCTCCCGTCTATCTAGATGGAGCGCATAATGAAGAAGGGATGATTCGCTTAATTGAAACAGTGCATGCTCATTTTTCTCATAAACAGGTTCATGTTTGTTTTAGTGCGTTAAAAGATAAACCGTACAAACAAATGATTCAAAAGCTTGAGACAATCAGTACATCCATTCATTTTGTCTCTTTTGATTTCCCAAGAGCTGAATCAGCAGAAGTACTTTATGAATGCAGTCATTTAGAGGCAAAAACGTATGCGTCGGATCCTGGTACAGTGCTGGAGTTTATTCGGAAGAAAAGTAATGACCCTGCAGCCATTGTACTTGTTACTGGCTCACTTTATTTTATTTCAGACATTCGAAATCGTATAATGGGGTAATCAAAGACGCATTTTGCTTGTTGGCAATCTGCGTCTTTTTCATTTTGACCTGCTGCTGAGACTTAAAACCATAAAATCAATTGGTGCTCAAGATGCTTGTCCGTGTTACAATCCGATCTATTCTATTTCTGAAAGGAGTAAAGTCATGGTCGACATTCTTGTTTTTATTACAGGTATCAGCATGGGGTCGTTTTTTCATCTAGTCGGTGAAAGGCTGCCTCTTAAGCAGTCTATCATGTTCCCTCGTTCTCACTGCACAGCCTGTAAACAAATGCTCTCTGTTGATGAAATGCTTCCTCTTATTTCGTACTTTCTGTTGAAAGGAGCTTGTAAACGGTGCGGTGCCCGTTTGTCTAAGCTTTATCCGCTGATTGAACTGCTGTCAGGCATGCTCTTTCTGCTCATTTATAAGTACGTTGGCTTTTCGTTTGAGGGGGTTTTTGTTGTGATACTTTGTAGTTTATTCGTGATTGCTGTCGTGAGCGATTTTCTCTATATGAGGATACCAAACGATTTGTTTCTCTTCTTTTTTCCTCTTTTCGTCATTTACCGCACAATATACCCTCTTCCTATTTGGTGGGAAGGAGCGGCTTCTGCATTCTTCTGTTTTCTTACTTTTTATTGTTTAGACCGGTTACATCCAAATAGCATCGGCGGAGCCGATATGAAATTGTTTTGTGTGCTTTCTTTTTGCTTTGGTTTGAAGGCATTTTTAATCATTCTCTTCCTATCGTCTACATTGGGGATTGTATATGCTAAACTATTTTCCTTTCGTTTACGCGAGCCATTCCCCTTTGTTCCCGCTATCGCCGTTTCTTTCTGGCTGTATTTGTTTGGGTATGATGTACTTGAGCAAAATGGTGGATGGTTCGAATGAAAAAATTGACGAACACTTTTTTTTACCGCCGACAAAAGTCTTGTTCTTTTTTTTACCTGCTGTGTTAAAGTGTGAAACAGAAAGAAGGACGGGTTAAATTTGCGCTGATTCATTGGACAGAAAGGTCTTTCTTACAAACAATGTCAGAAAGCGGGGAATTACAATGAAAAAAAGGCAAGCAAAAAAACAAGGGTTAAAGGTCAACATCAATGGCAAAGAAGAAACCATTCATGAAGCCGATCAAAAGTTGGAAGAAGCGCAAGAGGATCGTGTAAAGTTTTCGAACTGGGAGGAAAAGAGGCAGACAGAACAGGAGACAGCAGTTTCTCAAGAAGATCAGTCTAAACCAAAAGAAGAAGATTTCCATTGGGATGATGCAGCTGATCATATTTACCATTCTGATCCTAAGGTTGTCACGCCCTATCAAAAGAAAAAAGGTTCATTTGATCAGAAGTTCAGCAAAAATCGCGGGCCACTGAAAAGAGTGATGACGACGATTGTATTTGCTGTCGTTCTTGGGACAGGCCTTGGTGTGTTTGCACTTAGTTTGAGTAAAGACGGTTCAGCAAATCCACCGGCAGGAGACCATGTAAGTGCTTCAACGTCTGGAAACGAATCGTCGATGAAGGCAGGAGGAGACGTGACGGAAACATCAGGTGCTGAAGAAGAGAAAAAAGACGAAAAAAGCGCATCTGGCCATTTTTCAACCTTTGTTGTACAGGCTGGAAAGTTTTCCTCAGAAAAAGGGGCAGATGAATTGGTCGACAGCTTAAAGGATGCAGGGTATGCAGGTAAAAAAGTATCGATGGATGATGGATATTATGTGATTGCTGGACTTGCAAAAGAACAAAGCATGACAAGTGCGGTCGGTAAAAAGCTCATTGATCAACATTTTGAAGCGTGGGGAGGAAAAGAGCTCTCATTTCAAGTGCCAGATGAGCTGACTGATGTAATAGAAAAAGCGTCAGTCTTATCTTCTAAAATCATTGCCGGTGATGATGTGGAAAAAAATGAAGTCACGCAGTTGATCACCGAGCTGGAAAATGCTAAAACAACTGATGCACCTGCAAAGAGCAGTTTGTTAAAAGCGGTTCAACTATTAAATGAACCAACCGCTGAAAATGGATGGAAATCTCAGCAAGTGCTGCTCGATCAATTAAATACGTAAAATCATGTTTTATGAGATAAAACTAGTCAAAAAAACGACTAGTTTTTTTCTTTTGCTTCAAACATAATGAGATAGGAACAGTAAAAGTGTATTTTTGTGAATTGTCGGTAAGATGTACATTTGGTAGGATGAATGGGTATCTTACCACTTAGACAAAACCCTGAAAGGACGAACATACATGAACCAATTGATTCTTGCATCTCAATCGCCTAGAAGAAAAGAATTGCTTGACTTAGCAGGGTTTTCTTATGACATTCAAACAAGTCATTTAAAAGAAGAAATCAATCGAAACTTTTCGCCTGCTGAGAACGTCCAATGGTTGGCAGAACAAAAAGCAAATGATATTCAAACTTTATATCCCCAAGCTGTAGTCATTGGTGCAGATACAATTGTTGCAATTGACGAAAAATGTCTCGGGAAACCAAAAGACAAAAAGGAAGCAGCGGCAATGCTTCATTTACTGTCTGGAAAGACACATCAAGTCTTGACTGGTGTCAGCATTCAGTCAGAGAATAGAAAAGAAACATTTTACGAACAGACGGAAGTGACATTTTGGACGCTTACTCAAGATGAAATAGACCGCTATATTGAAACTGGTGAACCGTTAGATAAAGCTGGAAGCTATGGCATTCAAGGAAAAGGTGCACTGTTTGTTCAAAAAATAGATGGTGATTATTTTTCCGTTGTAGGACTCCCCATTGCGAAAACAGCGAGAGTGCTAGAAACATTTGGAATTACCCCTTTTTGATGACGGGAAGGAACTCTCAAAGGAGTGTTGATAATCAATCATTTCCCTATGTTGTTAAAGCATTTTCCTCATGATGAAAAGCCGCGAGAAAGATTTATTAAATATGGTCCAAATAGTTTGTCGAACCATGAACTTGTTGCTATCCTTTTAAGGACTGGTACAAAAAAGGAGTCTGTCCTCCAAGTTTCTGCAAGGCTTCTGCAAACATTTGGAGGTCTTCGTTCAGTGAAAGAAGCTTCTATTGAAGAATTGTCAAAGATCCGGGGAGTTGGAAAAGCAAAGGCTATCTCTATTTTAGCTGCTTTAGAGCTTGGCACTAGATTGCACCACCAAACGGCTGACAACCGTTACGTCATTCGTACGCCAGAGGATGGTGCTAATTTTGTGATGGAAGATATGAGATTTTTGACGCAGGAAAACTTCGTTTGTCTTTATCTCAATACAAAGAATCAGGTTATTCATAAGCATACAGTGTTTATTGGTAGCCTGAACTCATCGATTGTTCACCCGCGTGAAATTTTTAAAGAAGCCTTTAAACGTTCAGCCGCATCATTTATATGTGTGCACAACCATCCGTCTGGAGATCCGACGCCTAGCAGGGAGGATATTGAAGTTACAAAGCGACTTTTTGAATGTGGACAGCTGATTGGAATACAGTTGCTTGATCATCTTGTCATTGGTGATCAAAAATTTGTAAGTTTGAAGGAAAAAGGGTATTTGTAACACTTTTTTTTTCAATATTTTACGATATAATAGAGTTTATGAGTTTTTCCCTAAAGGGAATTTTGGTTTAAGAAAGGAAGATACATACATATGTTTGGAATTGGTACAAAAGACCTTGGAATAGATCTTGGAACAGCGAATACGCTTGTGTTTATTAAAGGAAAAGGCATTGTTGTAAGGGAGCCTTCGGTCGTAGCTTTGGAAACTGATACGAAGTCTATAGTGGCAGTCGGAAATGATGCAAGAAACATGATTGGTCGTACACCTGGAAATGTTGTGGCACTTCGCCCAATGAAAGATGGGGTTATTGCAGATTACGAGACAACAGCAAAAATGATGAAATACTACATTAATCAGGCATTAAAAAACAAAGGACTATTTGCTCGAAAGCCATACGTCATGGTTTGTGTTCCATCTGGTATTACAGCAGTAGAAGAGCGTGCTGTGATTGATGCAACAAGACAAGCCGGTGCACGTGATGCATACCCGATTGAAGAGCCTTTTGCTGCGGCGATTGGTGCTAACTTACCTGTCTGGGAGCCAACAGGAAGTATGGTTGTGGATATTGGCGGCGGTACAACAGAAGTGGCCATTATTTCACTTGGCGGCATTGTGACGTCTCAATCTATCCGTGTTGCAGGGGATGAAATGGATGAGGCAATTAGTAGCTACATCCGCAAAACTTACAATTTGATGATTGGTGACCGTACATCAGAAGCGATTAAAATGGAAATCGGTTCTGCACAACCAGATGTACATGATGAGATGGACATTCGCGGACGTGACCTGTTAACTGGTTTACCAAAAACGATTTCCATTACAGCCGAAGAAATTGCAAAAGCGCTTCGCGATACGGTGGAAGCAATTGTGGATGCGGTGAAAGTAACACTTGAAAAAACACCACCTGAACTGGCAGCAGATATTATGGATCGCGGGATTGTCTTAACAGGCGGCGGTGCACTGTTACGTAATCTTGATAAAGTCATTAGTAATGAAACAAAAATGCCAGTTATTATTGCCGAGGATCCATTAGATTGTGTGGCAATTGGAACAGGAAAAGCACTAGAACATATTCACTTATTCAAAGGAAAATCAAAAGATAATCGAGCGTAAATAAAGAGGTGTAAGACATGCCGCAGTTTTTTATGAATAAAAGATTCATGTTGCTCCTTGTCTGTGTCATCGTACTGGTGGCCATGATTGGTTTTTCAGCGAAAAGCGGCAGAGGTGCTTCATGGCCGGAAAAATTAGTAGGTGATACGACAGGCTTCTTTCAAGGTGTCTTTCATACACCATCACAATTTATTGCCGGTATTTATGGGAACGTACAAGATTTAAAGAACACATATGATGAAAACGAACGACTGCGAAAAAAGCTAGATGGACAAACCCAGTATGAAGCTAAACTTCAAGAACTTGAAGATGAAAACAAAAAGCTTCGCAAACAGCTCGGTTATGTGAACTCCATTCGTGATTATACGCCAATCCTTTCAACAGTTATTGCAAGAAATCCGTCACTTTGGGATAACTTTGTGATGATTGATAAAGGAAAGAGGCAAGGTGTTGATAAAGATATGGCCGTCACAAATGAGAGTGGTGCTTTAATTGGGAAAATTGAAAGTGATAAGCTCTACAATTTTACTTCTACTGTAAGGTTGCTAAGCTCTACAGACCAAAATAATAGAATTTCAACGAAAATTTTTGCGAAAAAGGGCAAAGAAGAACTCAATGGAATTATTAACGGCTATGATAGCAAGAAAAAAATGCTGACAATGAATATTTTAAAATCTGATGCTGATGGAGATGTCAAAAAAGGAGATCTAGTTGAAACATCAGGAGCAGGGGGCGTTTTCCCGCAAGGCTTAACGATTGGTAAGGTAAGTGAAATTGAACCTGACCATTACGGACTGACAAAAATCATTTATGTAGAACCAGCTGCTGAGTTAAACAATTTAGATCGTGTGATTGTTGTGAAACGTAGCACAAGTACAGCAGATGCATCTGAATTAACGGAGGAGGAAGGATCGTGAAACGTTTCCTCCTTGCTTTCGTCATGTTGTTTATCTTTGTGTTTGACAGTATTTTTGTTGATTTAGTTAAGCTCCCGTTTGTTTCAGAGAATCAAATTTTAGCACCTCACTTCATCTTGCTCGCACTTGTATTTATGACTGCCTATATCAATCAAACATATGCTGTGATTTACGGATTTGTATTTGGACTTTTATATGATATTTCGTATACAGGTATACTTGGCGTACATATGTTTGGCTTTGGTGCGCTCTGCTATTTGTTAGCTAAAGCCTTCAAGGTACTTCAGACGAATATCTTAGTTGTTGTCTTTCTGTCTATCATTGCTGTTTCAGTAATGGAATTTTATGTTTACGGCGTTCAAGCGACGATTCAACCGGGTATTATGCCTTTTAATACGTATGTGATCGAACGCTTTATTCCAACGATTCTTTTAAATACTGCTGCGTCTCTCATACTTGTTGTGCCGCTAAGGCTGTTTTTCATCAATGTGAAACAAGGACTGATCGACGAATAAAAGCAGGAATTTGTCCATTTACGGCGAAATGAGTATGTTGTTGAGGTGAGCATCTTGAAAACTCAAAAACAGCAATATGTGACGATAAAAGGAACAAAAAACGGATTAACTTTACAGTTAAATGATAACTGTTCGTTTGAAGATCTTCTTTCTGGCTTGCGTGAGGTGCTATTACTTGAGCAGTATACAGATGGAAGAGAAGGACACAAGGTCAATGTGCATATTAAACTGGGTTTTCGTTATTTAACAGAAGAGCAGGAGGCACGTTTGACGGAAGCTGTGTCTGAAAATGAACACCTTATCATTCATTCAATTGAAAGTGACGTCATGTCTACTGAAGAGGCGAGACGATTAAAAGCAGAAGCTGAAATCACGTCTGTGGCAAAAATCGTACGCTCTGGGCAGGTGCTATATGTCGAGGGCGATCTCCTTTTAATTGGGGATGTCAACCCCGGCGGCACAGTTCGTGCAGGGGGAAACATTTTTGTGCTTGGCGCTTTAAAAGGAGTTGCGCATGCTGGTTGTAATGGGAACAAACAAGCCGTTATTTCGGCATCTCGTATGATTCCAACACAACTTCGCATTGCACAAGTATTTAACCGCGCACCAGATCAAAGAGAAGACGGAAATGAAATGGAATGTGCTTATTTAGATATAGATGGCAATATGATCATTGAACGCCTGCAGCAATTGGCTCATATAAGACCTAATCTGACAAGGCTTGAGGGAGGAATGTGAAATTGGGCGAGGCTATTGTGATTACCTCAGGAAAAGGCGGCGTTGGCAAAACAACAACATCTGCAAACTTAGGCACAGCATTAGCAATTCAGGGGAAAAAAGTGTGTCTTGTTGATACCGATATTGGACTTCGGAATTTAGATGTCGTGATGGGGCTTGAAAACCGCATTATTTATGATCTAGTAGATGTAGTAGAAGGAAGATGCAAAATTCATCAAGCACTTGTCAAAGATAAGCGTTTTGATGATCTTCTCTATCTTTTACCCGCTGCTCAAACGAGCGATAAAACCGCAGTGGAACCAGAGCAGATGAAAGAATTGATTCAAACATTGAAACAGGACTTTGATTATGTTGTCATTGATTGCCCTGCTGGTATTGAGCAAGGCTTTAAAAATGCTATTTCAGGTGCAGACAAGGCCATTGTCGTGACGACACCAGAGATATCAGCTGTCAGAGATGCGGACCGGATTATCGGTCTTTTAGAGCAAGAAGACATTGAACCGCCTCGTTTAATTGTGAACCGCATCCGTACTCACATGGCTAAAAATGGTGATTCGATGGATGTGGATGAAGTCGTGCATCACCTATCTATTGACCTTCTTGGGATTGTAGCCGATGATGATGAAGTGATTAAGGCTTCAAACAATGGTGAACCGATTGTGATGGATGCCAAAAACAAAGCATCTATTGCTTATCGAAATATTGCACGCCGTGTACTTGGTGAATCTGTTCCACTACAATCGTTTGAAGAAGAAAACAAGGGCATGTTTGCAAAGCTCAAAGCGTTTTTTGGCGTGAGAGCATAATCTATCACGATAAAAGACAGACCGATTCGATCAGAATCGGTCTTTTTTATTGCATATCGCAACAGTTTGTCACATAAAATGTACAAACTGTTTGTATGTAAAGGGTGATCTCATGAAACGAGTGGACGAGTATAGAAAAAAAGTTGCACAGCGTCGCAGAACAAAGCAACCTGCTATGCCAAAGAAGACGGCTTTAAAGAATAAAGACGATATTCCGCCATGGGTCATGTTGACAGAAAAAGAAAAACATTCAGGAGCAACTTCCTATGAGGCTTCTCATCCCAATAAATATCGGCATCCATTGTTTAACCCAAATACCTTTGTATTGAAATGTTTAATCTCCGCTTCCTTTGTTTTAATCGCAGCCATATCATTCAAAGGGCAGGCAGGTCCTTTTCAGCAACTGAAACCATTTATCAGTCAAACTTTTGAACAAGATTTTCAATTTGCTGCCGCCAATCAATGGTTTGAGAAGACAGTAGGTAACCCTCTTGCTTTTTTAAAAGAGGAAAAGGAGGGTCAAAAAGACGTACAAGCCAATCGAGAATTGGCTGTTCCTGCATCTGGAAAGGTGCAAGAATCATTCACTCAAAATGGGGCTGGAGTCAAAGTCGAAACATCCTCTGAAGCCATTGACAGTATGAAAGAAGGGTATGTTGTAGAAGTGAAAAAGAAAAGTGACACAGGACTGACTGTAGTGGTACAACATGCGGATAACAGCTACAGCTGGTACGGTCAATTAAAGGAAGCGGATGTTGCATTGTATGATTTTGTAGATAAGGGTGAAAAAATCGGTCAAATTTCACTTAATGATCAAGGCAAAGGAACCTACTATTTTGCGATTAAGCAAAATGAACATTTCATTGACCCGATTCAGGTGATCACTTTTGAATAAATGGCTTTTAATGCTGACGAAAATTCACATTCACCCGCTTCTTTGGATGGTGATGGCGTTTGCTATTCTTTCAGGGCAAATCAAGCCGCTCCTTTGTTTGCTTATTATTGTAAGCGTCCATGAGCTTGGGCATGCATCGGCTGCTTGTTATTATCAGTGGCGTATGAGACAAATTTTTTTATTACCCTTTGGCGGTGCAGTAGAGGTAGAAGAACATGGGAACCGTCCATTAAAAGAAGAGCTGGCGGTCATTTTATGTGGACCGCTTCAGCACTTGCCGCTTCAACTGTTTGCATGGATGCTAATGGAATCATCTTTTTTATCATATGAAATATATACCGTTTTCACCTTTTATAATATGGCGATTCTTCTTGTGAACCTTTTGCCGATTTGGCCGCTTGATGGCGGAAAACTATTCTTTTTGCTCTTATCTGCTTTCTATCCTTTTCAACGTGCACATGCCCTTGCGCTAAAAGGTTCACTTGTCTTTTTCTCACTTTTGGCAGTAGGTTTAATCTGTTTTGCCCCGCTTCAATTCAACGGCTGGGTCCTGCTCACTTTTTTAGCCCATTCACTTGTGATGGAATATCGGCAGCGACATTACGTCAGGGTTCGCTTTCTGTTAGAACGTTATTACGGAAAGAAACAGCAAAAGGTAGAGAGACTTATTCCGCTAAAAGCGCGTGCTGAAGACAAAGTATATGACGTCATGGCACGATTTCAAAGAGGCTGTAAGCATCCGATTATTATTGAGAGAAATGGTGTGAAAGTGAGTCAGCTCGATGAAAATGAATTGCTTCATGCCTATTTTTCAGATCGAAGAACGACTTCCTCAATGGAAGAGCTTCTTTTACCATATTAACGGTGAAAATACATTGACATTCATCGTCTAATTTGATATATTTTTTAATGTTATGGATATGTAGCACCCGTGCTACAACCGCACGAAGCAGGTGTAAAGTGCCTATGGCCCCCTGTATTCGGCGAGTCTGAGTTTATTAGGAGGTGCAGAGATGTACGCAATTATTGAAACTGGTGGTAAACAAATCAAAGTTGAAGAAGGCCAAACTGTTTATGTTGAAAAACTAGCTGCTGAAGCAGGTGAAACAGTTACTTTCGAAAACGTATTGTTTGTCGGCGGAGACACTGTAAAAGTGGGGAACCCTTCAGTTGCTGGAGCAACAGTAACGGCTAAAGTTGAAAAACAAGGTCGCGGTAAGAAAATTACTGTGTTCAAGTACAAACCGAAGAAAAATAACCACAGAAAACAAGGTCATCGTCAACCTTACACTAAAGTTGTTATCGAAAAAATCAACGCTTAAGGCGTGTGAGTGATATGATCAAAGCAACCATTACTCGGTCAATATCAGATGAAAGCATTACGTCCTTTCAGATGACTGGACATGCCGAGTTTGCTGACAAAGGTCAGGATCTTGTTTGTGCAGGTGTATCTGCCGTTGTTTTTGGCTCAGTCAATTCAATTATTGCACTGACAGGAATTGATCCGTTGTTGGATCTTGGAGAAGAAGGCGGATATTTTTATTTTGAATTACCGGCTGAAACAGATCCATCTTCCTTTGAAAAAGCCCAGTTGCTGTTAGAAGGAATGGTCATTTCCTTAGAGACAATTGAACGAGATTATCACGAATATGTGAAATTATCAACAAAAAATAGGAGGTGAACTTCATGCTTAGATTAGATCTTCAATTTTTCGCATCTAAAAAAGGGGTAGGTTCTACAAAGAACGGACGTGACTCTGAGTCTAAACGTTTAGGCGCTAAACGTGCTGATGGTCAATTCGTAACTGGTGGTTCTATCCTTTATCGTCAACGTGGAACAAAAATCTATCCAGGTGAAAACGTTGGACGCGGGGGCGACGACACTCTTTTCGCTAAAATCGACGGAACTGTTAAATTCGAACGTTTCGGTCGTGACCGTAAAAAAGTGAGCGTATATCCTGCGGCACAATAATTGCTAAAAACTCCGGTCATTGACTGGAGTTTTTTTCACTATCAAGGGACATATTGGTTTAAAATGTGATACCAAAGATGATAAAAGAAGATGTACTCCATCAATATCAAAGAACGCATGCTGACTTTGCCTCATTTTCTCCTATTCATCAGAAAAAACAACCTTACCTCACATAACTAGTGTTTTTCTAATCTGTCTTCTCTGTTATAATTCAGAGAGACATAATGATGATAAGACTCCTAAAAGAGAGACCAAACGATTGGGAGTGCGATAATGGAAGAGATACGAAGTAAACAAAATGAAAAATTAACTCACGTTGCATTAACAAATGAACTGATTGCGCTGTTAAGTCGTTCACGACATGACTGGATGAATAAACTGCAGTTGATCAAAGGCAACTTGACTTTAGAAAAATATGACCGTGTGTTTGAAATTATAGAAGAGATGGTCATTGAAGCACAGCATGAATCCAAACTCTCAAATTTAAAAATTCCCCAATTGACCTATTACTTTCTTACGTTTAATTGGGAGTCGCATTTTATCACCTTAGAATATGAAGTGCTCGGTGAAACCCGAGACTTATCAGCGTATGACACGCAGCTTCTAACGGTATCACAGGAGTTGTTTTCGATATTCGAACAATCAGTTTGCCAAAAAACTGAAAATCATTTAACGGTTACATTCCAAACAGATCATCAAGAGGATGATGTCGTGTTATATTTTGATTTCAAAGGAAAATTAATAAGTTTGGATGCACTTAATGCATTTCATGATGCAAACGATCCATGTATGAGTATAACGCAATTTCATGTGACTCCTCATGAGTCCATGATTGAGCTTTGTTTGAAGCAAGAACGAGATGTGTGATGTAGAGAAACGGAGGAAGTTATGTTTGTAGATCAGGTGAAAGTGTATGTTAAAGGCGGTGACGGCGGAAATGGTATGGTGGCGTTCCGTCGTGAAAAATATGTGCCAAAAGGTGGACCAGCAGGCGGTGATGGTGGAAATGGTGCAGATGTTGTGTTTGAAGTTGACGAAGGACTCCGAACGTTAATGGACTTCCGTTATAAGCGTCACTTCAAGGCTGATCGTGGTGAGCATGGGATGAGCAAAAACCAGCATGGCCGAAATGCAGAAGATTTGGTGGTTAAAGTTCCACCTGGTACGGTTGTCACAGATGAGGCGACCAAACAGGTCATTGCTGACTTAACAGAGCATGGTCAGCGGGCAGTTATTGCAAAAGGTGGAAGAGGCGGACGAGGAAATTCACGCTTTGCCACACCGGCAAACCCTGCACCTCAGCTTTCTGAAAATGGGGAACCAGGTAAAGAACGAAATGTCATCCTAGAATTAAAAGTGCTTGCAGATGTTGGACTTGTTGGATTCCCAAGTGTCGGTAAATCGACTTTGCTCTCCACTGTCTCTTCTGCTAAACCAAAAATTGCGGATTATCATTTTACGACACTTGTGCCGAATCTAGGGGTCGTAGAGACAGATGATAATCGAAGTTTTGTCATGGCGGATTTGCCTGGACTCATTGAAGGTGCGCACCAAGGTGTTGGTTTAGGACACCAATTTTTACGTCATATCGAGCGTACACGTGTCATTGTCCATGTCATTGATATGTCTGGGCTTGAAGGGCGTGACCCATACGAAGACTACTTGACGATTAATGAAGAGCTTGAGCAATATAATATGAGATTGATGGAGCGTCCGCAAATCATCGTAGCCAACAAAATGGATATGCCAGATGCAACTGAAAATCTGGCAGCATTTAAAGAAAAACTAACCGATGATCATCAAGTCTTTGCCATTAGTGCCATCACAAGAGAAGGACTTCGCGAGCTCTTATTTGAAATCGCCAATCAGCTTGAAACAACACCGGAATTTCCGCTTTATCATGAAGAAGAGCTATCAGATAACCGCGTGATGTACAAGTTTGATGAGGGAGAAGCGCCATTTGAAATTTCAAGAGATCCTGACGGTACGTTTGTTCTAACGGGACAAGCACTTGAACGACTCTTTAAGATGACAGACTTCTCAAGAGATGAGTCGGTTAAACGTTTCTCAAGACAACTTCGCGGAATGGGTGTCGATGATGCTCTTCGTGAGCGTGGTGCGAAAGATGGCGACATCATTCGTCTGCTTGAATTTGAATTTGAATTTATTGATTGATCACAAGGAGGGTCCAGTATATGGGCTCTCCCATTTTTAAAAGGGGAGAAAAAAGGTGAAAGAAGAAACGTTCTATTTAGTGAGAGAGGATGTACTCCCAGATGCGATGAGAAAAACGCTTGAAGTCAAAAAACTGCTTGATCGCAAAAAAGCCGATTCGGTAGCCGATGCTGTTCAAAAGGCTGATTTAAGCCGTAGTGCTTTTTATAAATATCGGGATGCTGTTTTTCCGTTTTATACGATGGTCAAAGAGCAGATCATCACATTGTTTTTCCATCTTGAAGATCGGTCTGGGGCCCTTTCAAGACTTTTACAAATTGTGGCTGATTCTGGCTGTAATGTTTTATCCATTCACCAAACCATTCCGCTACAAGGAAGAGCGAATGTGACCCTATCAAT
This sequence comes from Bacillus sp. NPDC093026, assembly GCF_044754665.1. Classification (NCBI taxonomy): domain Bacteria; kingdom Bacillati; phylum Bacillota; class Bacilli; order Caryophanales; family Bacillaceae; genus Bacillus; species Bacillus sp. NPDC093026. Next base: position 89,339 of record NZ_JBIVPN010000005.1, on the reverse strand, counting down.
TAGTACGGCTGGTATGGAAGATAATATTAATGCAGTCATGACTCAATTGAGAAAACTTGAATTTGTCGAAAAAGTTGAAATTCTAGGTTCTGGGGCGTAAAAAGGAGAGATCATAGCAGATGAAGCAATTAACTGTAGGTTATTTTGGACCAGAGGCAACATTTACTCATTTGGCCGTATGCTCTTGTTTTCCAAAGGACGCAGTGCAGCGGGCATATGCAACGATCCCGCAATGTATGGACGCTGTATCAAAAGGTGAAGTGGACCTCGCAGTTGTGCCGCTTGAAAATGCATTAGAAGGGTCTGTGAACTTAACAATTGATTATTTAATTCATGAAGAGGCTCTTTCCATTGTGGGAGAAATGACGGCACCGATTCGGCAGCATTTGCTCGTCCATCCATCTAGAGCGGAAAGCTGGGAGACACTAGATGTGATTCAGTCACATCCGCATGCGATTGCACAGTGTCACCAATTTCTGAAAAGACAGTTTCCTCATATCCCGCATCGTCCAGTGGAATCAACAGGATATGCAGCGAAATATATTAGTGAACATTCGGATGAGGCAGTTGGGGCTATTGCCAATGAGATCGCAGCGAGAACATACGGATTGACGATTGCTAAAAAAGATATTCATGATTATCCGCACAATCATACACGCTTTGTCATATTACATAAAAATCCAAAGGCGTCATTCCCAATGAATTCTGGTTTTTCTTCAAAACCGAAAACCACAATCGTTGTGAGCCTGCCAAAGGATGATCAATCAGGTGCACTGCATCGCGTGTTATCTGCTTTTTCTTGGCGAAATCTCAACTTGTCAAAAATCGAATCTCGTCCAACAAAAACGGGTCTCGGGCAATATTTATTTATCATTGACATTGAAAAAGAAATGGATAATGTCCTTGTACCCGGTGCTATTCAAGAATTAGAAGCGATTGGCTGTGAGGTCAAGTTGCTAGGCAGCTACCAAACATATGAATTATCGAATGACAGTGTGTAGACAAGTCATGTTTTCGTTGTCTAATCTTGAGTGCTGGTGCTCGGGTTTTCCTAAACTTCATAGGTTTACATGCTGAAAAAGAAGACAAAGGGCTAAAACAACTATCATTTTAGCCCTTTGTCAATCATCTGATAGTGTCCCTTTTCGCAATATTTTTTAATCGGTAATGAGAAAACCAGCTTCATTCAATGCCTTTATCGCTTGATCAAGGTGATTTTGGCTATAAGCAGTCAGTGTATGTAAATGAACACCATCTGTTAGCTCTGACAAGTAGGATGCCCCTGTGTTTGAAATCTTTTGAACAAAGTCAGCCACTTGTTTACGTGTGCTGACGTGAATTGAAGCTGTCAGCTCACCGTAGACAGGATGTTCAATAATGACGTCTTTCACTGTCACACCAAAGTCTACAATCAGCTTAAGCTCCTCTTCCGTTCGTTGAGGATCATGCTTGCAGGCGATAATCTGTTCAATTTCCCTTTCAGGAGCTTGCCGTGGCGTCATATAGACATACCCTTGGCTTGTCGCAATAATAGGTACATTTTTTGCTTTGAGTAATGAAATATCCTGGACAATCACTTGCCTTGATACAGCGGCTTTTTTGGCTAAAAAGCTTCCAGTAAGGGGTGTATCGGTTTCTTTCAGCCACTCTAAAATCGCACTTCTTCTCTCTTCTCCAATCAGTTTCCTTTCGTGCTCCACGTATTATTCTCCTTCCTTCTCTTTTTGCAAATTCTTGAATGTATGCAAAAGCTGATCGATATCATCTTTTGAGGTCATTCGTCCAAACGATATCCGAATGAATTGCAGTGCATCGCGATCTGATATATGTAATGCCTTCACAGCAGGGGAAGGATGGTGATAACCAGAAGCACACGCGCTTCCAGTGGATATACAAATCCCATGCCTGTTACATGCTAACATGACATATTGTCCTTCAAATCCTTCGAAAAAACAACCAATAATATGGGGCAGCATGCGGCGCTTTCCATTGTCATGTAGCGTACGGACAGGCAGTTGCTGTTTTTTTAATTGTTGAATGAAGTAATCTCGAAGCTGACAATCAAGTTTGTGCTGCTCTTCTAACTGGAGAATGGTTTGTTCACTTGCAGCAACAAAAGCACCGATGCATGGAACGTTCACAGTGCCTGGGCGAAATCCATTTTCCTGTACAGCACCTGTATATAAAGGCTTCCAAGGAACTTCTGTGCTCATATATACAGCTCCAGCGCCCTTAGGTGCATACACTTTATGGCTAGAGATGGATATAGCATCTACACCAAGCTCCTTCATCGATACACGGATCTTTCCAAATGTTTGAACAGCATCTGTATGGAAGAATACATGTCTTTTTTTCAGAAGGGGTGCTAGTTCAGCAAGCGGCTGAATAATTCCTGTTTCTGAATTTGCATGCTGTATAGACACGAGTCCTGTTTCGGGCAATAAGGCTTCTTCTAGTATGTCCTTTGTGATGATGCCTTCTTCATTTGGTTCGATGATGGTGACCTTTACCCCGCGATGGGTTAAGGCATTTACCGCATAATGAACCGAAGGGTGTTCCATTTTTGTTGTGACGATATGCTGTTTATGTGCTGGCAATCCATTCATGATCGAATGAATAGCAAGTATATTTGATTCAGTCCCACCGCTTGTAAAAAAGACCCCATCTGATTGGCCGTCAAGAAGCTTGGCAAGCGATTGTCTGCTATAGGTTAAAATCTCGTTTGCTTTTCCCCCTGCATCATGAAGGCTACTTGCATTGCCATAGCAATCTCTACTAAGTTGCTGAAAAACATGAAGTGCCTCCTTAGAAACTGGTGTAGAAGCTGCGTAATCTAAATAAACCAACCTTAGCCATCTCCTGTATGAAAATTTTTTCTTGTAATTATTGTATTGTTGTGTAATGATATGTGTCAAGACAGGTGTAAATGACAGGAGGGTCAAGTGTGTCGTCATTCAAAAAAGTCATTGTGGTTGGATCGGGGATTGCAGCACTATCCTTTGCTAGAACCATCTCGGATAACTGTCAAGTTATCATGATGACAAAAAATCAATATTCCTCTAGTAATTCAATGCTTGCGCAAGGAGGAATAGCCTCAGCTTTCTCAGCACATGATTCGGTTGAAAAGCACATGCAGGACACATTAGTTGCTGGCTGTGATCATCAAGATCTTAAGACCGTGCTGGATGTATTACGGCGAGGCAAGGAACTTGTAAAGCAACTCGTAGAAGAAGGCTGTCCTTTTGATAACGATGAAGATGGCATTCTGCAATTAGGCAAAGAAGGGGCGCATTCTACTGAACGTATTTTACATGCGGGCGGAGATCAGACAGGTAAGACCCTTGTGCAGTTTTTAAAAAAACAGCTCGGCTCGCATATTCATTTATATGAAAATCATCACGTCATTGATCTTTTAGTCAATGAAGGGAAATGCTTTGGTGTTGTATGGAAAGACGAGAAAGGGCACACACATACAATGACTGCAGATGCTGTTGTTTTGTCTACAGGAGGCTGTGGTTCCTTATATGAGACAAATACAAATGCCCCTTCTGCAACTGGAGATGGGATCATGATGGCCTATCGTGCTGGTGCTCAATTAGTGGATTTAGAGTTTGTTCAATTTCATCCTACACTTCTAACGATTGATGGAAAAGCAGTTGGTCTTATTTCAGAGGCGGTGAGAGGAGAAGGGGCATACTTAGAGGATGAAACAGGTAGACGAATCATGGCAAGAATTCATCCGCAGGTAGATTTAGCACCTAGAGATGTTGTTGCTAGAGCTATTTATAATGAGCAAGAGGCTGGTCATCAAATTTATCTTAATATTAAAGGCATTCCACATTTCTCCACGCGCTTTCCAACCATTTACGCGCTATGTCAACAGGCTGGGATCGATATTAGAAGCGGCAGGTTGCCAGTTTCTCCTGGTATGCACTTTTTAATGGGCGGGATCATGGTAAATGAACATGGAGAAACAGCCGTTCAATCATTATTTGCAATAGGCGAAGCGGCGTGTACAGGTTTACATGGAGCCAATCGGTTAGCAAGTAATTCTCTTTTGGAAGGTCTTGTTTCAGGTAACAAAGCTGCCCGGCGAATTGAACAAATGCCAAAGCGACATGTGAAAGTACCTTCTGTTGAAATTCAAGAAGTATGGCAAGTTCCAGACATCTCAAAAACAAAACTGAGACATTTGATGACAAAATATGCGGCGATTGTGAGACATCAGAAAGGCTTGCAGGCACTGCTAGCGGAATTAGAACATGTGTCTTTTCAGCCAATAAATGTGAAGGATATCACAAATGAGCAGGTGGAATTATTGAATTGTTGGTCATTAGCGATTTGTATGGCGAAATCTGCCCTTCTCCGTACAGAAAGCAGAGGCGGTCATTATCGAACGGATTATCCGAAAAGAGAAGATGCCTTCTGGCGAGGTAAACAAATTATTCATGAAAAAGATCAAGTTCAAATAATGAAAAATGAAAGGATCGGTGTCAATTGGAACGTTTACAGTTAAAGCGAATGCTCACGTATTTTTTTCAAGAAGATATTGGCTTTGGGGATGTGTCAGCAGAAGCCATTTTTGAAGATAAGAAAGGAACAGCTTACATCATGGCGAAACAATCGGGTGTACTTGCGGGGTCGCAAGTAATTGAAACGGGTTACCATTTGCTGAATGAACACATACATACTCAATTGTTCTTTCATGATGGTGAATGGTTGAATAATGGTGACGTTTTGGCCAAAATATCAGGACCGATCAACGATTTGTTAAAAGGTGAGCGGGTCATTCTGAATGTGTTGCAGCGAATGTCAGGAATTGCGACGCTAACACATGAAGCGATTCAAAGATTAGATGATCCAGCCATTACGATTTGTGATACGAGAAAAACAACGCCTGGATTGCGCATGCTAGAGAAATATGCAGTGAAAGTAGGAGGCGGAAAGAATCATCGATTTGGCTTATCAGATGGTGTGATGATCAAAGATAACCATATTGCAGCATGCGGTTCGATCCGTGAAGCTGTAGAAAAAGCAAGAACTTATGCTGGTCATATGGTAAAAATAGAAGTGGAAATTGAAACAGAAACGCAACTAAAGGAAGCAATTGAAGCGAAAGCAGATGTCATTATGTTTGATAACTGTTTACCAGATCAAGTAAAACGGTTTAAACAAATGACGCCAGAGACGATCTTGACAGAGGCATCAGGAGGGATCACGTTAGACACCTTGCCAAACTACAGGCATACAGGCGTAGATCTCATTTCCCTTGGCTTTCTCACACATTCTGCACCGTCATTTGATTTCAGTATGAATATGGAATTTAGTCACAAAGGGGGATCAACTCATGTCCATGCTTGATTTGTTAACAAATCAAAACGAGACCATGATGCCGGATGAATATAAGCACCGCTCTTATGACGAGATGAAAAAGCGAGTGATAGAAATAAAACAAGCTTTTGGTGAAAAACTTTTTATTCCAGGCCATCATTATCAAAAGGACGAGGTGATTCAATTCGCAGATGCGACGGGAGATTCTTTGCAGCTTGCGCAAATAGCGGCTGATAATCATAAGGCGGAATACATCGTCTTCTGCGGCGTTCATTTTATGGCTGAAACGGCTGATATGCTGTCAAAGAAGAACCAACACGTGTTGTTACCTGATATGAGAGCGGGCTGCTCAATGGCGGATATGGCGAATATGAAACAGACCGACAGAGCATGGGAAAAGCTCACAGATTTGTTTGGTGATACGATTCTTCCACTTACTTATGTGAATTCAACGGCTGCTATCAAAGCATTTGTTGGCAAACATGGCGGTGCTACTGTCACCTCTTCAAATGCCAAAAATGTGCTAAAGTGGGCACTCACTCAAAAAGAACGGATTCTCTTCCTTCCTGACCAGCATTTAGGACGTAATACTGCCTTTGATTTAGGTATTCCTTTAGAGCAAATGGCTGTGTGGGACCAGATAGAAGAGAAGCTCATCACCGATCAGCCTCTTCACAACATCAAAATGATTTTATGGAAAGGTCACTGCTCAGTACACGAGAAGTTTACGATCAAGAATATAGAAGAAATGAGAAAAAGGGATCGTGACATTCAAATCCTCGTTCATCCGGAGTGTACGCATGAGGTGGTGAGAGCATCAGACTTTGCTGGTTCAACGAAATTTATTATTGATACAATTGAACAGGCTCCACCTGGAAGCAAATGGGCGATTGGTACTGAAATGAATTTGGTCAAGCGTATTATAGATCAACATCCAGACAAACAAATTGAATCACTGAACCCAGATATGTGTCCGTGTTTAACGATGAACCGCATTGATTTGCCTCATTTATTATGGTCATTGGAAAGCATTGAAAAGGGCGAGCCGGTCGGTTTGATTCAGGTCGAAGAAGAAATCACAAAAGAGGCATTGCATGCACTGAATCGAATGTTGACCATTAGATAATCAAGTTTCCCCTCCTACAAGAAAACAAGTTTTTATCATATTGGCTTGTAAATATGCATAAATTTATATTGAAACATATTGTACTTCTGACATAACCGATACGTTCACGTTTTGCATAGGAGGGGAAAACGTTGAAAATTCATATTGTGCAAAAAGGAGACTCCCTTTGGAAAATTTCTAAGAAATATGGAGTCGACTTTCAAGAATTGAAAAAACTAAATTCACAGCTCAGTAATCCAGATTTGATTATGCCTGGTATGAAAATTAAGATTCCATCTAGTGGTGTCCCTGTGAAAACAGATCAGCACAAAGCAAAAGAAATGCCAAAGCCTAAAGAACATCCGTATGTGAAAGAAAAGCCTAAGGATGTCGTTCAAGTTCAAGACACAACGCCTAAAGAAAAGCCAAATGAGCCGGTTCCGTATGTACCGCCAGTCCCAAAGATAGAACAGCCAGTTTTCCCGCAAGTAGATGTGAACTATTATCAGACCAATCTTTATCAACCATTCACGCCTCCTCCAAAAAAAGAACATCATGAGAAAAAAGATCACTATCATGAAAAGAAAGATGATGTTCATGAGAAAAAGGATCACAAGGACCATTTTCATCATGAACATAAAGAGCATGAAAAAGATGAGGTGGCTAAGGGATATGATCCGTTCATTCATATTCCACAACAAAAAGAGGAGGGGAAAAACATGGAACATAACAATGACCCAAATCTGCCTAATTTCCCGCAAATGCCGAATGTAGGAGGAGCGAATGTAGGGGGAATGGCTGAAAATAAAGATCATCACCAACATCATCATGAGCAGTATGATCCTTATTATGGTTATGGCAGTTATACGCCGCCTGCTATGTATCCATATCCACAGCAATTAGTACCTGCTTCACCTATTTTACCGGGTTCAGGATTTTGTTATCCCGTTCAACCGTATTATCATCATATGATGCCGTATCCTTACCATGCTCAGCCATACTATCCGGCATATCAAGCGCCAGCTTATTATGGAGAAAATTATGAACATCAAGTAAATGATGGACACCATTTGCATCATCATATGCATCCAAATGCAAATGCCAACATGAATCAAGGTTTTTATCCAAATGGACCAAATGAAGCGTATGGCAAGGAAGACTGTGGCTGTGATGATGGCATGAAGCAACAACATCATCAACCATGGATGGGATATTATCCAAACCCTGTTCCTTATGGACAAATGGGTGCATATCCGCAGCATCCCATGCAGCAAAATCCAAATCAATCTGTTTTCGCAAGACCAGAAGAAGACGAAGAAGATTAGTGAACAAAGGGACGATCTCAATCGTTCCTTTTTTAGTTTATAAATGCCAGCTTGTTTTTCTCCTCAACTGTGCATGCTAAAAAAGAGCCTGTTTTGCGCTCATGAGATTGAATTAGCACAGGGGGTTTTTCGTTTGAAACAAAAATGGCAAACAACGATCGCATTATTGCTTCTTCCCATTGGTTTAACTGCATGTGGTGCAAATGACAATGCGGGTGTAGATACACGCTATAATCAATCAGGTCAACCTGTTGGTTATCATTCAAATCAACAGTCGACAGAAAATCATCAAGATCATCAAGGACCAGTTTCCGAGCTCATGGAAGGCATGAGAGAAAATACAACGAATGTTGATAACCGTGCACGTCCTCAAACTCAAACAGATGATCAATCCAGAATGCCGCTCACTGGCGGAGATGGACGCTATAGTCATGGAGACATGAATTATCATCAACAAATGTCGTTCTCTGGATATGATAAACAAGAGAATGTTCAGCGTTCAAGAAAAATTGCAAACCGTGTCAATAAAATGAACCACGTGGCAGACTCACAAGTAATGGTAACAGATGAAAATGTGTATATTGCCATTAAATCGGATGGACGTCTCACATCAAAGGGAATATCCCAAATAGAAGAAGCAGCCAATCGCTATGCGGATGGAAGATCTGTACAAGTCTTCAAAGATGAAGGCGTATTTACACGTTTTCGTGACATGAGAAGAACTCAATTTGAAACAGGTCAAACAGGCATGACGCGATAACAAGTGTTAAAAATGAAAAGGCTAAAGACAAAGTGTTCATGACATTTTGTACTTTAGCCTTTTCATTAAAAACAAACCTTAACCCTTAAATAACAGTAAATTGGAGTAGTGGATTTTTGCCAATAATGGAGATTCACTTCATTATTGTCTAATTCATGACTTTTCTTGTAATGAGAAAGTGTTCTATTGAAATTGTGTATAGGAAATAGGAACTATTTTCCTGAATGTTCTTTTTTTCATTTTGCACCTATGCTACACTGATGTGGAAGTAAATAAAAGTAACTAGGGGTGCCCTTTCATAGGGCTGAGAGAGAAGTGAGGCTTCTTAACCCTTTGGACCTGATCTGGCTCGTACCAGCGTGGGGAAGTTGAAGATAATACATGAGTCATTGAAATGACATTCATGTTTGTTCTGACGACTAACCAGGTTCTAAACAAGAGCCTGGTTTTTTGCTGGTGCTGATTCAATCCTGTCCTTTTACTGATTAAGAGAAGGGGAGAACAGCAAATGAAACGAAAAACAATTTTACAGTCAAACCAACCATTTATGTCAAGCTTTGACGGCAGTAAAAAGGTATATGAGCAAGGCTCAAGACCTGACATTTTAGTGCCGAAAAGGGAAATTACACTCTCAAATACGGTGACTCAAACTGGTGAAACACAAAATGAACCACTTCGCGTCTATGATACAAGTGGACCATATACGGATGAAAACGTTGAGATTGATGTCACAAAGGGATTGAAACGAATGAGAGCGGCATGGATCGCAGAAAGAGAAGACACAGAATCTTACGAAGGGCGTATTGTGAAACCAGAAGATAATGGATATCGTCTCAAGGAAAATCAATTGAATATGGATAATACAAAATTTTCCCATTCACCGCTCCGGGCAAAAAAAGGTGCATGTGTGACACAAATGCATTATGCGAAAAAAGGGATCATCACCCCAGAAATGGAATTTATTGCGATTAGGGAGCAGTTAAGTCCAGAATTTGTGAGAGAGGAAGTGGCCAGCGGAAGAGCGGTCATTCCAGCAAATATCAACCATCCTGAAAGTGAGCCAATGATTATCGGCAAGAACTTTCATGTCAAAATTAATGCGAATATTGGGAATTCAGCGGTGACCTCTTCTATTGAAGAAGAGGTAGAGAAGATGACATGGGCCATTAGATGGGGAGCAGATACAATGATGGACTTATCTACTGGAAAGGACATTCATACAACGAGAGAATGGATTATTCGGAATTGCCCTGTCCCTGTAGGAACTGTCCCGATTTATCAGGCACTTGAAAAAGTCAACGGAGTGGCAGAAGATTTGACGTGGGAAGTGTACAGAGACACTTTAATTGAACAAGCAGAGCAGGGTGTAGACTACTTTACGATTCATGCAGGTGTGCTATTAAGGTATATTCCGTTAACAGTAGACAGGGTAACAGGTATTGTCTCAAGGGGCGGTGCCATTATGGCGAGGTGGTGTCTGGCCCATCATAAAGAAAACTTTCTATATACCCACTTTGAGGAAATCTGTGAAATCATGAAAACGTATGATATTGCATTTTCACTTGGAGATGGGCTGAGACCAGGATCGATTGCCGATGCGAATGATGAAGCCCAGTTTGCAGAGCTAAGAACTTTAGGAGAATTGACTGATATCGCATGGAAACATGACGTACAGGTCATGATTGAAGGACCGGGACATATCCCTATGGATAAAATAAAAGAGAATGTAGATTTGCAGATGGAGATTTGCAAAGAGGCACCTTTTTATACATTAGGACCGCTTACAACAGATATTGCCCCTGGATATGATCATATTACATCAGCAATCGGTGCCGCCATGATCGGCTGGTATGGAACGGCTATGCTATGTTATGTGACACCAAAAGAGCATTTAGGTCTTCCGAATAAAGAGGATGTGAGAGAGGGGGTTATCGCCTATAAAATTGCAGCACATGCAGCTGATTTAGCAAAAGGTCATCCTGCTGCTCAAAAACGTGATGATGCATTATCGAAGGCTAGGTTTGAATTTAGATGGCGAGATCAATTCCACCTTTCTCTTGATCCAGAACGAGCACTTGCATTTCATGATGAAACACTGCCGGCTGAAGGTGCTAAAACGGCTCATTTTTGCTCCATGTGTGGACCGAAATTTTGCAGCATGAAAATCTCTCATGACATCAGGCATCAATCCGATCAAGTACAAAAAGAGATGGAGAAGAAGGCAAAAGAATTTATCAGTCAAGGAAGTCAGATTTATCAACCATAAAAAAGAACCTCTCACTCGTTTGGTGCGAGGTTTTATAAAACGGATGAAAGCTCTTATGACTACATGAAAGAACGTCCTAAGTGCAATGACCATTCTATAAAGGCATCTACTAGATGAAACCACACTGCTTTATTTTCTTTAGACGGTGCTCGGTTTTTCTTCCGTTTCATGAAACACTTTTTAAACAATATACTACATTAAAGTCAGATGAGTGGCTGTTTTGCGAGAATTTAAACAAAATGTAAACATCTTGTGTTTAAAAGCAAAGAAGCAGGGGAAACGGTTTAAATAGAGAATGAATGAAAAGAGCTAATCCAATTCAATGAGCGATCAAGAAAAAGTGGAAGGTGATCTTATAATGAAAGTATTTAAGGTAACATTTCATATGAACAATGGGGAAGTGCTTGAGTTCGAGTTGAAACGACCAGCTACCTATGATGTGTATAAAAAAATCGAGGAAGCAAATCATTGGTTTAAGCTCAATGATGACATCATCAATCTATTAAATGTTAATAGTATTCATGTTGAAACAAAATAAAACACCAAAAGCCGCTCCTCATTCGAGTGGCTTTTGTTATGATAAGAAATCATTTCTCTTGGTCATTTGATGACGAAAGAACCAGTTCTTTTTATACAAATACGCAATCATTTCAAGCCATAGGCGCGGCGCTTTTTTTGGAAAAAAAGGTTTTTGATAGTAGGCGTAAGCGGCTTTTAAGTCATCCCATTGATGACATGTTTTCGTTTGTGTGAAGCGAGCGACATCAATTACACGGACGCGACCTTCTTTCGTTAAGATGAGATTACGTAAGTGAATATCTGAAGGGTTTAACCCTTTCTGACGCGCTTCTTCTAATGCTTCATCCACCTGTTCAATCATATGTTTCTTAATCGGAATCCCTTTTGTCAGGCATTCATAAAAAGTGTAGCCTTTAATATATTCCATTAAAATATACTGATCACCTGACTCATAAATCGCAGGGTAGTAGGGGGAACCGGAAAGTTTTTCGTAAATAGCTGCCTCTTTTTGGGCAATCTTTTGACAAGAAGGAAAAAAAACTTTCAGCGCCATCTTCTGGTCGTCTTTTTTGTATGAGAATACATAGGCACTTCTTCCTTTGCCGCACAGCTCAAGCTCTGTCGGTTTTGTGACAAGCTTATTAAAGCGGTTTTCTTCATGATACTGAATAGATTCGGCTAATCTTTTTGCTTCTGTCATGGATTTCACCTTCTTTGGTATCAGTTTATGCGGCTAAAAACGAATGATGAAAAAACAGAATCATTCAGCATAACGGTGTATTGTATAAAACATAACACTTACGAAAGAAGTGTACAATGAATTACTCTTAAAAGAACCAGTTCATTCGATTTGGTTAATGTATAGAAAAATGGGTCAAACTACATATGTCATGAATCGATCTCATGTTCTAAAGAGGTGTAAATATTGAAAGTGAATATGAAATGTTTTCTCACAGGACTCATAATGACAAGTATACTTTTCTTCGCAACGGATATGGAAGGAAAAGAACACTTGCAAAGGCAACCAAAAACAATGACCGTTCAGCTTGAAAAAGTATATTTAGACGGTGATGTGAGTATTGAAAGACATCAAACATCATTGGAAAAAAGAGAAACATTTTGGAAGCAATATAAAGGCTGGACATTGGTCGAACAAAGAGCAGATTTTGCCCTTTTTAGAAAACAAATGGATGATATCTCTCCTTTAAGTAAAGCGAACGGATATATCGGATTATCAGAAGGCGGTGTCATTTCAACGTTTCATGGAAGGCCAGATGTCTGGGCGGAGCCTGTTCATCTTTTTTTTCAAATTGATACGTCCCGTTTAGAAAGTCATGTTGAGGAGCAGTTGCAAAATGGCATTCCTTTTCGCACAAAAGATGAATTTGAGCATGTGCTTGAGGTGATGAAGCCTTATCGAAATGAAATCTCATATTAGAGAGGGAAAAACAGCTTGCTGATGTGAAGACCGCAAGCTGTTTTTCTTGGATCTTTTTCAAAAAGGTTTTGAGCGAACATATGTTAACTTTTATTGCGGTTTTCTCTTCGTTTTATGTTACAATGAAGAACAGTCAAAGAGGTGAAATCGGTGATAGAGTTTGTGAAAGGGACCATTGATTATGTATGCCCTCAATATGTTGTTATTGAAAACGGCGGCGTAGGATATCAAGTGTATACCCCAAACCCGTTTGTCTTTAAAGTGAAAAAACAAGAAACCATTTATACGTATCATTACATAAAGGAAGACGCTTTTTCGTTATATGGATTTTCGACAAGAGCAGAAAAAGCGTTGTTTACAAAATTGTTAAATGTGACAGGTATTGGACCAAAGGGTGCACTTGCGATTCTTGCTTCCGGAGATCCTGGATCTGTCATTTCAGCGATAGAACGTGAGGACGAAGCCTTCCTCATTAAATTCCCTGGCGTTGGCAAAAAAACAGCGCGACAGATCATTCTTGATCTCAAAGGGAAGCTTGCTGATGTGGTGCCGGAAATGATTGGCAACTTGTTTAACCACGAGGACCATATCAAGAGGGAGGAACAAACAGCACTAGATGAAGCACTTGAAGCCTTAGGTGTCCTTGGATATGGCGATCGTGAAATTAAAAAAGTCCTTCCATTATTGAAAGAAGAGAAGAATTTGACAACCGATCAATATGTAAAAAAAGCTTTACAAAAAATGTTGAAATAAGGTGATGTCTCATGGATGAACGGCTCGTCTCAACTGAAGCAGAAAACCATGAATCAGCCATTGAGCAAAGTCTGCGACCACAGACACTTAGCCAGTATATTGGTCAGCAAAAAGTAAAGGATAACCTCAGTGTATTTATCGAAGCTGCCCGAATGAGGCAGGAAACGCTAGATCACGTCCTTTTATACGGACCGCCTGGACTTGGGAAAACTACGCTTGCGTCTATCATTGCAAATGAAATGAATGTACAGTTGCGTACGACATCTGGACCTGCCATCGAGCGTCCTGGTGATTTGGCAGCCATCTTGACTTCACTTGAACCTGGTGACGTTCTTTTTATTGATGAAATACATCGTCTCCAGCGTTCCATAGAAGAAGTGCTGTATCCAGCGATGGAAGACTTCTGTCTAGACATCGTTATTGGAAAAGGAGATACAGCACGTTCTGTTCGGCTTGATTTACCACCATTTACACTTGTGGGCGCAACGACACGTGTCGGACTTTTAACTGCACCGCTTCGAGACAGGTTTGGCGTACATGCAAGATTGGAATACTATGAGCAAAGAGATTTAGCGCATATCGTTGCACGAACAGCAGAGTTATTTGATATCGGTATTGACATTCGCTCAGCTGAAGAGATTGCGAGACGTTCTAGGGGAACACCGAGGGTAGCCAATCGTTTGCTGAGAAGGGTCAGAGATTTTGCGCAGGTGCTTGGAAATCATGTCATCACACAGGACATTGCAGAAGATGCACTTGAACGTCTTCAAGTCGATCGCCTTGGGTTAGACCATATTGACCATAAGTTGCTTTTAAGTATGATTGAGAAGTTTAGAGGCGGTCCTGTTGGACTTGATACGATCTCAGCGACGATTGGAGAAGAATCACATACGATTGAGGATGTGTACGAACCGTATCTACTGCAAATTGGGTTCCTGCAAAGAACACCGAGAGGGCGGATCGTCACAAGAGAAGCGTATGAACACTTTCAAATGGAGGGTCCTGCTTGTGACTGAATTTCCTAAAATATTGATGATCTTAGGTGGCGTCCTTTTTGCCGCAGGTCTTATGTTTCAATTGGTTGGAAAGCTTCCCGGTGATATTTTTGTGAAAAAAGGGAATGTGACGTTCTTTTTTCCTGTTATTACGTGTATTGTCATTAGCATTGTGCTAACCATTTTATTGAATATATTTGGACGGATGAAATAACATTAACTAGTTAACTACAGAATAGGTGAAGGAAATGAAATTAGAACTATTTGATTTTGATTTACCAGAAAGATTGATTGCACAGGTCCCGCTTGAAAAGCGAGATGCATCAAGACTGATGGTATTAAATAAAGAAACAGGTGCGATCACACACGCAACATTTTCGCAGATTACTGATTATTTTCACAAGGGTGATTGTCTCGTCTTAAATAACACACGTGTGTTGCCTGCACGGCTGTTCGGTACAAAGGAAGATACAGGTGCAAAAGTGGAAGTTCTTCTGCTAACACAGGAGGAAGGGGATACATGGGAGACGCTTGTGAAACCAGCGAAACGTGTGAAAAAAGGAACAGTCATCACATTTGGTGATGGGCGTTTAAAAGCGGTTTGTACGGAGGAATTGGAACATGGCGGAAGAAAAGTCGAATTCCAGTATACAGGTATTTTTTATGAAGTGCTTGAATCGCTTGGAGAAATGCCACTTCCGCCTTATATTAAGGAGCAGCTTGACGATCGTGAACGCTATCAAACGGTATATTCTAAAGAGGTTGGTTCTGCGGCTGCACCTACTGCTGGTCTTCACTTTACAACAGAACTACTAGATGCTTTAAGAGCAAAGGGCGTCCATATCGCTTTTATCACCCTGCATGTAGGGCTTGGAACTTTTCGCCCAGTCAGTGCTGAGCACATTGAAGAACATGAAATGCATGCAGAGTTTTACGAGATGAATGAAGAAACGGCTGAAGTACTCAATCGAGTCCGCAAAGAAGGAGGCCGCATAATATCGGTTGGAACCACTTCGACAAGAACACTTGAAACCATTGCAAGTGCGCATGATGGTGTGTTTCACGCATCAAGCGGCTGGACATCTATCTTTATTTATCCTGGCTATACGTTTCGGGCAATCGACGGAATGATTACCAACTTCCATCTGCCGAAGTCCTCCTTAATTATGCTCGTCAGTGCGTTAGCTGGACGAGAGCATGTGTTGCATGCTTACAATGAAGCAGTGAAAGAGGAGTATCGATTCTTCAGTTTTGGCGATGCCATGCTGATTCAATAAAATCATACATCAAAGACAGGAGGGCTCATTTTGTCGCAAATACCGATACGTTATGAGTTCATGAAAACATGCAAACAAACAGGTGCGCGTCTTGGGCGAGTTCATACACCGCACGGCTCCTTTGAAACGCCTGTGTTTATGCCAGTAGGTACACTTGCTACAGTGAAAACAATGGCGCCTGAAGAGCTAAAAGCGATGGATGCAGGCATTATTTTAAGTAACACTTATCATCTATGGCTTCGCCCAGGCCATGACATTGTGAAAGAGGCAGGTGGCCTGCACAAGTTTATGAACTGGGATCGCGCTATTCTCACTGATTCTGGCGGGTTCCAAGTCTTTTCTCTCAGTGAATTTAGAAAGATTGAAGAAGAAGGTGTTCACTTCCGTCATCACTTAAACGGAGATAAGCTATTTCTTTCTCCTGAAAAAGCGATGGAGATTCAAAATGCGCTCGGATCTGATATTATGATGGCATTTGATGAATGTCCACCATATCCAGCTGAATACGATTATATGAAACGATCTGTTGAACGGACAAGCAGGTGGGCAGAGCGCTGCTTGACAGCACACCAACGTCCAGAGGACCAAGGGCTGTTTGGTATTGTCCAAGGAGGAGAATACGAAGAGCTTCGTAAACAAAGTGCGAAAGATCTTGTTTCACTTGATTTCCCTGGATATGCTATTGGAGGATTATCAGTAGGTGAACCAAAAGATGTGATGAACCGTGTACTCGAATTCACAACCCCATTTTTGCCAGCAGATAAGCCAAGATATTTAATGGGCGTAGGCTCACCAGATTCATTGATTGATGGAGCCATTCGCGGCGTAGACATGTTTGACTGTGTACTGCCAACGAGGATTGCAAGAAATGGTACGCTCATGACAAGTGAAGGACGACTTGTCGTGAAAAATGCAAAATATGCACGTGATTTCAGACCAATTGATGAGAATTGTGATTGTTATACGTGCAAAAACTATACACGTGCATATATTAGACACTTAATCCGTACGAATGAAACTTTTGGTATTCGATTAACAACTTATCATAATCTTCATTTTCTGTTAAAATTAATGGAGCAAGTGAGAGAAGCTATCCGTGAGGATCGTTTAGGTGATTTTAAAGAAGAGTTTTTTGAGCGTTACGGTTTCAACAAACCGAATGCAAAAAACTTTTAACGCATAAACGAAGGCTTTACAATCATTTAGAAAGGGGTGAGATAAAATGGATGGTGGTATGGGTTCAATCATTATGATTGTTGTCATGTTTGCTGTGCTTTATTTCTTGTTAATCCGTCCACAGCAAAAGCAACAAAAAGCTGTGCGTCAGATGCAGCAATCATTATCAAAAGGCGATAAAATCGTCACAATCGGAGGCTTACACGGTGAGATCGACTCAATCGATGAATCAAAAGTGGTCATCAAAACGAGCGAAAACAACCGTTTAACTTTCGACCGTCGTGCTATTAGAGAATTAGTTGATAAAGGCTAATCCTTCAATACATAGCAATAGAAAAAGAGCGAATTGTACGCTCTTTTTTTATTTGCCTCGAAGATTGACGCCGATCATTCCGCCCAGCATGCAAATACCTAAAAAGGCGGCATGATATATCAATTGTTCTGGTGAAAAGGTTTCTCCAAATCCTAAATACTGAAATAAGAAGACAGTAAGAGAAAAAATAAAAGAAGTCATGGCGCCAATGAGCCAGCCTCGCTCCTTCGCTTTTCCCCCCGAAATGATTCCTCCTAGAAAAAGCGCTGCAAAGGACAATATCATAATCATCCATGTAAACGACGATTCCTGCATACTTGTAAAGGTGAGCAAGAGTGACACAAGTAAACTTGTGACAATCATTATTACAAAAATGGCAACTAAGCCTGATAAAATTCCTTTTCCTATCTGTTTTGTTTCCTGCATTTGATTCGTCTCCTCTCCAATTAACAGAAGCCTGTCTTTTTACTAAAATGTATTCATCTCGGAGGAAAAATAGACATGTTTCTCTGCATAAAAACACTGGCTTTCTTTTCTACATAAATAAAGTGTTTTGACACAAGCTATAGTGGAAGAAGGAGGATGCGACCAACATGCAGGACATCTTACTCATCTCAATTCGGACGATCATTCTATATTTTCTCATATGGTTTATCTTTCGTTTAATGGGAAAAAGGGAAATTGGAGAGCTTAGTATTTTAGATCTTGTCATTTTTATGATGATCGCTGAAATTGCGGTGCTAGCTATAGAAGAAGTAGAGGATCACATGTTACATACAATTTGGCCGATTCTGCTTTTAACGATCCTTCAAATGACACTTGCCTATCTCTCATTAAAGTTTCAAAGCATACGGCGTTTTCTTGATGGCAAGCCCTCATTGATCATAATTAATGGAAAGATCGATGAGGGAGCAATGAGAAAACAGCGATACAACTTTGATGATCTGATGTTACAGCTTAGAGAAAATAACATAGATAGTATTCAGGATGTATCCTATGCGATATTAGAACCCTCAGGAAAGCTATCTGTCGTAGAAAAAGAAAACAAACGCAAACATGCAGCACTTGAGCTTCCTCTCATTGCAGACGGTGTGGTTCAACATGACCATCTCAAACAAATCAATAAAAATGAACAGTGGCTGAGAGATGAACTTGCTAAAAGAGGGTATCACCAACTTGATGAGGTATCATTTTGCAGCTTTAATCAAAAGACATTTTATATTGACTTGAAAGATGAAGTGAGAAAGAAGAGCTGAAGTTAGAACAGCCTCCCTATGAACGGAATGCGGCGCAGCTCTTCTCGCGTAATGAGGCCAAGACAGATTAATAGAATGACATACAGCATGCATGTCATGGCAATGAGCATCACAAGCTCTAAAGGGGCTGAAAAAACTCCATTTACCTGATGCTTCAGCCACATACTGACTCCCCCTGTACCTAAAATCACAAAGACGCAAGTGCCATATTCTCTAAGAGGTAAATGAATGGGCAAAACCTTTCCGACAGTTGCCGCATGGAGTAATGTGACGAGCACGATGCCAATTAGTATCGCAAGTGCAGCCCCCATAATGCCGAAGCTTGGCTGAGAAGCAAGGATAAAGATCATGCCTGTTTTAACAACTGCCCCAATCAAACTGTTTGTCATCGCTGCACCGGCTAAATTTAATGCTTGGAGAACCGCTTGCAAAGGTCCTTGAAAATAATAAAGAAGAAAAAAAGGGGCCATGAACTTCACATAGATCGCTGCATGCGATGAGCCATACATCATTATGGTTAAGTCCTCTGCATAAACAAAGAGAATAATGCATGACATCCCTCCGCTTAGTAAACAAAGGCGCATCGCCTGCTTCAGCCGGTATTCCACCGTTTTGCGTTTGTTTTGCTCCATTCCTTCACTGATTGCTGGGACGAGGGCTGTGGATAGAGAATACGTAATAAAACTTGGGAGTGTTAGAAGGGTGAGCGCAAGTCCAGTCAATTCTCCGTACTGTCTAGTGGCTTCAACGGCTGCATATCCGGCAATGGCAAGGCTTTGTGCGACAACTATGGGCTCTAAAAACCAAGAAATATTGCCAATAAAGCGGCTCCCTGTTGTAGGCAAGGCAATGTTCATTAGTTGCTTAAACGTGTCCTTCCCGTCATGAATAGCCTGAAAGAATTGCTTTCGAATACGGATCGTTTTTTTATAACGAAAGGCGATCATGAGGTAAGCCAGTGAAATCATCTCTCCAATGACAGATGAAATCATCGCACCAGCTGCCGCATATTCAATGCCATAAGGAAGGAAAGCCGTTGTACATATGGCCACAAGTGAAATTCTTGCCACCTGTTCCAGCACCTGAGATATTGCAAGTGGGCTCATCTGCTGTCTGCCTTGGAAGTAGCCTCGCAATACACTGGATATGGCAATAATCGGCACAACCGGTGTAATAGCAAGCAGTGGATACACAGTTCTAGGATCTGTCAGCATCTTTTCTGCCATAATAGGGGCAAACCACAAAAAGAGCGGTGTGAAAATCAGGCTGAGTGTTCCTGTGATCGCAAGTGATATGACCAGAATGCGTTTTGTTTTTTGTTTGTCACCCCGCGCTTCTGCCTCTGCGACAAGCTTACTGATTGCGACAGGCAATCCAAATTGTGTCAAAGTAACGGCAAGAAAAAAGGTTGGCGCTGCCATCATATAAAGTCCGACACCTTCTTCGCCAATGAACCTTGCAATCACAATTCGATTCACAAAACCCAATACTCTAGTGATAAAACCGGCTAAAATTAAAATAATCGTTCCTCTTAAAAACGTTTGCTTCGTCAAATCACAGATCACCTGCCTTCTCAAACGACATAGAATCATATACAATAAGATATGCGTGTATATCGTCCAAGCATGACAAGTCTCTCGATAAAAAAATGAAAAGGGGGAGCCTTACATTGGAACAACATCCGGCTGCTATATACAAAGATCATTTAAAGCCTTTTCTGGTCAGTAAGCTTGAAGAATTCATCATTTTGGGTTATAAAGATGTAGATTTAGAGGAATTATGGTCATACTTAGAGAAAAAGAAGTGGAAGAAAAAACGAGAGTATTCGATTCATGAATTGGCCACAGATATTTTATCTGTGAAGATTGGCGAATTTATGAACTATGCAACCGTTCAGTCGTTTAAAACGTCTGCTATTTTAGGCAGTGAAGATGGCAAGAATATGCTAGATGAACTGTTGAAATAAGCCATGGATTCAGGTGTTTAAGGAGGAAATACATAATGAAAAAAGGGCGCATTCTTGCGTTTTTCTTAGTGGTTCTGTTAATTGGAACGATTGTGGGCTATCTGACAAAGCCTGTTGCGAATAATATTACACTAGGGCTGGATTTACAAGGTGGATTTGAAGTCCTATATGATGTGCACCCAGTGAAAAAAGGTGACAAGATCACAAATGGTGTTCTTGTCAGTACCGTTGAGGCTTTAAACCGCAGAGCCAATGTGCTTGGTGTAAGTGAGCCGAATATCTCAATTGAAGGCAATAACCGAATCCGTGTTCAGCTCGCGGGAGTAAAAGATCAAAACAGGGCAAGGGAGATTCTTTCAACTGAAGCGCAGCTTTCCTTCAGAGATACGAATGATAAAGAGCTCCTTAATGGATCGGATCTTGTAGAAAACGGTGCAAAGCAGACATTCAATCAAACGAATGAACCGATTGTCACTGTAAAACTAAAAGATGCGAAAAAATTTGGTGACGTGACGAAAAAAGTGGCGGCCATGGCGCCGAATAATCAGCTTGTCATTTGGCTTGATTACCATAAAGGCGATTCCTTCAAAAAAGAAGTCACAAAAGCACATCATAAGTATGTGTCTGCTCCTAATGTCAATCAAGAAATTAACAGCAGTGACGTACAAATTGAAGGAAACTTTACTGTCCAAGAAGCAAAAGACCTTGCGAGCATTTTAAATGCTGGGGCATTGCCAGTGAAATTAACTGAAAAATATTCAACATCTGTGAGTGCACAATTTGGTGAACAGGCACTGAAAGAAACGGTGTTTGCAGGAATTGTAGGAATTGCAATTATCTTCTTATTTATGTTGCTCTACTATCGACTGCCTGGTCTTGTTGCTATTATTACGCTGTCTGCATACATCTATATTACCTTGCAAGTGTTTGACTGGATGGGTGCGGTGATGACACTCCCTGGAATTGCAGCACTGATTCTTGGTGTAGGAATGGCTGTTGATGCGAACATTATCACATATGAGCGGATAAAAGAGGAGCTCAAGCTCGGTAAATCTGTCCGTTCTGCTTTCAGGGCAGGGAACCGCAGATCATTTGCGACCATCTTTGATGCCAACTTGACGAGTATTATTGCAGGGGGCGTACTCTTTTTCTTTGGTACAAGCTCTGTCAAAGGATTTGCAACGATGCTGATCCTATCAATCTTAACAAGCTTTATCACAGCTGTATTCCTATCAAGGTTCTTGCTTGGATTGCTTGTTGAAAGTCGTGCTCTTGATCGTAAAAAAGGCTGGTTTGGTGTTCGTAAAAAGGACATGATCGACATCCACGAAACAACGGAACATACCGAACCGAAAACACCATTTGATAAATGGGATTTTGTCAGCAAACGAAAAGGCTTTATGATCTTTTCAGCGACTGTCACCATCGCTGGTATCATTGTTCTTTCTATTTTCAAGCTCAATGCTGGTATTGACTTTGCCAGTGGGACAAGAATTGATATTCAAAGCGATCATAAGCTATCCACCACACAAATTGAGCAAGACTTTAAAAAGCTAGATCTTGATACAGATAGCGTTGTATTATCTGGTCAAAAAGAGAATCAGGCAGCGGCCCGATTTGTCGGTGTGCCTAATAAAGAAAAGATTGCAGAAGTGAAAGATTACTTCAAAGATAAATACGGCACAGAACCGAATGTAAGTACTGTTTCTCCGACTGTCGGAAAAGAACTTGCTCGTAATGCTTTATATGCTGTCATTATTGCTTCAATCGGGATCATTTTGTATGTATCCTTCCGTTTTGAATATAAAATGGCGATTGCATCCATCATTTCTCTGCTATACGATGCATTCTTTATTGTCGCCTTCTTTAGTATTACGCGGTTAGAGGTAGATGTTACCTTCATTGCGGCCATACTTACGGTCATAGGATACTCCATCAATGACACGATCGTAACTTTCGACAGGGTCCGTGAACAAATGAAGAAACGCAAACCGAAAACCATTGAAGATTTATCATATATTGTGAACTTAAGTTTACAGCAAACCTTTACGCGATCTGTCAATACAGTGCTCACTGTACTTGTTGTTGTGATCGCATTGCTTATCTTTGGATCAGCATCTATTGCGAACTTCTCCATTGCCTTGCTTGTCGGATTATTAACAGGGGTGTATTCATCTCTTTATATTGCAGCGCAAATTTGGCTTATATGGAAAGGTCGTGAGCTGAAGAAACCAGCTAAGATAGAAACAGAACAAGATATTTGATCTTCAAAGGCTGCCTTATGGCAGTCTCAGCGTGTAGACAACCCCTTGCATTCGTTGTCAGATCCTTAAGCGCTGGTGCTCACGAATATTTCATTCGCTCCGCACAAGTAGATCGGGTCTTCCTAGACTACAAGGGTTTTCAAATACACGCTGAAAAGATGACAAAGGGCTAAAATGCTTTTTATTTTAGCCCTTTTTCTTTTTTCAAAAATAATTTCAGGTTTCGTTGATCTTGTAATGGTCTTTTGCTATAATGGCATACGTTTAGATCAGTATAGAAAGCAAGTGTCCATATGAGGCATTTCGCTTTATTCATTGGAGGGGCTGTTATGAAGGTTCGGGAAACTGAACTGCCAGGTATCGGTCACAAAACCGAAATGATCACAAGAAATAATGAAAAACTTGCCATCATTACACATGATGACGGTAGAAGAGAAATGTATCATTTCCAAGAGGACGATCACGAAGAATGCATCTCTGGCATCTTGTTGAACGATGAGGAAGCAAGACAAATCTCAGCTATTTTAGGCGGCATGGTGTATAAACCAAAGGCACTTGAAACGGTTGAGGTGGCAATTGATGAGCTCATGATTGAATGGTTCAAGATTGAAAAGAACGCACCAGCTGTTCAGCAGACGATTGGAGACCTCAATGTTCACCAAAATGATCAAGTAACAGTCATCGCCATTGTGAAAAAATCACATGAGAAGATGTTAAACCCAGGACCAGAAACGGTCATTGAAGAAGGGGATACCCTTGTCATTTCTGGAGAAAGAAAAGAATTAAAGAATCTCATTAAAGAAAAACTCAGCAGCTAATCGTTCCCTTGCTGACAGAATCTCTTCCGCTGTTGTCTTTCCGTGTTTAAAAAGGATAGAGAATAGGGAAGAATAAAAGAAAAAGCTTGGGGGAAATGTAGATGAATAAACAACAATGGACCATTATACTAGCATTTATTTTTGTATTAATTGTCTCAGTATTTGCTGTGATTAATGTCCGACCTGTGCAAGTAGACTACTTATTTGGAACGGCTGAATGGCCGCTGATCCTCGTCATTATTGTCTCCGTTCTTATGGGCGGCTTAATTGTGGCTTTTGGAGGAATTTTTCAGATTTTTAAGCTCAAGCGTGAACTAAAAGCGTTAAAAGCTGAGCATGTAGCCGCTTCAACAGCCGCAGCTACTTCTACAAAAAAGTTGGACAAAGATACTCAAAAGAAATCAAATGTCACATCTTCTTTAAAAGAACAGACGGCTTCTTTTGACCAAAAGGAAAAGTAATTATCCAGCACAATTCATAAAATAAAAATTGAAACCCCTCAGTCCACTCTAGTATAATAGTGTGGTTGAGGGGTGAATTTATGTTATTATCCAAAATGCGCTGGGAATATGAACATCCAAGCGAAGAAAAAGTGAAATCACTCTCTGAAAATCTGAATATTTCAGCGCTGACTGCAACGCTTCTTGTAAAAAGAGGACTCGAAGAAGTAGATGAAGCGAGGTCTTTTTTATTTGATCAAAAAGCGGATTTTCATGATCCATTTTTATTAAAAGGCATGAAAGAAGCAGTAGAGCGCATCAATAAAGCGATCGAAGAGCAGGAATCGATCGTGATCTTCGGAGACTATGATGCAGATGGTGTGACCAGTACGTCTGTGCTATTACATACATTAAAAGAGCGATCAGCGAAAGTGGATTTTTATATTCCAGATCGATTTAAGGAAGGCTATGGGCCCAATGAACAGGCCTTTCGATATATCAAGGAGCAGGGGGCATCGCTTGTGATCACGGTCGATACAGGCATTGCCGCTGTAAAGGAAGCACGTATTGCAAAGGAAATTGGACTAGATTTAATCATCACAGATCATCATGAACCAGGCGAAGAACTGCCTGAGGCGCTTGCCATCGTCCACCCAAAACAGCCTGGCTGCGTGTATCCGTTTAAAGAGCTGGCAGGAGTTGGTGTGGCCTTTAAGGTGGCTCATGCCCTTCTTGGCGAAGTGCCGGCTCAGCTATTAGATCTTGTAGCCATTGGAACGATTGCTGACCTTGTACCGCTACATGATGAAAATAGATGGCTGGCTAAAAAGGGGATCGTGCAGTTGCGTAAGTCCAACAGACCGGGGCTTAAAGCTTTAATGAAAGAAGCAGGAGTCTCTCTTGAAGAAGCAGACGAAGATACCATTGGCTTTCAAATAGCACCAAGAATTAATGCGGTTGGACGCATTGAACAAGCAGACCAAGCTGTCCATCTGCTGATGACAGAGGATATGGACGAAGCAGAAGAGCTGGCTCGTTTTGTACAAGAGCTCAACAAAGAACGTCAAAAAATCGTGAGTACAATCACAGAAGAAGCCATTCAGATGGTAGAAGCTGATGAGGGCGACCAATCTGCGATCGTTGTGGCCAAGGCTGGCTGGAATCCAGGTGTTGTTGGGATTGTTGCCTCTAAATTGACCGATAAATTTTCTCGCCCAGCGATTGTACTTGGGATTGATGAAGAGACGCAAATGGCGAAAGGATCTGCACGGAGTATTCCGGGATTTGATCTGTTTTTCCATTTGAGCAAATGTCGTGACATCCTGCCGCATTTCGGCGGTCATCCAATGGCAGCAGGCATGACTCTTCAAGCAGATGATGTTCCATTACTTAGAGAAAGACTGAACCAATATGCAAATGAGGCGTTGACAGAGGAAGATTTTATTCCGATTCAGCGGGTCGATGCTATTTGTAAAGTGGACGAAATTACAGTTCAAGCCATTGAAGAAGTCAGCATGCTGTCACCATTTGGCATGCACAATCCAAAGCCGTTTATTATGATTAAAGATGCCAAGCTGGAAGAGATAAGAACAATCGGTGCGAATCATCATCATATTAAAATGGCGCTTAAAGACGAAGACACACTTCTTGATTGTGTCGGTTTTCATCAAGGTGAATTAAAGGATGAGATTGTACCAGGAACTCACATTTCTGTGATCGGTGAAGTATCGATTAATGAATGGAACAATCGAAAAAAACCGCAGCTCATGTTAAAAGATGCCCGAGTAGATGAATGGCAGTTATTTGATTTGCGCGGCAAAAAAGATTGGGAAAAGAAAGTGTCAGCGCTCGATCCAGAGAAGCGTCTTGTATTTTGTTTTAATGAAGAAACAAAGCATGACGCTGATCTACTAAATGTCCCCTTAAGCCTTGTTAATGGAGAAAATGTCTCAACGTTTGATTTGAATGACAAGTATGTGGTGCTGACCGATTTTCCGGCGGATACACACATACTCAAGCAGCTATTAGAAGATCAAAAACCAGCACGAATCTATACGATATTTCAAAGGAAAGAAGATCACTTTATGTCGTCTTTCCCATCTCGTGATCAATTCAAATGGTTTTATGGTTTCTTATTGAAACGGGGAAGTTTCCATCTCAAAGAACAAGGAATGGAGCTAGCCAAACATAGAGGGTGGACAAAAGATACAATCATTTTTATGACAAAGGTGTTTTTTGAGCTCGGTTTTGTTAAAATAGAGAATGGTGTGCTGTCAATAGTCCTTGATGCCCCTAAAAAAGAATTAACGGCATCAGCGTCCTATACAGCAAAACAACGATTGATGGAACTTGATCAAACATTAACATATTCCTCAGCCAAAGAGCTGAAGGAATGGCTAAATAGCATGATGAGCGAAGTCTCACCTGTGCTTTGACGTACGAGGAGGATAAGGAAAAGATGGATTTAAAACAATATGTGACGGTTGTACCTGACTACCCAAAGGAAGGCGTACAATTTAAAGATATTACAACGTTAATGGATAAAGGCGAAGTGTATCGTTACGCAACGGATCAAATCGTTGAATATGCGAAGGAAAGAGACATTGATCTCATTGTCGGACCTGAAGCACGAGGATTCATTATCGGCTGCCCTGTGGCATATGCACTTGGTGTAGGTTTTGCTCCAGTTCGTAAAGAAGGGAAACTTCCTCGTGAAGTCATTAAAGTAGAGTACGGCTTAGAATACGGTAAAGATGTGTTAACGATTCATAAAGATGCGATTCGTCCTGGTCAGCGTGTATTAATTACAGATGATTTACTTGCAACGGGCGGAACAATTGAAGCATCCATTAAGCTTGTAGAAGAATTAGGCGGCGTTGTTGCTGGGCTCGCATTCTTAATTGAGTTGACGTATCTTGACGGTAGAAAGAAGCTAGACGGCTACGACATCTTGACGTTAATGCAATACTAATGAGGTTTTACGCAAAAAGCACTCAGTAAGAAGGGTGCTTTTTTCCTATCAACATTTTTTTAGTGGTCTTCTTCTCTTTACATCTATCGATTTTTTCTTGATAATAAACTACAATACAGTTTTCATTTAAAAAGGTGATTCCATGGCGAACGAACAAGTTTTAACAGCGCAGCAGGTCATAGATAAGGCACGAGAATACCTGTCTGCAGAACATATTCAATTTATAGAACGTGCATATGAATTTGCTGAGAATGCACACAGAGAGCAATACCGGAAATCCGGTGAGCCTTATATTATCCATCCTATTCAAGTGGCGGGTATCCTCGTTGATCTTGAAATGGATCCATCGACCATTGCTGGCGGCTTCTTGCACGATGTGGTAGAGGATACAGAAGTGACATTACAGGATTTAAAAGAGCATTTTAACGAAGAAGTTGCCATGCTTGTTGATGGTGTGACAAAGCTCGGGAAGATTAAATATAAATCACAGGAAGAGCAGCAGGCAGAAAACCATCGCAAAATGTTCGTGGCAATGGCACAGGATATTCGTGTCATCTTAATAAAGTTGGCAGACCGTCTTCACAATATGAGAACACTCAAGCACCTTCCACAGGAAAAGCAGCGAAGAATTTCAAATGAAACCCTCGAAATCTTTGCGCCGCTTGCGCATAGATTAGGGATTTCAAAAATTAAGTGGGAGCTGGAAGATACAGCGCTTCGCTATTTAAATCCGCAACAATATTACCGGATTGTGAATCTGATGAAACGTAAAAGAGCCGAGCGTGAGAAATATTTGGACGAGGTCGTCAATGAAGTGAAAGACCGTGTGTCCGAAGTGAACATTAAGGCTGAATTTTCCGGCAGACCGAAACATATTTACAGCATTTATCGAAAAATGGTTTTGCAAAATAAGCAATTCAATGAAATTTATGATTTGTTGGCTGTTCGTATTTTGGTTGACAGCATTAAGGATTGCTATGCCGTTCTTGGGATTATTCATACATGCTGGAAGCCGATGCCGGGCAGATTCAAAGATTATATTGCAATGCCAAAGCCAAACATGTATCAATCCCTTCATACGACAGTGATCGGTCCAAAAGGAGATCCGCTCGAGGTGCAAATCCGTACATTTGAAATGCATGAAATTGCAGAATATGGGATTGCGGCTCATTGGGCATATAAAGAAGGCAAAGAGTCAGCAGAATCAACTGAAGAAGCGGTTTTCCAAAAGAAACTGTCTTGGTTTAGAGAAATCCTTGAGTTCCAAAATGAATCCACAGATGCGGAAGAGTTTATGGAATCTTTAAAAATCGATCTCTTTTCTGATATGGTCTTTGTGTTTACTCCAAAAGGAGACGTCATTGAACTGCCTTCTGGATCTGTGCCAATTGATTTTTCATATCGTATTCACTCGGAAATTGGGAATAAAACGATAGGTGCAAAGGTCAATGGCAAGATGGTCACTCTCGACCATAAGCTGAAAACAGGCGACATCATTGAAATTTTGACATCAAAGCATAGCTATGGACCAAGTCAAGATTGGATAAAGCTTGCCCAAACTTCTCAAGCGAAGCACAAGATTAGACAGTTTTTCAAAAAGCAGCGGCGTGAAGAAAATGTAGAAAAAGGACGAGAGCTCATTGAGAAAGAAATTAAAAACCTTGAGTTTGATGTCAAAGATATTCTCACAGCTGAAAATCTTCAAAAAGTAGCCGATAAATTTAATTTTTCAAATGAAGAGGACATGTATGCTGCTGTTGGATATAACGGAATTACTGCACTCCAAGTAGCAAACCGTTTAACTGAAAAAGAAAGAAAACAAAGAGATCAGGAAGAACAGGAAAAAACGGTCCAAGAAGTTACGGTGGAGCCGAAGCCGTATCACAGGAAAAAACGTGAAGCAGGCGTCAGAGTCAAGGGAATTGATAACTTGCTCGTCCGCTTATCAAAGTGCTGCAACCCTGTTCCTGGCGATAGCATTGTTGGGTTTATTACAAAAGGTCGAGGTGTTTCTGTTCACCGTGAGGACTGTCCTAATGTAGGAACAGGAGAAGCAAAGGAACGTTTAATCCCAGTGGAGTGGGAGCATGATCAACCTGCCCAAAACCGTAAAGAATACAATGTGGAAATTGAAATATTGGGATATGACAGACGTGGTTTACTCAATGAGGTCCTTCAAGCAGTCAATGAGACAAAAACGAACATTTCATCTGTTTCTGGGAAGTCTGATCGTAATAAAGTAGCTACTATTCATATGGCGATCTTTATTCAAAATATCAACCATTTGCACAAAGTAGTGGAACGTATCAAACAAATCAAAGACATTTACTCTGTTCGCCGATTTATGAATTAGAAAGGAAGTATACCGTCTATGAGACTTGTTGTGCAGCGTGTGACGAATGCCTCTGTGAGGATAGGAGAAGAAATCACAGGTGCCATCAATGAGGGGTATATGGTCCTTGTTGGTGTCACACATGAAGATACAGAAGCTGATGTGCTCTACTTAGCCGAAAAGCTGGTACATTTGCGTATTTTTGAAGACGAAAACGGGAAAATGAATCGTTCATTACTTGATGTAAAAGGAAGCATTCTGTCTGTTTCTCAATTTACTCTTTATGGTGACACAAGAAAGGGAAGGCGCCCAAATTTTATGCAAGCAGCGAAGCCAGATGTAGCGAAATCACTTTACGAATTATTGAATGAAACTCTTAGAGAAAAAGGAATTCACGTAGAAACTGGTCGATTTGGGGCGATGATGGACGTGTCATTGACCAATTCAGGACCTGTGACAATATGGATGGATAGCAAAGAATAGACTTGCCCTAGACTGTAGATAAACTCACGTGAGTTTGTTTAGAGTCTTTTTCTTTTGGATGATATAAGAAAAGAGGCGTTAACAGCCTCTTTTTTTAACGGAAATAATGTGTTAATCCTTCTGTTATTCCTTCTGTGACTCGTTCTTGATAGGAGGCGCTATAAATCACCGCTTCTTCTTGAGGGTTACTTAAATATCCGAGTTCGTAAAGAAGGGAAGGACGCTTATTTTCTCTTAAAACGAAATAATCTCCGAATTGTACGCCTTTATCTGGAATTTGGGCGTGCTTTGCCACTTCACGATGAACGTTTGTGGCTAGGCTTTGGTCTTTTGCTGTTTGATAATAATAAGCTGTACTTCCTCTGACACTTGGATCCATAAAACTATCATAATGAATACTAATAAATGCATCTGCATTTCGGTAATGAGAGGTTGCGACCCTCGATTGAAGGCTGATAAACGTATCATCACTTCGAGTCAAGTAGACCTTTGCACCAGAAGCTCGCAATTTGTCTGCAAGTAACTTGGCGGTTTTAATCGTGATGTTTTTTTCAAATGCGCCATCTGCTCCGATGGTGCCGCCGTCTTTCCCGCCGTGACCAGGATCAATAACGATGGTTTTTCCTTTTAAAGACCCTGTTCCAGAAGATGATTCTTGTTGCGGTCTTGGTGCTTCACTGCTGTTTTTCTTTGTTTGAACGACCCAGCCGGCGACAAATCCTGTTCCGCCGTTTGATAGTGCTACTTCGTACCAATCCCCTTGTGTGCGAACAATTCGATAAGTAGCTCCCTTAGTTGCTCTTTCTGCTATTGCCGAAGATGTAGAAGCGCTTTTTCTAATATTGGTTCCATCATAGACAATGTATGCTTTTTGTTTAGACGTAGCCGAAGAGGATGGACTTTTTTCGTTTCCATCACTTTTTTCTTGATTGCTGACAATGTAATAGCTTGCGACCCAGCCTTTGTGATGGCCAACCTGAATTTCATACCAACCATTTTGCTCCCGTAATATGGTGATTTGTGTGTTTCTAGGGAGCGAAGCCACAACTTGTGCATTCGGTGCAGCAGTTTGTCTGACATTTAAGCTAGACACGCCTACTGTACCTGTTTGTTTAGAAATAGAAGGATGACTTGACTTAGAGACTGTCTGTCCGCTGGAAATATAATCAGAGTGAACCCAGCCTTCTGTTTGCTGATAAGAAATTTTTGTCCATGCGCCGCTTGTCTTCAGCTTTGTGGCGAATGCGCCTTGCGGAAATGTCCCAATCACTTGATAGGATGTCCCTGGGCCTGTTCGAATACGAAGGTCAGTGGCAGTCGATGTGATCGTGCTGTTTTTTGAATCGGTTTGCCCTTTTCCTTTAGACTTAGCCGTACTTTGTGCGTCAGGAGATTTTTTAATCAACCATGAGACGACCCAGCCCTTTTGTCCGCTTGACAGCCCGATCTGCACCCAATCGCCTTGTTCAGTGAGAATCGGATAACTTTCTCCTCGTTTTACAACGGCTGCTATTCCGTAGCTTAAACCTGGACCAGTTCTCACATTCATTTCATCTGTTGCGACCACAGCTTGATCTGTTTGGGCAGTCACGAAAGTGAGTGGCCAAGTGCTTGCCATGAGAACAAAGCAGGTGAGCAGAAGAATCATTTGATTGTGTTTTTTAACATTCAAAACGGTGTTTTCCCCTCCTTTGTAAAACCAATGAATGTCCATTCGTTATGTCACGTTCTAAATCCTTGCAGTTTTCCTAATAAAAATAAATTAATCTGTTTATACTAAATAAAAATGTGATAAAAGGATGTAAAACATGAGATTAAGTAGGAAATTAGGACGAGTTCAATATAATGGACATCGTGACATGGATCTAAAACAACATGACGAAATGGATCAACCAGGCTTTCTTGAAGAAATTGCTTCTGAATACGGATGTACGTCAAAAGAAGAGCTAGAAAAGAAAAAGAGACACAGCAAGGGTTGACAGAGTGGCAACACCGACCTTATTATAATATAAATCAACACACTTGAAAATTTAAAATGTGGAACCGATGATAGAGAATAGTAGGATAAATTGCGTGAGCAGAGAGGAATCGCCCTTGGCTGAAAGCGAATCCGCATGGCATTTATGACGAAAGAACACTCTGTAGGTTTCTTGCTGAACGCTCTGAAAATGAGTCATTAGGCAGAGGACGTGAATCTGCGTTAAGGATTTGAGCGGGAACATGGTATGATCATGTTTCAACTAGGGTGGCACCACGGGTATAACTCTCGTCCCTACTATACAAATAGTAGAGGCGGGGGTTTTTTATATGCCCACACAAAAAATGAATGATGGTCGTAGGAGGACGAAAAATGAGTTTTCATATTCCAAGAGGGACACAGGATATTTTACCTGGAGAGTCAGAACGCTGGCAGTATGTTGAAAAAATTGCGAGAGACACATGTGCTGTCTATCAATACCAAGAGATTCGTACACCGATTTTTGAGCATACCGAGCTTTTTGCGCGGGGGGTAGGCGAATCAACAGATATCGTTCAAAAAGAAATGTACACATTTGAAGATAAGAAGGGACGCAGCATTACTCTTCGTCCAGAGGGAACTGCTTCAACTGTGCGTTCTTATGTTGAAAATAAACTATTTGCACAACCAATGCAGCCGACAAAGCTATACTACATTGGACCAATGTTCCGCTATGAGCGTCCGCAAACGGGAAGATACCGTCAATTTTATCAATTTGGAATTGAAGCGATCGGTTCAAAAGATCCTGCCATTGATGCAGAAGTTATTTCACTCGCAATGAGTGTCTATGAGAAAGCAGGTCTTTCCAACTTGAAGCTCGTCATTAACAGCCTTGGTGACAAGGATAGCCGTGCTGATTACCGCAAGGCACTAGTGGAGCACTTTGAGCCAAGAATTGATGAATTCTGTCATGATTGTCAATTAAGATTACACCAAAATCCACTGCGCATTCTTGATTGTAAAAAGGACCGTGATCATGAATTGATGGCAACAGCCCCATCCATTCAGGATTATTTAAATGAAGAGTCACGGACTTATTTTGAAAAGGTGAAACAATATTTAACAGATGTCGGCATTGAATATGTCGTCGATCCAAACTTAGTGCGCGGTCTTGATTATTACAATCATACCGCTTTTGAAATCATGAGCAATGCAGAAGGCTTTGGTGCTATTACAACATTAGCTGGTGGCGGTCGCTATGATGGACTTGTCGAAGGAATTGGCGGACCTGAATCCCCAGGTATCGGTTTTGCCATGAGTATTGAGCGTTTTCTTTCGGCGATTGATGCTGAAAAGATAGAGCTTCCAGTACAAGATGGCATCGACTTATACATTGCTGTCATTGGAGATAAAGCGAAAGACTATTCCGTTTCTTTATTGAATCGACTTAGAAAAGAAGGCATTTCAAGCGAAATGGATTATACAGGGAAAAAACTAAAGGCGCAATTTAAATCAGCTGACCGCCTGAAAGCAAAATTTATTGCCGTTCTTGGGGACGATGAGCTTGATCAACATATTGTAAATGTAAAAGATACGACAACGGGTGAACAAATTGAAGTGAAGCTTGATGAGCTGATTCAAATGTTGAAAGCCCACCAGAAAGCGTAAAGAAGGAGTGGAATGTTTGTGTTTGGTAGAACTTTTTATTGTGGAGAAGTAACAGAAGACCAGATTGGTCAGTCAGTCATCTTAAAGGGGTGGGTTCAAAAGAGACGTGACCTTGGCGGGTTAATCTTTCTTGATTTGCGCGACCGTTCGGGAATTGTTCAGGTTGTATTCAACCCAGATCTTTCGAAAGAGGCGCTTGAGACAGCAGAATCAATTCGAAATGAATATGTCCTTGATATAAAAGGTACGGTTGTCGCAAGAGAGGAAGCAACTGTCAATCCTAATCTAAAAACAGGCAAAATTGAAATCCAAGCAGAATCTGTCAAGGTTTTAAGTGAAGCGAAGACGCCTCCATTTGTAATTTCAAATCAAGCAGACGAGGTATCAGAAGATGTCCGGTTAAAATATCGTTACCTAGATCTTCGCCGCCCTGTGATGTTTGAAACGATGAAGATGCGTCATGAAGTGACAAAAGCATTCCGCCACTTTTTAGATGACAACGGTTTTCTAGACATTGAAACGCCGATTTTAACGAAAAGTACCCCAGAGGGTGCACGTGACTATCTTGTACCAAGCCGTGTACATGAAGGGGAGTTTTATGCACTGCCTCAGTCTCCACAAATATTTAAACAATTGCTGATGGTGTCAGGTATAGATCGTTACTATCAAATCGCAAGGTGCTTCAGAGATGAAGATTTACGAGCTGACCGCCAGCCGGAATTTACACAAGTCGATATTGAAATGTCCTTTATGAGTCAAGAGGATATCATGGATCTTGCTGAACAAATGATGGCAAAGGTCATGAAAGATGTCAAAGGAATTGATCTGACATTACCATTACCACGTATGACGTACGATGAAGCGATGAATCGTTATGGATCAGATAAGCCAGATACGCGTTTTGACATGACGCTTGTGAACATTTCAGACACGGTGAAGGACTCAGACTTTAAAGTGTTCAGTGGTGCTGTGCAAAATGGCGGAGCTGTGAAAGCAATTAATGTGAAAGGAGCTGCAGCCAACTACTCAAGAAAAGACATTGATGCACTTGGTGCATTTGCAGCCAACTACGGCGCAAAAGGTCTAGCTTGGCTAAAAGCAGAAGGGGCAGAATTGAAGGGGCCAATTGCCAAATTCTTTGATGAGACGAAGCAAACAGAATTAAAGCAGCAGCTACAAGTAGAAGAAGGCGACCTTTTACTCTTTGTTGCTGATAAGACGTCAGTTGTCCATGATGCGCTCGGAGCACTTCGCTTAAAACTCGGCAAAGAGCTTGGACTCATTGATGAGTCTGCATTTCATTTTTTATGGATTGTCGATTGGCCGCTGTTTGAAAAAGATGAAGACGAAGGCCGCTTCTATGCTGCCCATCATCCATTCACTATGCCAGTTCGTGACGATCTTGAATTAATTGAAACAAGCCCAGAAGACATGAAGGCACAGGCATACGACCTTGTGCTAAATGGTTATGAGCTTGGCGGAGGTTCTATTCGTATTTTCGAAAAGGACATTCAAGAAAAAATGTTTGGTTTACTTGGCTTTTCAAAGGAAGAAGCATACGAACAATTCGGCTTCTTGCTTGATGCATTTGATCATGGTGTTCCTCCGCACGGCGGTATTGCACTTGGGCTTGACCGTTTAGTGATGCTGCTAGCGGGTCGTTCTAACTTAAGAGACACGATTGCTTTCCCTAAAACAGCAAGTGCGAGTTGCGTACTAACAGACGCACCTGGTGAGGTAAGCAAAGCGCAGCTTGATGAGCTAAATCTAGCTATCAAAACAAAAAGTAAAACAGTAAAATAGATGCATGTTTATGGGTATGTAAACGCTTGAAAGTAAGGCATGCCTGTGATATGCTTTCATCAACCAGTAAATAAAGTCCTGATACGTACGGTGGTTACCTAGTTTTGACCGAACATTTTTTTATACGGGAGCTTGTCTTTCCTTTCTGCATAAATGCCTCAATAGAGGACTTATAAAGTGAGGAAGAGAGCACCCACCTGCATGGTGCGGGGTTCAAAACGAAGGAAAAGCTGGCGGCGTGTTCGGGGCTTTTTTGTGTTTTTTTCTCTTTGAGAAGGATGACGGAGAAGTCTGAATGTGATATGATTCTTTCGATTCATTTTAAATAAAGGTGGAGTGAGGCACTTGTTACATCAGTTTTCAAGAAACGAGCTTGCCATTGGCAAGGAAGGCTTAGATAGGTTAAAAAACAGTACGGTTGCAGTGCTTGGTGTGGGCGGAGTAGGTTCATTTGCAGTAGAAGCACTTGCTCGCTCGGGCGTTGGGCGTATTGTTCTTGTTGATAAAGATGATATTGATATTACGAATATAAATCGTCAGTTGCCGGCTCTTTTGTCAACAATTGGTCAACCCAAAGTTGATTTAATGAAGGAAAGAATTGCTGATATTCATCCAGAATGTGAAGTTATTGCCCTGAAGATGTTTTACACAGAGGAAACATATGAGCAATTTTTTGAATATCCTCTTGATTATGTCATCGATGCTTCTGACACCATTCATTACAAAATTCATTTGATGAAAGAATGTCTAAAGCGCAATGTCAACATGATTTCTAGTATGGGTGCTGCGAATAAGACAGACCCGACACGATTTCAAATTGCTGATATTTCGAAAACACATACGGATCCAATTGCAAAAGTTGTGAGAACACGTCTGCGTAAGGAAGGCATCCATAAGGGGATTAAAGTCATTTTCTCTGACGAAAGTCCAATTGTCATTCGTGAGGATGTAAGAAAAGAAGTAGGAAATGATGAGGCGAAGATTCGCAAGGCGAAAATGCCGCCTTCATCCAATGCATTTGTACCGTCTGTTGCTGGGCTGATCATGGGTGGTCATGTCATTATGGAGCTTTTAAAAGACATTCCAATTACCCGTGTAAAAGATAAATAAATTCCCCGCCTGTTGATGGGACTTGACCTCATCCTGATGCAGGGGGGGGTTTTTATTTTTGTCGTTTTATATTCTCATAGACCTGCTTAAGCGCTCCTTCAAATTTCCCAGTTTGTTTTGGCTGATAGTACTGCTTGTTTTTAAGCGGATCAGGTAAATATTGCTGTTTCACCCAGCCGTTTTCATAATCGTGCGGATATAAATAATCTACGCCTCTTCCAAGTGCCGTCGCTCCTTTATAGTGAGCATCCTTTAAATGAACAGGCACTTCACCTACTTTTCCTGATCGAATGTCTTTTAAAGCTGCATCAATGGCAGTATAAGCAGAATTTGATTTTGGGGAAAGGCACAGCTCGATGACTGCATTTGCTAACGGGATACGTGCTTCTGGAAAACCAATTCTTTCTGCTGTTTGAACAGCGCTTAATACGCGTGGTCCCACTTGCGGACTGGCTAGGCCGATATCCTCATAAGCGATCACAAGTAATCGTCTTGAGATGCTTTCAAGATCTCCAGCTTCAATAAGTCTTGCGAGATAATGGAGAGCAGCATCAGCGTCAGATCCTCTAATGGATTTTTGAAAAGCCGAGAGGACATCATAATGAGCATCACCGTTCTTATCGTGCGAAAAGCTCTTCTTTTGTAAACATTCTTCTGCTTCGGTAAGGGTAATGGAGATATTTCCGTTTTCATCAGCTTTCGTCGATAAGACGGCTAGTTCAAGGGCGTTTAAAGCGGACCGGACGTCCCCGCCGCATCCCTGTGCAAAATGGTTCATTGCCTCATCAGCGACGGTTACGGAATAACCGCCAAGTCCTCGATGTTCATCAAGCAATGCCCGTGTTAAGGCTGCTTTGATTTGCTCTGTTTCAAGAGGCTTTAGCTCAAATATTTGGGTTCGGCTTCGTATGGCGGGATTCATCGCATGATAGGGATTCGCTGTTGTGGCGCCGATCAAGATGATCATCCCATTCTCTAAATAAGGAAGTAAGAAATCTTGCTTCCCTTTATCCAGCCTGTGTACTTCATCTAAAATCAGGATGACTTGGCCGCTCATTTTTGCTTCAGCTGCGACAGCTTCCATATCTTTTTTGTTATGAATGACCGCATTCAGTGTTCGAAAGGCAATGCTTGTACTACCAGCAATAGCAGTGGCAATTGACGTTTTGCCAATCCCAGGCGGTCCGTATAAGATCATTGAGGACAAATGTTTGGCCTCTACCATTCGTCTAATAATTTGGCCTTCTCCAACTAGATGCTCTTGTCCAATAATGTCTTCAATATGACTTGGTCGCATCCGATAAGCTAAAGGTTTCATGATTTATCTCTCCTGAGCTTTGTCTTGTGTGTATAGAGTACCGAAATTTCTTCAAATAGGAAAGGGATGTGGCCTCACGTGAAGCGGGGAACCTGCAAATGAAAGTTAGTTGAAAGTATGATATAATTGCTTTTGGTCTATATAAGCGTATATGAAATCAGAAAAATTTGATGACATAGAATAGAAAACGCAGAGGTGTTTAACGTGAAAATTTCAACTAAAGGCAGATACGGTCTGACGATTATGATAGAACTAGCCAAAAAACATGGCGAAGGCCCTACATCATTAAAATCTATCGCTCAAAACAATGATTTGTCTGAGCATTATTTAGAACAACTTGTGTCACCACTTCGCAATGCCCGTCTTGTGAAAAGTATTCGCGGAGCGTACGGCGGTTATGTACTTGCCCATGAACCGAACGAAATTACAGCTGGTGATATTATTCGTGTATTAGAAGGACCAATTAGTCCTGTCGAAGTTATTGAAAATGAGGAACCAGCTAAGCGTGAGCTATGGATTCGTATTCGTGATGCAGTAAAAGATGTACTGGACAATACAACTCTTGAAGACCTAGCTAGTTATACAGGCGATGGGGACCAAGATGCGTACATGTTCTATATTTAATTCAGAGGTGTACCGGAAATGGAACGTATATATTTAGATCATGCTGCCACAACACCAATGGAACAGCGTGTTGTGGACAAGATGTTGCCCTTTTTTACAGAGACATTCGGCAACCCCTCTAGTATTCATTCGTTTGGACGTGAGGCAAGAAAGTGGCTTGATGAAGCAAGAGAAGTGATCGCAGCAGAATTACACTGTAAATCGCAGGAGATCATCCTGACAAGTGGTGGAACAGAGGCAGATAATTTGGCGATCACAGGTGTAGCAATGGCAAGGCAACATGAAGGAAAACATATCATCACAGCGAAAACAGAGCATCATGCGGTGTTGCATACGTGTGAACATTTAGAGAAGCTAGGGTTTGAGGTGACTTACTTAGATGTGGATCAAACAGGATTGATTCATCTAGATCAGTTAAAACGGGAGCTAAGAGATGATACCATCCTCGTCACCATCATGTACGGTAATAATGAAACAGGGGTTCTTCAGCCAATAAGAGAAATTGGCGAACTCTTGAAAGATCATCCTGCTTATTTTCATACAGATGCCGTACAGGCATTTGGGACAATGCCTATTGATGTAGTCGATCTCCATATTGATCTATTGTCTGCTTCAGGCCATAAACTAAATGGACCGATGGGGACAGGCTTCTTATATGTGAATGAACGTGTGAAACTCTTGCCGCAAATGTTCGGGGGAGAACAAGAAAGAAAGCGGCGTGCTGGTACTGAAAATGTGGCTGGAATCGTTGGGCTTGCAGAAGCAGTACAACTGACAAAGCAAAATAGAAGAGAAAAAGCAGCGCATTATGATAAGCTCAAAGAAACCATGTTGCAAGTATTTGAGAAAGAATCCCTTGCTTTCACGATCAATGGACATCCTGAACATACATTGCCGCATATATTAAATGTTCATTTCCTGGGAGTCTCTATTGAATCGTTACTTGTGAATTTGGATATGGAAGGAATTGCTGTTTCAAGTGGATCTGCATGTACGGCTGGATCTGTCCTTCCTTCGCACGTTTTAAGCGCCATGTTTGGCAAGGAAGCAAAAGAGCTGACGTCCTCAGTTAGAATAAGCTTCGGTCTTGGAAATGAAGAGGATCATGTGGAGCAGGCAGCACACAAAATAGCGGCTGTTGTGAAACGTCTTGTCAAATGAATGTTTCCCCTTCATTTTAGTGTGAAGAATGAAACAGCTTTACACCTGAAGAAGAAACACGAACGCTGTTTCATTGAAATTGGAGTTGATGAAGATGACAAAAAGACCAGAAGAGACAAGAGTTGTGGTCGGGATGTCCGGAGGAGTCGATTCATCAGTTGCTGCCCTTTTGTTAAAGGAGCAAGGCTATGATGTCATCGGCATATTTATGAAAAACTGGGATGACACTGATGAAAATGGTGTATGTACAGCAACGGAAGATTACGAGGATGTCATTCGTGTCTGTAACCAAATCGGAATCCCTTATTATGCAGTAAATTTCGAGAAGCAATATTGGGACAAAGTGTTTCAATATTTCCTCGATGAATATAAAGCAGGCAGAACGCCAAACCCAGATGTCATGTGCAACAAAGAAATTAAGTTCAAAGCTTTTCTTGAGCATGCTTTATCGCTCGGTGCAGATTATTTGGCAACAGGTCACTATGCACGTGTCGATCGAACAGGCGACGAAGTCAAAATGCTAAGAGGCCTTGATGCGAACAAAGATCAGACGTACTTCTTAAATCAATTGACACAAGAGCAGCTTGATAAAGTGATGTTCCCAATCGGTGATTTAGAGAAAAGCAAGGTTCGTGAACTGGCGAAAGAAGCAAAGCTGGTAACTGCTACGAAAAAAGATTCGACTGGCATTTGCTTTATTGGAGAAAGAAACTTCAAAACATTTCTTAGTCAGTACCTGCCAGCACAGCCTGGCGTGATGCAGACAATGGATGGAGAAGTGAAAGGTCAGCATGATGGATTGATGTATTACACAATTGGTCAACGTCAAGGGCTTGGAATTGGTGGAAGCGGTGACCCTTGGTTTGTTGTTGGGAAAGATTTGGAACGAAATGTGTTATTTGTGGAACAAGGCTTCCATAATCCGCTTTTATATTCTGACAGTATTTCAGCCGTCAATATCAGTTGGACTCGTTCTCATATTGTAGACGAAAACGGTGAATTAACATGCACAGCAAAATTTAGATACCGTCAAGAAGATCATCCAGTCAAAGTCAAAATAACAGGTGAGCAAGAAGCGATGGTATTCTTTGAAGAACCAGTTCGTGCTGTCACACCAGGTCAAGCTGTTGTCTTTTACGATGGTGACGAATGTCTTGGGGGCGGTACAATAGATGATGTCTTTAAAGATGGTCAAAAGCTGTCGTATGTTTAACATGTTTCAAAAACCTCAACGTCACTGTTGAGGTTTTTTAATGAAAGGATGAGATAAACGAAATGAATCACAATGAGATCGGCATTGAAGCACTCAATCAAGGGGATATCGAAAAGGCAGCAGAAGCTTTTACAAAAGCAATAGAAGAAAGCCCTAAAGACCCCGTTCCATATATCAATTTTGCCAATTTACTTTCAAGTATCAATGAATACGAACGTGCCTTGAATTTTTTCCAGAAAGCAATTGAGCTAGATGACACAGCAGCTGCGGCTTATTACGGAGCAGGAAATGTGTACACATTAAAAGAAGACTTTATGAAAGCAAAAGACTTTTTTGAAAAAGCACTTAAAACTGGAATGGAAAATAGTGATCTATTTTATATGTTAGGTCATACGCTTATGAAATTAGAGCAGCCGAAGCTCGCCATGCCTTATCTACAGCGAGCAATCGAATTAAATGAAGATGACAATGAAGCAAGGTTTCAATTCGGCATGTGTTTAGCAAATGAACATCTACTGCAAGAAGCAGTGAATATATTTACAGAAGTGGTAAAGCGTGACCCACAACATGCAGATGCCTTTTATAATTTAGGGGTCGCTTATGCTTATCTAGAGAATAAGGACGAAGCACTTGAAATGCTAGGGAAAGCCGTTGAAGTTCAGCCTGATCATCTGCTCGCACTTCATGCCCAAAAGCTGATTCAAGAGGTAAAATAAAAGGAAGGAGGGAAGACCTGTGCAGGAAAATCCAGATCAAATGAAGCTTGATGATGAGCCATTTCTAAAAGGCACAGTGCAAGCTGTTATTTTCCATAATGAAAGCAATTTATATTCAGTATTAAAAGTGAAAGTCATTGAGACATCAGAAGACTTAGAGGAAAAAACGGCATCTGTCACAGGCTACTTCCCAGCACTTCATGAGAACGAAACGTACATTTTTTATGGAAAAGTCACGAGCCATCCGAAATTCGGCGAACAGTTTCAGGCGACTCATTTTGAAAAAGAAGTGCCAACAACGAAACAAGGAATTATTCATTACCTCTCCAGTGACTTATTTGAAGGGATAGGGAAGAAAACAGCAGAAGACATTGTGGGTCAGCTAGGGAATCAAACGCTTCATAAAATTATGCGTGACCCAGCTGTTTTGTATGAGGTTCCACGCTTATCAAAAAAGAAAGCCGATAAGCTTGCTGCTGCGCTTCAACAGCATCAAGGACTGGAGCAAATCATGATCCACCTAAATCAGTATGGCTTTGGTCCACAGTTGAGTATGAAAATTTACCAAGTGTATGAAGGCGAAACCCTGCAAAAAATTAAAGAAAATCCTTATCAACTTGTGAAAGATGTAGAGGGAATCGGATTTATTAAAGCAGATGAGCTAGGGGCAAGAACGGGCATTTCCGGAAATGATCCGGCTCGGATTCGTGCAGCACTTCTTTATACAGTAGAGACTGCCTGCCTGAAAGACGGCCATACTTACATCCAAACAAAAGATCTCATTGTTGAAACGAGAAAGTTGCTCAACCAAACAGGGAATGATGACAAAGTCACGGAGATGGATGTAGCTAATCAAATACTCGCGCTTGGTGAAGGGAAAGATATGATAATTGAAGATGACAGGTGCTATCATCCTTCTTTGTTTTATGCAGAGCAGAGTGTGGCAAAACGAATTCAAAAAATTGTATCCCAAACCGAATATGCAGATCAATTTCCTGAATCAGAATTCCTCCTTGCACTTGGTGAATTGGAGGAACGTTTAGGTGTACAGTATGCTCCTACACAAAAAGAAGCCATCCAAAAAGCGCTCATGTCACCTATGCTGCTTTTAACGGGCGGACCAGGGACAGGAAAAACAACGGTGATTAAAGGAATCGTTGAGCTGTATAGCGATCTGCACGGCGTATCGCTTGATCCAAGTGATTACAAAAAGGATGAATCGTTTCCATTTGTCCTAGCTGCTCCAACGGGACGGGCGGCCAAACGAATGACCGAATCAACAGGGCTTCCGGCAGTGACCATCCACAGGCTGCTTGGCTGGAATGGGTCTGAAGGCTTTTCGCACGATGAGGATCAGCCAATTGAAGGGAAACTTGTCATCATAGATGAATCGAGCATGTTGGATATTTGGCTTGCAAACCACTTATTCAAAGCGATCCCTGATCAGATTCAAGTCATTATGGTGGGGGATGAACACCAGCTTCCATCTGTTGGCCCAGGACAAGTATTAAGGGATTTACTAGCATCAAATGTCGTACCTGCTGTCACCTTAACAGATATTTACCGGCAGGCAGACGGCTCGACCATTGTTGAGCTAGCTCATGATATGAAAAATGGTGTTCTACCAAAAAATATAGCTGCACGATCAAAAGATCGATCCTTTATTCAATGTACAACAGATCAATTGAAAGAAGTCATTGAAAAGGTTGTCCTAAACGCAGCTCAAAAAGGCTATACGGCGAAAGATATTCAAGTATTAGCCCCTATGTATAAAGGAAAAGCCGGCATCAATGAGCTAAATAAAATGCTTCAGCAAATTTTGAACCCTAAAAAACCAAAGGGTAGGGAAATCTCCTTTGGTGATGTTGTGTACCGGACGGGGGATAAGGTGCTTCAGCTTGTGAATCAGCCGGAGAATAACATTTTCAATGGTGACATTGGCGAAATTGTCTCGATTTTTTACGCAAAAGAAAATACGGAAAAAGAAGACATGGTCGTCATATCATTTGATGGGAATGAAATCACCTTTACGAAAAAAGATTTTCATCAGTTTACACATGCTTATTGCTGCTCCATTCACAAATCACAGGGCAGTGAGTTTCCGATCGTTGTGCTCCCAGTGGTCAGAAGCTATTATCGAATGCTTCGACGAAATTTGTTGTACACAGCCATTACACGAAGCAAAAAGTATTTGATTCTGTGCGGTGAAGAATTAGCACTGGAATGGGGCGTCAAAAATAATGAAGATTCCCTTCGACAAACGTCATTAACGATGCGACTTGTAAACACCGAAAAGGTGATGGATGCTGAACTTGAAGCACTTCAAAAAGAACTTCCGTTTAGCGTACATGATGCAAATATCGGAATGGAGGGAATCACCCCATTTGATTTTATGCATGACTAAACAGATTGTTGACAAAGGGCTAAAATGGTTTTTATTTTAGCCCTTTGACATTTTTCAGCGTGAATTGAAAACCGCTACTTGTGCGAAGGGAATTGAACATTCGTGAGCACCAGCACGCAGATCTGACAACGAATGGGTTTGTCTACCTTCATTCATGGAAGCCATTTCTTCGTATGAGGCATACAACAAACGCACACGATAAGACTGTTCCGCAAAAGGTGGTTGATCACATTTTGAGAACATGTCGAGAGCTTGAGGGAATGTCTATCTATACAGATGAACTGTCTCATTCACTTGGTCAAATCAAAGATATTTGTTTATTAGCCGGCGG
The DNA here is from genome assembly GCF_044754665.1 of Bacillus sp. NPDC093026. Lineage (NCBI taxonomy): Bacteria > Bacillati > Bacillota > Bacilli > Caryophanales > Bacillaceae > Bacillus > Bacillus sp. NPDC093026. The sequence continues at coordinate 45,246 of NZ_JBIVPN010000005.1, read as the reverse complement.
TAGCTGCGGAGGGTATATTTTAGACGGGAAAAAGAAAGATTGTGCGCTCATTCCATTCTCAGGTGGCGATAAACTGACAGACAAAGGTTTATATGTGTGCTGCCATGAGTCGATGGGATTAGATTCCGCTGCACCCTCCATATTATTTTCGAAACTAAAAAAGAAAATGATGCAATCACCCGATGGTGAAAATTTAGGCATTTTGGAAGATGTATACTTTTGTCCAAATTCGGGCACAATCGTAGCATATGAACTCTCAGACGGCTTCTTTACAGAGCTATCAGGGATACGAAAGCAGCTTTACGCTGCTGGAACCTTGATGAACGTTCAAAAGGAAGCACTTGTTCTAAACCGAACGTAAAGAGGTGCTGATTATGCTCATTTGCCCAAATTGCAAATGTAAAGACATCGGAAAAATAGGGGTCAATCAATATTATTGTTGGGGCTGTTTTATTGAATTGACGCTGTCAAAAGGCAAAATATCTACACATCAAGTGGAGGAAGACGGTACACTAAGCAGTTTAGATGATCTGTTTAGTGATGATGAACGTTCGATTCAACTATAAGTGTTAAGGGGGAATTTCGAATGGGCAAAATGACTTCTTCACTATTAACGCTTAGTGCGGGTGCACTTGCATATCACCTTGCAAGTAAATATGATATGCCATCTAAGCGGAATATGAAAAAGCTGAGAAAACGTGTTATGCGTATGCTTTAAAGGGAAAGGACATCCATGAATGAGCGGATGTCCTTTTTAAGTTTGCCTATATTCTAATCGCCTTGCAATCAGTGATAAGCCGAAGTTGACGATAAAATACAGCAATGCCGAAAGGAGGAAAATGGGAAGTAAGTATGACTGGCTTTGGCCGTTCAAAATTTGAGCGTGATGCAATAGTTCAGGGAGAGCAATGACGACCGCTAAGGATGTATCTTTTAAAAGTGAAATAAATTGACTCACAATCGGTGGCACCATACGGCGTAAAGCTTGAGGCATCATGATCATTTTTAATGTTTGAATATAAGTGAAACCAGAGGACCTTGCTGCTTCAACCTGCCCCTTATCAATTGATTTAAGTCCGCTACGTATAATTTCTGATAACATAGCCGATTCAAAAACGGTTAATGCAGCGATTGCTGAGACGGTAATACTAAGCTTGATACCGATTTCAGGCAATGCAAAATACGTAAAAAAAATAATGAGCAAAAGCGGCAAGTTCCGAATCGTTTCAACAATGACAGCGAGCACTTTTGATAGAACAGGAATTTGAACGAATCTCAATGTGCCAACGATCAATCCAATGACAAAGCTCAAAATGATGGAGATAAAAGCCACTTTTAAGGTGACAGCAAATCCTTCGAGTAAAAAGACGAGATGATCAGGCTGATAGGCCCCTAAAAAATCCATTGTGTTTCCTCCTTTCTAGTGGCTTCGGGCTAACCTTCTTTCTAAATAGCCAACCCCTATACTAAGCGGAATCGTTAATAGTAAATAAAACATAGCAACGAAGATGTATACATCAAATGTCACAAACGTTCGGGAAGCAATGAGATCCCCTTGATACATCAGATCAAACCCTGCAATGACGCCTAGAATAGAGGAGTTTTTGACAAGGTTAATAAATTGATTTCCAAGAGGAGGAATGACCATTTTAATGGCTTGCGGCAAAATAATATATCGCATTGTCTCACCATATGACAGACCACAAGCACGAGCTGCTTCCATTTGTCCAATTGGAACAGCTTGTATGCCTGCTCGAATGGCTTCGGCAATAAACGCAGAGGTGTAAATGGCAAGTGCGATGGTTCCGGCTGTAAAGCCATCTGCCACAATGCCCAACTCTGGTAAACCAAAAAAGAAAACAAATGTGATCAATAATAACGGAATATTCCGAATAAACTCCACGTAAGCCGTCCCTAACCAGTTCAGCGGCTTTAGTGGAGCAATTCTCATAATGGCAATGAACGTACCGATCAAAAAGCTTCCGATTAAGGCGATAATGCTTGCACCAATGGTATATTTAAACCCTTCTAAATAAAGGTCTAAGTTTTCAGTTAAAATTGAAAACCGCAGCAATCAGTCCACTTCCTTTCTGATCAACAGGCGAGCCTAAGCGGCTCAACCTGGCGACAGCTGTATTGCTTGTAAAACCATTATTCCTTAATCCACTTTTTATAAATCTTGTCATACTCTCCTTTATCTTTTAAATCTTTTAATGCTTTGTTGATTGCATCTGTCAGCTCTTGATCGCCTTTTTTCACGGCAATCCCATAAGGCTCATTTGTGAAGGTGCCGCCGACTACTTCATAGTTTGAGTCTTCATCTGCCATTCCAAACAAGATCGCATTATCTGTTGTGAGCACCTGTCCTTGGTTAGATTTTAATGCAGTGAAGGCTTCTTGATAGTTTTCAAATTCTAAGACAGATGCTTCCGGTGCTTTTTGGCGAATATTTTGGGAAGAGGTGGAACCTTTGACGGCAAGCACCTTGGTTCCTTTTTTAATATCATCAATGGATTGTATGTTGCTTCCTTTTTTCACAAGAAGTGATTGTCCTGCTTCAAAGTAAACATCAGAGAAGTTGACTTCTTTTTTGCGTTCTTCTGTGATCGTCATAGTGGCGACAATCGCATGAATATCTCCCTTTTGCAACAAGGGAATTCTCGTTTTAGACGTGACTTCCTTAAATTCTGCTTTTCCATCAACGCCGAGTATTTCCTTCGTAATGGCTTTGGCAATATCAATATCGAATCCTTCTATTTCCCCGCTGCTAGGATTTTTTAGACCGAACAGACGTGTGTCATTTTTTACACCAAAAATAATTTTTTTATCTTTCTTAATGGCTTCTAATGAGCTTTTTTGTTTTGGAACAGATGATCCTTTCTCTGTAGAACCACAAGCTGTAAGTGCGACAACACAACAAGTGATGAAAACAAGTAAAGATAAGCGTTTCATATTTTTCATGAATCAATTCCCCCTAGTGATTTAAAATTCGGCTTAAGAATTGTTGAGCGCGTTTCTCACGCGGTTTTTCATAAAATGCAGCAGGTGTGGATTCTTCAAGAATCTTTCCTTCATCGATAAAGACAATTCGATCAGCAACCTCTCTGGCAAATCCCATTTCGTGTGTGACGACGACCATGGTCATTCCTTCACGGGCCAGCTGTTTCATGACATCTAGTACTTCTCCGATCATCTCTGGGTCAAGAGCAGAAGTAGGTTCGTCAAAAAGCATGACTTCAGGTTTCATTGCAAGAGCTCTTGCAATGGCCACACGCTGCTGCTGACCTCCAGAAAGCTTTGAAGGGTAAGCATCTGCTTTATCAGGAATACCGACTTTATTTAAATAAAATTCAGCCGTTTCCTTTGCTTCTTCTTTGCTCACTTTTTTGACCTTCATGGGCGCTAGCATGATGTTTTCTAACACCGTCTTATGAGGATAGAGATGGAAGTGCTGAAACACCATGCCAATGTTTTGTCTGACAAGATTAATGTTGGTTTTGGGGTGCTGAACAGATACTTGGTTGACGAGCACTTTCCCCTCATCAATACTTTCAAGACGATTGATGCACCTGAGCATGGTACTTTTACCAGACCCCGAAGGACCGATGATCACAACAACTTCACCTTTTTGAATATGTAGGTTAATGTCCTTGAGTACATGGAACTGGCCATAATACTTGTTGACTTCTTCGAATGTGATCATGAAGAACCTCCTCTTCTGTTCATTTTCGACGCTTGTGAAAAAGGGAAATGATGGAATGGGATGTGACAAAATTCTAGTGACGTTGGATGGAGCTGTATGTTTCATGTGTATTCATTTTTAACAAAGTTAGGACAAATTTTATTTATATGGATATTTACAGAAGAAGGTTAAACAATAAGAAAAGAGGTGAAAAAGGTGAAGAAACGTCCGATAGAGTTTCTTATATATGCTGCAGGTGTATTGCTTGTCCTTGCATCCCTACTCATTTTGATTCAGTTAGACGAGATATGGATGCCTATTTTTTTATTGTTAAAAGCTATTCTCATTCCGCTTTTCATCGCCATTTTTATTACTTATTTGCTCTATCCAATTGTTGAAAGGCTGCACGGTCAGGGTTTGCCGAGAACATTCAGTCTCTTGCTGATATATTTATTATTCTTCGGCGGCACAGGTTTTGCTGTATATAAAGGGGCGCCTGTAATGATTGCACAGTTAAATGAGCTGTCAGAGCAAATACCAGTGCTTGCTGAAACCTATAATGGCGCTTTATCTCATATTCATCGTCATACGAGCCACTGGCCTGACAGGCTGCATGAACGGCTTGACCGGTTCATTGTGCAATCGGAAACTTATGCGGCAAATGGCGCAGAGCGGATGATTCTTAGCTGTAAGGTGTTATTTGATTATGCATTAGTCGCTGCTTTGATTCCTTTTCTTGTCTTTTACATGGTGAAAGATATAAACACGATGAAGCGGGCTGCATGGTATTTAACGCCGCCTAAGTTCCGAAAGAGAGGATATGCATTTGTAAGGGCTGTCGATAACTCACTTGGTGATTATATAAGAGGACAATTGTTTGTCTGTTCACTGATTGGAGGAGCAGCAGCCATAATTTTCTGGTTGTTTCATATTCCTTATCCACTCGTATTAGGTGTACTGATTGGCGCAACCAATGTTATCCCATACTTTGGACCTATAATTGGTGCTGTTCCTGCTTTAATCATTGCTTTCACTGTCTCAGTTAAATCAGTCATCATTGTGATGATCACAGTGGCAGTTCTGCAATTTTTAGAAAGCAATGTGCTCAGCCCGATTATTGTGGGTAGAAGTCTTCATATGCACCCTGTGGTCATCATGCTTGTTCTGCTTGCAGGAGGAGAATTGTTTGGTTTAATTGGTATGATTTTGGCCGTACCATCTGCAGCAATTATTAGAGTCATCATTGTGCAATATATTCACATGAGACGAAGCGTTCATTGACAATATGTGCCGAGTTGTCTATAATAATTTCGATTCATACATAGTCAATTCAATGATGGACCCGAGTACGTTAAAAAGCTGATAAAGAGAGAGGTTTTATTTGCTGAGAAAAGCCTTATCAGACCTTTAACGGAAGCTAGTCCTGAGTGCAGATAAACACTGCCGCTCTTTCCAGCGTTATCGGATGTGAAGGTGATAGACGTTGGTGTCTATAATCAGGGTGGTACCGCGAGAGCATCTCGTCCCTGTGTAAGTAGTTTTATGCTTGCATAGGGCGGGGTGTTTTTTCGTTTGTGTGGAGATATGTTAAATAAAAAGGGAGGATTTTTTAAATGAAAACTTTAACTTCTGCGCAAGTACGTCAAATGTTTTTAGACTTCTTTAAAGAAAAAGGACATGCGGTAGAACCGAGTGCTTCACTCGTACCGCATGATGACCCAACACTTCTATGGATTAACAGCGGGGTGGCGACATTAAAGAAATATTTTGATGGACGTGTTGTTCCTGAAAATCCGCGTATTTGTAACGCACAAAAATCAATTCGTACAAATGATATCGAGAATGTAGGGAAAACAGCCCGCCATCATACGTTCTTTGAGATGCTTGGTAATTTCTCAATCGGTGACTATTTTAAAGAAGAAGCGATTGATTGGGCATGGGAATTCCTGACAAGCGAACGATGGATTGGCTTTGATCCGAATTTGTTATCTGTGACTGTTCATCCAGAAGATGAGGAAGCTTATATTCTTTGGAGAGACAAAATTGGTATCCCTGAGGAACGCATTATTCGTCTTGAGGGGAATTTCTGGGATATCGGAGAAGGACCAAGCGGACCAAATACTGAAATTTTCTATGACCGCGGCGAAGCATACGGAAATGACATGAATGATCCGGAACTTTATCCAGGTGGTGAAAACGAGCGCTACTTAGAAGTATGGAATCTTGTTTTTTCTGAATTTAACCATCATCCAGATGGCTCTTATACACCACTACCAAAGAAAAACATTGATACTGGGATGGGTCTTGAACGAATGGTATCAGTCATTCAAAATGTTCCAACGAACTTTGATACAGACTTGTTCATGCCAATTATTCGTGCGGTGGAAACGATTTCTGGAGAAACCTATGGAGAAACGAAAGAAAAGGACACAGCATTTAAAGTCATTGCTGACCACATTCGTACAGTAGCTTTTGCGGTTAGTGATGGAGCGCTCCCTTCCAATGAAGGACGCGGTTATGTACTAAGACGTTTGCTGCGCCGTGCAGTCCGTTATGCGAAGACGCTTCATATCAACCGTCCATTTATGTATGACCTTGTGCCAGTTGTGGCCGAGATCATGAAGGATTTCTATCCAGATGTTCTAGCAAAAGAAGAATTTATTTCGAAAGTGATCAAAAACGAAGAAGAACGCTTCCATGAAACGCTCAATGAAGGGCTTGCCATTCTGTCAGAGATGATCAAAAAAGAAAAAGACAAAGGGAGCTCACAAATATCAGGTGAAGATGTTTTTAAGCTGTATGATACGTATGGCTTCCCTGTCGAGCTAACAGAGGAATATGCACAAGATGAGAAAATGACAGTAGACAAAGAAGGCTTCCAAGCTGAAATGGACAAACAGCGTGAACGTGCAAGAAAAGCGCGGCAAGATGTCGGCAGCATGCAAGTTCAAGGCGGTGCTTTAGGGGATATTAAAGTAGAGAGCACCTTCGTTGGGTATGAAAATTTAACAACTACAGCACACATCATTGAACTGCTTCAAAATGGTGAGATTGTGAAAGAAGCGCATGAAGGTGAAAAGGTCCAAATTATATTAAATGAAACACCCTTCTATGCAGAAAGCGGCGGACAAGTAGCAGATAAAGGGACGTTAAGAAGTGCTGAAGCCATCATTGAAATTAACGATGTCAGAAAGGCACCAAACGGCCAGCATGTCCATGAAGGAATGGTTGTCAGCGGCACTGTGCAAAAAGGTCTTGAAGTTACTGCTGAAGTTGAAGCTGCTCTTCGAAAAAGTATTGTGAAAAACCATACTGCGACGCACCTGCTTCATCAGGCACTGAAAGATGTACTGGGCAGTCACGTCAATCAAGCAGGTTCATTAGTGAATGAAAATAGACTTCGTTTTGACTTCTCTCATTTTGGACAAGTCACAAAAGAGGAATTGGCGCAAATTGAAACAATCGTCAACGAAAAGATTTGGGAAGGAATCTCTGTTGCAATTGATCTTAAACCTATTGCAGAAGCAAAAGAAATGGGCGCGATGGCGTTATTCGGTGAGAAATATGGCGATATCGTTCGTGTCGTTCAAGTAGGTGATTACAGCATCGAGCTTTGCGGAGGTTGTCATGTGCAAAATACGGCTGAAATCGGCTTGTTTAAAATCGCATCAGAATCGGGTATTGGTGCAGGAACGCGCCGTATCGAGGCTGTCACAGGCAAAGGAGCCTATGAAGAATTAAATGGCCAGCTTGCGATTTTGGAGAAGGCTGCTTCGGAATTAAAATCAAATCTAAAGGATGTACCAAAACGAATCGCTTCCTTACAAGCAGAGTTAAAAGAGGCTCAAAGAGAAAATGAATCCCTTCTTGCGAAACTAAGTCAGGCAGAAGCAGGCTCTATTTTAGAAAAAGTAACAGACGTTGGCGGAGTGAAAATTTTAACAGAAAAAGTGAACGCAAAAGACATGAACCACTTAAGAACAATGGTAGATGACCTAAAAGCTAAATTAGGATCAGCTGTCATCGTACTCGGCGCTGTACAAAATGGAAAAGTAAACATTTCAGCAGGTGTGACAAAAGACGTTATTGAAAAAGGACTTCATGCAGGCAAGCTTGTCAAGCAGGTGGCTGAAATCTGCGGGGGAGGCGGAGGCGGTCGTCCAGATATGGCTCAAGCAGGCGGGAAACAACCAGACAAGCTTGAAGAAGCACTAGCAACTGTCGAAGAATCTGTCAAATCCGTTTTATAATCATGCAATGTAGTGTAGAATAATGGTATTAGATGAGCGGTTAGACAAATGCTTGCTAGTAGAATGTTGGAAGAGAGGTGCAAGACGCAGTGAGTTCATTTGATAAGACAATGAAATTTAACTTCTCTGATGATTCAGCTGAAACCAATGTGAATGAAGTGCTAATCACAGTTTACGACGCACTCCAAGAAAAAGGATACAACCCGATCAATCAAATTGTTGGATACTTGCTGTCAGGCGACCCTGCTTATATTCCAAGACATCAGGATGCACGTAACCTAATTCGTAAACTAGAACGAGACGAATTAATTGAGGAATTGGTTAAATCGTACTTAGAGACACATAAAGAGGCGTAAAACATGAGAATTTTAGGCTTAGATTTAGGCACGAAAACCCTTGGTGTTGCCATAAGTGATGAAATGGGATGGACAGCTCAAGGAATTGAAACAATTAAAATTGATGAAGCAGGCGGAGACTTTGGTCTAAGCCGCCTGTCTGACATCATTGCGCAATACGGAACTGATCAAATTGTGCTTGGCTTTCCGAAGAATATGAACGGTACGGTCGGTCCAAGAGGCGAGGCCAGCCAATCATTTGCGAAAGTGCTGGAAAACACGTACAATGTTCCTGTTGTGCTTTGGGACGAGCGTCTGTCGACGATGGCAGCGGAAAAAATGCTCATCTCTGCCGATGTGAGCAGACAAAAGCGTAAAAAAGTCATTGATAAAATGGCGGCTGTGATGATCCTGCAAGGGTATTTAGACAGCTTAAATTAAAATGAGGTGAATCAAATGGAACACGGAGAAAAACAAATTACAATCGTTGATGATAATGGAAATGAACAGCTTTGCGAAATATTATTTACTTTTGAAAGTGACCATTTCAACAAATCATATGTTCTTTACTACCCAATCTCTGAGCAAGACAATGAAGAAATTGAAATTCATGCATCAAGCTTCACACCTAATGAAAATGGGGAAGATGGGGAACTTGAGCCGATTGAAACAGATGAAGAGTGGGACATGATTGAAGAAACGTTAAATACGTTCTTAGATCAAGAAGAGGACGAAGAGTAGAAATAAAAAAAACCTGTGATCATGATCCGAGATCTCAATCACAGGTCTTTTTATATACATTATGTTAACCTAATTATTTTTTAAGTTGACATATATGAGAAGAACTTTTACTCTTATTTCTATATATAAATAGAGTGAGGGGCATGTATGTTAAAAATTCAAGAAATGATGCAAATCGCACTCATGACAGCTATTATGGGTATTTTAGGTTTAATCCCGCCTATTTTCTTCACCTTTACACCGGTTCCAATCACATTACAAACGGCTGGTTTGCTGCTAGCTGGCGGGTTGTTAAAGCCAAAACAAGCATGGATGAGTTTACTTCTTTTTCTTCTAATTGTGGCAGCGGGTGCACCGCTTTTGTCAGGAGGAAGAGGTGGAATTGGGGTCTTTTTTGGACCAAGTGGCGGTTTTTTACTTGCCTATCCAATTGCTGCCTTTGTGATCAGTTGGTGGCTGAATCGCCTGAAAAAAATGACCGCATTACGTCTATTTGCTGTGTATGCGTTATGCAGTATTGGTATTTTGTATATATGCGGTGTTCCTTTTCAAGCAATGATGATGCATATAGAAGTAAAACAAGCAGCATTACTGAGTATGATTTATGTACCTGGCGATTTAATCAAAGCTGGCATTTGTTCCGTTTTCACGGTCAAAATCATCCAAGCGATGTCTTATCGCAAAAGGGAAATACATAAAGGAGGACGAGCAATTTGACACTTGTAACTGAAACGTATGCAAGTTATGCAGAGACTAGACCTGATCAAATGGCTATCATCAATGAGAAAGAAAGCATGACTTATAGAGAATGGTATGAGCTTGTTCAGAAATCAGCACAGTGGTTGAAAAAAGTAACTCATCAGCAAAGAAGAGTCGCTTTTTTAATATCGAATGGTGTGTCTTTTCTTCAAATATTTGCTGGAGCTGCTTCAGCAGGGTGGACAGCCATTCCGCTTGATCCGAGATGGTCTCATGCAGAATGTGTAGAGAAGCTCATCTTAAGTGAGGCAGCTATAGTCATTGTTGAAGATCGGTATATGAGAATGTTTGAAAAAGAGTGGCGGTGGTGTTGGTTTAGCGGTATTATGTGAAGTTCTCTAAACTGATGTATGAGCAAGTCATTGCCGAACTCCGTCGAATCATGTAGTATAAAGGCTAGATGTGAGGAGGGCCATGCATGTTTTCAGAACAAAAGAAACCACCATTTTTTAAAAGAAAAATGGGGATCGCCCTGTTATCTGTGCTTGCTGTGATCATCATTACGACATTATCAAGCTTTTTATATGTTCAATCAGCGCTCGGACCGGTCGATCAAAAAAGCAAACAAACGATTAATATCCATATCCCAAACGGTACATCTGTTCGAGAGATTGCCGGCATTTTGAAAGAAAAAGGGCTTATTTCGAATGAGACTATTTTTACTTACTCTGCAAAATACAAAAAAGCTACCGGCTTTCAAGCAGGATACTTTCATTTGAAACAAACAATGGATGTAGATCAGCTTATCCAAAAATTGACTTCTGGCGGAACAGATTACGCCTTTCAGCTTGTGGTTCCAGAAGGAAAACAGTTGTCTGATATTGCAACGATTATTGCCAACCAAACGAACTATTCAGCAAAGGAAGTTGTAGCAAAGTTGGATGATCCAGCTTTTATCAAAAAACTCATGAAAAAATACCCGAAGACTGTGACATCAAAAGTTGAGCAGAAAAATATCAAACATCCATTAGAGGGGTATTTATTTCCTGCTACGTATCCGTTTTATCGTGAAGATGAACCATTGGAAAGCATCATTGAAACAATGATTAAACAAACGGATCAATACGTGAAAATGCATGAAAAAGATATGAAAAAGAGAAACATGTCCATTCACGATGTTCTGACAATGGCGTCTTTAATTGAAATGGAAGCTACCGAAAAGACGGATCGAGCAAAAATTTCAAGTGTTTTTTATAACCGATTAAAAAAGGACATGCCGCTACAAACAGATCCAACCGTTCTTTATGCGCTCGGTAAACATAAATCTCGCGTCCTGTACAAAGACCTGAAAGTGAAATCACCTTACAATACGTATGTAAACAAAGGGCTGCCACCTGGACCAATTGCAAATGCTGGGGAATCTTCTTGGAAAGCAGCATTACATCCAGAGAAAACAGATTTTGTTTACTTCCTAGCGAAGAAAAATGGAGAAGTCGTCTTTACCAAAACGCTGAATGAGCATAACAAAGCCAAAGCAAAATACATCACAGGCAGCAATTAACTTGTGAGAGAAAAAGACTGTAGACAACTGACAGATTGGCTGCAGTTTTTTTCGTTGAGTCATCCAATTTATTGGTTCGCAATTACCACTTCTTTATGGTAAAATGTATCGGGTTGTTTTTACTTAGACGAACGAAAGATTGACGAGAAAGGGAGTTGCAAAAAGGCAGGACTCTTCTTTCTAAGGTCATGAAGGAGCTAGACATATAATGACAATCGAAGATGATCGAATAAATAATTATATTGAAAATTTAATTCCGCCAGGTCCTGATGAAATAGTGCAATTAGAAGCATACGCCAAAGTGAATCATGTTCCGATTATGGAAAAGGTGAGCATTGAGTTTTTACTGCAGCTCCTTTCAATGAAAAAGCCTAAGAAAATTCTCGAAGTTGGAACAGCGATTGGTTATTCGGCTATCAGGATGGCTACGGCTCTACCTGATGCTGACATTTACACCATTGAACGAAATCAGAAACGGTATGAAGAAGCGACACGCAATATTGAGGAATTACAGTTAAAAGAAAGAATACATGTGTTCTTTGGTGATGCCATTGAATCGGCAGAAACTGTTCAAACAATGGCGCCATATGATGTGATTTTCATTGATGCTGCAAAAGGACAGTATAAACGCTTTTTTGAATTGTTTGAGCCCATGCTGGCTGATGGTGGAATGATCATCACAGACAATGTATTATTTAAAGGCTTAGTGGCGACAAATTATGAAGAAGAGGTAGAAGATAAACGCAAAAAACAATTAATTGGAAAGATTGATCGATATAATCAGTGGCTTATGTCAAATCCTCATTTTCAAACTTGTATCATACCGGTTGGAGATGGGATAGCCATTAGTACAAAAAGAGGTGACCAATCATGAAAAAACCAGAATTACTTGTGACGCCAAGGAAAGTATCAGATATACTGCCACTAATCGAGGCGGGAGCTGACGCATTTTTAATAGGTGAACAAACATATGGTATTCGTCTTGCAGGCGAATTTTCAAGAGAAGATGTGAAACAGGCCGTTCACCTTGCACATGCACACGACAAAAAAGTCTATGTGGCAATGAATGCTATTTTTCATAATGACCGTGTTCCACTGCTTGAAGATTATTTAACATTTCTCGATGCATTAAAAGTAGACGGTGTGGTCTTCGGTGACCCAGCAGTGATCATGGTTGCGAAGGAAGCAGGTGTCAGCCTGAATCTTCACTGGAGCACAGAAACAACCGGAACAAACTATTTCACTTGTAACTACTGGGGCAGAAAAGGTGCAACCCGAGCAGTTCTAGCTAAAGAACTCAATATGGACAGTGTGATTGAGATTAAGGAAAACGCTGATGTTGAGATCGAAATTCAAGTACATGGCATGACCTGTATGTTCCAATCAAAACGTACGCTAATCGGTAATTACTATGAGTATCAAGGCAAGCAGATGGACATTGAAGGAAGAGATATGGAAGAAGGTCTATTCCTCCATGATCAAGAGCGTCAAAACAAATATCCTATATTTGAGGATAAAAACGGCACGCATATCATGAGTCCTAATGATGTTTGTATGATTGATGAATTAGAAGAGTTTGTTGACGCAGGAATTGATTCATTTAAAATTGACGGAATTTTAAAGTCACTTTCTTACATGACAGAGGTGACCTCACTTTACAGAAAAGCAATTGACCTGCTGATGGTAGATAAAGAAGCTTATGAAAATCAAAAAGAGGATTGGGTCAAGCGCATTGAAGAAATTCAACCTGTCAATCGTTCCATTGACACAGGATTCTTCTTTAAAGAAACGGTTTATTAAAACAAAAGGAGGCAGAGAATATGGCACTTTTAAAAGATGGAATTTCTGAAATGATCAATGGAAAACGTGTCATTACAAAAAAACCAGAATTACTTGCACCAGCAGGTAACCTGGAAAAGCTGAAAATTGCTGTACATTATGGAGCAGATGCCGTATTCATTGGTGGAAAAGAATTCGGTCTTCGCTCAAATGCAGATAACTTTTCAATTGAAGAAATGGCAGAAGGCGTTGCGTTTGCGAACAAATATGGCGCACGAATCTATGTGACAACGAATATTTTTGCTCACAATGAGAATATGGACGGCCTTGAAGAATATCTCCAAGCGATTGAAGGTGCTGGTGTAGCAGGCATTATCGTAGCCGACCCGCTAATTATCGAAACGTGCAAACGAGTAGCACCTAAACTAGAAGTACATTTAAGTACGCAGCAATCTCTTTCAAATTGGAAAGCCGTTCAGTTCTGGAAGGAAGAGGGACTGGAGCGTGTAGTGCTTGCACGTGAAACAAGCGCGTTAGAAATTAAAGAAATGAAAGAAAAGGTAGATATTGAAATCGAAACTTTCATTCATGGCGCGATGTGTATTGCCTATTCTGGACGCTGTGTGCTTAGTAACCATATGACAGCTAGAGACTCCAACCGCGGAGGCTGCTGTCAATCTTGCCGCTGGGACTATGATTTGTATAAGCTCGATGGTTCAGAGGAAAAGCCATTATTTGGTGAAGAAGATGCACCTTTTGCGATGAGTCCAAAAGATTTAAAGCTTGTAGAATCGATTCCACAAATGATTGAAATGGGTATTGATAGCTTAAAAATTGAAGGACGAATGAAATCTATTCATTATGTGGCAACCGTTGTCAGCGTGTATCGTAAAGTGATCGATGCATATTGTGCGGACCCCGACAATTTTGTCATCCAGCAAGAATGGTTAGATGAATTAGATAAATGTGCAAATCGTGACACGGCCCCTGCCTTTTTTGAGGGAGTACCAGGAACGGATGAACAAATGTTTGGCGTTCATGGGAAGAAAACAACATTTGATTTCGTAGGACTTGTTCTTCATTATGATGAAAAAGAACAAATCGTGACATTGCAGCAGCGTAACTTCTTTAAAGCTGGAGATGAAGTTGAATTCTTCGGACCGGAAATTGAGAACTTCACATGCAAAATTGATAAAATTTGGGATGAAAAAGGGAATGAGCTTGATGCCGCCCGTCACCCGCTACAAATCGTGAAATTTAAGCTTGATCAAAAAGTTTACCCTAGCAACATGATGAGAAAGGGGAAATAACAGGTCCATGGGGAGAAAACCAGTGGTGATTGGAATAGCGGGCGGCTCGGGTTCAGGTAAAACGAGTGTCACAAATTCTATCTATGAAAAATTCAAAGGACATTCCATCCTCATGCTCCAGCAAGATTTATATTATAAAAATCAAAGTCATATGCCATTTGAAGAGCGCCTGCTCACGAACTATGATCATCCGCTTGCATTTGATAATGACCTCATGATTGAGCATTTGGAACAGCTATTAAGATACGAACCAATCGAAAAACCAATTTACGATTTTAAGCTATATACACGCTCAGAAGAAACGGTGTATGTTGAACCAAAGGATGTCATCATCGTTGAAGGCATCTTTGCTCTTGAAGATGAACGTTTAAGAAATTTGATGGATATGAAACTGTATGTTGATACAGATGCAGACCTTCGGATCATTCGACGTATTTTACGAGATATGAAAGAAAGAGGCCGCTCCATTGATTCAGTAATTGAACAATATGTGTCTGTCGTAAGACCGATGCATAATCAATTCATTGAACCAACAAAACGTTACGCTGATATCATTATCCCAGAAGGCGGTCAAAATCATGTGGCAATTGATTTGATGGTCACAAAGATTCAGACGATCCTCCAGAACCGGGGAGAATAAACATTGTAGTAAAAAAGACCTTAACATCGTAAAGATCTAGATTGTTGACAGAAGGGCTAAAGTGGTTTTTATTTTAGCCCTTTGTCTTCTTTTCAAGCGACATCATCAGACAGTCACGAAGACTTGTCCGAAAACAGAAGTTCCTTTATAAAGAGTGATTGTGGCTTTTCCTGGTGAATGAGCCGTCACCACTCCATTAAAGCTAACAGAAGCTACCCCTTGATTATCTGTCCAATAGCGTGTAGCTGCACTGTCAGAAATGGATTAACGCTCACCCACTTTTAAAGATAAGTTATAATTTTGAATTGATATTACACTAGATGTTTGAAGCTCGGAATACTTGTTATTCGTTGCAAAAGCATGTGTTTCTTAGGTAGATGCCATACCCATTCGTGAAAAAGATAAGCTAGAGACGAATAAAACGGAAACCATTGTTTTCTTTATTTTCATTCAAAACTCCTTGACATGTATTTGGTCTTACATCATAAGAATTCGACAACATCCAATATTTTTCTTTAAAAGAAAGATTGTATGAGAGTTTTGATATGATAGGAAAACAATGAAGGGAAAGTAAAATAAAAAAGATACGATAGAACGCAGATAGATGAAGTTTTCGACTTTTTTAAAAGTATATTAAAAAAACGACAACAAATCATCACAAATTTTCAAACAATTCTTGATCAAAATGAAATTTTGTAATAATATAGCATAGACATATCGTACACTGACCATATTATGTATTGGATGATGAAGAATGGATAAGTCATTCTTCCGTTTGCATAGGATCGAAATGGCCGAACTAGGTACAGGAGCTTCCTGTGCCTTTCCACAGTTTGTGCGATGAAGATAGCCCATGATTAGATCGCTTCTTTCCTTGGCTTAAAAAAGGCATAATAGTTGCATCTAATCGGGTTGCCATGTAAGATGGACTTTTACGAATATGGGACAGAAAGAATGAGGGCCTGAACATGTCCTCATTCTTGTATATTTCAGTCGTCACTCACATACAGAAGCTTGTATGTTGAGGATTAATAGAAGGAGTGAATGATTCATGGCACAAGAGAAAGTATTTCCAATGACAGAAGAAGGAAAGCGTAAATTAGAAGAAGAGCTTGAATATTTGAAAACGGTTAAACGTAAAGAGGTTGTCGAGCGAATTAAAATCGCTAGAAGCTTTGGAGACCTCTCTGAAAACTCAGAATATGATTCAGCAAAAGAAGAGCAAGCGTTTGTAGAAGGTCGTATTACAACGCTTGATAACATGATTCGTAATGCAAAAATAATTGAACATGAAGGCAATTCAAATGTCGTCTCTCTTGGTAAAACAGTCACATTCGTTGAATTACCAGACGGAGAAGAAGAGTCTTACACCATTGTTGGAAGTGCAGAGGCTGATCCGTTTGAAGGAAAAATTTCAAACGATTCACCAATTGCGAAAAGCTTGTTAGGCAAAAAAGTAGATGACAAAGTAACCGTTCAAACACCAGGCGGCGAAATGTTCGTACAAATTGTGAAAATTTCATAAATACGTTTACACGATAAACACCTCGTCCACAATAGGGATGAGGTGTTTTTATGCGTAAAAAAAGACGAATTCAATGGACAGGAGCCATTATTTTTATTTTATTGCTCGGTCTTTTAGCGAGACTGGCAGAAATACAGCTGTTTTTCACAGAATCCTTCTCAAAGCTTGACATCAATTTAATTCAAGAAAGTGTCAGACAACGAACAGAAGAAGTGGTCATTTCAGATGGACGAGGTGAGTTTTTAGACCGAAATGGAAAGCGGCTTCTCACAAAAGAACAGCCAGCGGTCATCTTATTTCCTTTTCTGCAATACGATCTCCCTCATTTAAAACAAACCGCTTCTATTCTCCATATGGAACCAGAAGAACTCAAAAGGAAGCTATCAAAAACCAAAAAGCCTCTCATATTAAAAGACGACATCACGAAAAAAAAGCTGAAAGATATCAATGATATGAAATATTCAGGCGTCTACGGCGTATATATGAAAGAGAAAGACAAAAAAAGGCTTGCACTTCAGACATTAGGGTTCACAAGCGAGAATCCAGAATTGCTCAGAAAACGTTATCCAGATAAAAAGGAGCTCTCGATTCGAACTGAAATTGGTACGTTTGGTCTGGAAAGTACGTTTGATGAATTTTTATTGCCTGAACAAGACACAAAATTGTTATATCATGTGGACGGCAAGGGAAACCCTTTGTTTGGGATGGACGTCAAATATACAGCAGAAGCCAATTCCTTTTATCCGCTTCAGGTGCAGACAACAATGGACGAAGAGATGCAAGTTGAAATGGAGACTATTCTTAAAGAACAAGGAGTGAAAAAAGGCGGGGCTGTTCTCTTAGATATTCAAAATAGCAGTGTGCTGGCCATGGCGAGTGTGCCAAGTGTCACAAGCAAGAATCGGCACAAGGCGAGGAATTACATGCTTACGGCATTTTCACCAGGTTCCGTTTTTAAAACAGCCGTGCTTGCCGCTGCCATAGAAAAAAACCTTGACAAGCCTCATACCATGTATGACTGTCGAAAGAATTTATATGGAGAGCCAGAGGGAAAACAGGCCGTGCTGAACCTGTCCGAAAGCTTTGCGCAAAGCTGTAACTATACCTTTGCGACACTAGCTGACAAGATGATTCAAACCGATCCACAAATCATCGAGCAGACAGCTACGAAACTTGGGCTCATTGATCGTGTTGGCTGGGAAGGTGATGTTTACCACAAGGAGCAGTTCAAACAATTTGATCGAGAAGAGACGGGCAACGTCTGGGGAGATAAAAGAGACAAGCATGTCAAAAAGGCGATTGCACAAACAGCGATTGGACAAAAAAATGTCAAAACGACCCCTCTTCAAATAGCCAACATGATGGCAACTATTGCAAGGGGCGGCGAACGAAGAGAAGTGAGAATTGCAGATAAAGTCCTTTATCAAAATGGAACGACCATGCTTTCCTTTCAAAATAAACGAGCACAAGGTGAGAATATTGACCGTTATACCGCGCAAAAATTGCAGCGATATTTAAGGCAGGTGGTGACAGATGAAAAAGGCACAGGAAGAAGATTTCAAGATTTGCCATTTAAAGTTGCGGGGAAATCAGGCACTTCCCAAACCGGCAGTAAAGATAAAAAAGGGAATACGCTCTACCATAAATGGTTTGCAGGATACTTTCCAATGGAAAAACCCAAATATGCTCTCGTTGTGGTCCATCTAGATGAGACAAGTGGCCGGGCTAAGACAAATGATGCGTTTTATGATATTGTAAAAAAGGTCAATGAAATTGAAAAGAAACAGACATAGAACATCCCTTCATGTCATGTTAGAATAGTAACGACTTAGGGAACAGAGGCAAAGGAGTGCAGAGATTTTGAGTAGAAACTCTCGATTTGAACATCGTGATAAGCGCAGAAAGGCGAATATGGTGCTTAACATATTAATTGGTATAGTTGTCGTGCTTATTTTAGTTGTCGCATCGAGTTTGTTAATTTTTAATAAACCGAAAGATACAGATGTAGCGAATGAACCATCAAAAACGGCACCTGCATCGAGTGATAATAAACAGACAACAGATGAAGATGTAAAAGATCAAAACAAAGACAAATCTGATGATTCAGATGCAAAAAAAGAAGATTCATCTGACCAAGACGACGATACGAAGATAACCAATGATGATGAAGATCAGCCAAACAAAGATGCGTTAAAAGACGCCAAAGAGACAGACGGCGGGAAAATCAGTGATGTGGACAAAACATATGAAAATGATGACTGGAAACCTATAGGTACAGAGCAAACTGGTTCACATACTGCTACCTACGATTCCAAGTCAGAAGACTGGAAGGAAATGCTGAAAGCCATGTCATATGCAACGGGTATTCCAGAGGATCAAATGACTGTTATTTGGTTAGGTAACAATGGTGGACCTCAAGATGCAAAAGGAACCATCCGAGATAAATCGACAGGTCAGCGCTACCGTGTGGAAATGACATGGGTTGATGAAAAAGGCTGGAAACCTGTAAAGGTTGAAAAATTAAAATAACCACAAAGGGCTAAATGGTTTTTATTTTAGCCCTTTGTCATTTTTTCATCGTGAATTGAAAACCCTTGAAGTCAGGAAGACCTAAGCTATTTATGCGGAGCGAATGAAATATTCGTGAGCACCAGCGCACAGATAACAACGAATGCGAGGGTTTGTCTACACGTTGAATAGATAGTCATACTATCTTTTTTTCATTAGACATTGGCTTTAAAATGAACAACGGCTGTATATAAAAGACGGTCATCTATGACAGTTGTTTGGTGACTCACTGAATGGACTGTCAGCAGAATAGCCTGATTATGTTCAATTTGTTTTTGGATGTTTTGTTCGAGTTCTTTTAAGGAAGTTGCTTCAAAAAATTCAATTTTATCCTTTAGAAAATCCAGTTGAAAATCCATCAAATTCACCCCTTCATGCTTTAGGCTCATCATAATCTCTCTATTTCAAAAGTGCAATCATTTTTCTACCCCTTCCCAGTATTTTTTAGTAGGAAAGAAGCAGAAGATGTGGTAGGATAAAAACTGTTCGCGGAATAAAGCATACTATGCATATAGGAATAAATAGATAAAGTGGAGGTAAAGAAAATGGGACGTGAGTTTCTTTCTTTATTTGATCAGTGGGCTTCATCTTATGATGACACGGTAAATGGCCATGATGAGCAGTATGAAGAGGTCTTTCGCCATTATCCAGCTATTTTAAAAGAAATTGTCAAACGCTCAGGTAAATGTGTCCTTGAATTCGGAAGTGGCACAGGTAATTTAACGGATGCGCTGCTTGCAGCGGGTAAACAAGTTTTTGGTGTTGAACCATCACAAGCGATGAGAGAAGCTGCTCTACAAAAAGGAGTGCCAAATGTACACGATGGTGATTTTTTAACGTTTCCGGAGCCTCCTTTTAAGCCGGATACGATCGTCAGCTCATATGCTTTCCACCATTTAACGGACGAAGAAAAAAAACAAGCCATTCACATCTATAGCAACATCCTTCACTCAGATGGTAAAATAGTCTTTGCTGATACAATGTTTCAAAATCAAGCAGCACATCATGCTGAAATTGAAAAAGCAAAAGCCGCTGGATTTGACCAGCTTGCAGAGGATTTAGAAACGGAATATTATCCATCCATTGATGTGCTAAAGCAAATCTTTGAAGAAGAAGGTTTTAGCACATCCTTTCAGCAGATGAATGACTTTGTTTGGATCGTAGTGGCGAAGAAATGGGAATGAAGGGATGTTTTTGATTTGAAAATCGCAGTAATAGGTGCAATGGAAGAAGAAGTAACCATTTTAAGAGATCAATTAAAGAATGCCTCACAAGAAAACATTGCTGGGTGTGAATTTACAACAGGGACTTATGAAAATAAAGAAGTGATTTTATTAAAATCAGGGATTGGAAAAGTGAATGCTGCTGTCAGCACAACTCTCTTGCTTGATCGCTTTCAGCCAGATTATGTAATCAATACAGGTTCTGCTGGCGGTTTCCATCACTCTTTAAATGTAGGGGATATTGTCATATCTACTGATGTGAGACATCATGATGTGGATGTGACGATCTTTGATTATGAATATGGACAAGTGCCAGGTTTACCAGCTGCTTTTGTCGCAGATGAAAAACTTGTGAGATTAGCAGAGGAATCAGCTTCTGAGATTGATCATATTCAAGTAGTGAAAGGAACGATCGCAACAGGAGATTCGTTTATGAATGACCCAGGACGTGTAGCGTTTGTGAGAGAGAAGTTCCCAGAGTTATATGCGGTTGAAATGGAGGCAGCAGCAGTTGCGCAAGTATGCGAGCTGTTTGGAACACCATTTGTTGTCGTTCGAGCGCTATCGGATATTGCTGGGAAAGAATCGAATGTTTCCTTTGATCAATTTCTAGAGCAAGCAGCGATTCACTCAACAGACCTTGTCCTGCGTATGATAAAGCAAACACAATAAAAAGAAGGGTTTCCCCCTTCTTTTCCACGTAAAGGAAGGGAAAAATGATGGTTGTCATTAAGGATATCACTGAATTAATTGGTCAAACACCACTTCTAAAGCTGTCAAGTATTGGCGTACCAGAAGGTGTTGAAGTGTATGCGAAGCTTGAAATGATGAATCCAGGTGGAAGTATTAAAGATCGATTAGGGGAAATGCTGATCAAAGAAGCATTTGCGTCTGGTCAACTTCGCCCAGGAGGGACCGTGATTGAAGCAACTGCAGGAAATACTGGGATTGGGCTTGCATTAAGTGCAAGAAAATATCAATTGCGGACTATTTTCTGTGTACCAGAACACTTTAGTCAAGAAAAACAACAAATTATGAAGGCGCTTGGTGCAGAGATTATTCATACACCAAGAAAAGAGGGAATGAAAGGTGCAATAAATAAAGCACTTGAGTTAGAGGCAAGCCTTGACAATGCTTATTGCGTTTTACAATTTAAAAACCAAGTAAATCCATTGACTTACTATAAAACACTTGGCCCTGAACTTTGGACTGAATTACATGGAAAAATAGACATCTTCGTTGCAGGAGCAGGTTCTGGAGGAACCTTCCAAGGATGTGCCGCATATTTAAAAGAGCAAAATCATGCATTAAAAACGGTCGTGGTTGAACCAGAAGGATCTATTTTAAATGGGGGAGAGCCTGGGCCGCACAGGACAGAAGGAATTGGTCTTGAATTTATACCAGATTATATGGACACGGCTTTATTTGATCAGATTTATACCGTCAGTGATGATGATGCTTTCCGTATGGTGAAGGAAGCAGCGGAGAAAGAGGGGATTCTACTAGGAAGCTCATCTGGAGCCGCTTTATTTGCAGCACTGGAGGAAGCCAAAAAGGCAGTACCTGGGACAGTGATTGTAACCGTTTTTCCAGATAGCAGTGATCGATATTTAAGTAAAGGAATTTATGAGGGAGGAAAATAAAATGAAACCGAAAACGATGATGATCCATGGGGGAACAACAGGAGATGAAAAAACAGGCGCAGTGTCTGTACCAATTTATCAAGTGAGCACCTATAAGCAGCCGAAAGCTGGAGAACATACAGGTTATGAATATTCCAGAACAGCGAATCCAACGAGAACTGCACTTGAAACAGTCATTCGTGATCTTGAAGGAGGAGCAAGTGGCTACGCATTCGGTTCAGGGATGGCTGCTATTACAGCTGTCATGATGTTATTTAACAGCGGAGATCATATTGTGCTTACAGACGACGTATACGGCGGTACCTATCGAGTCATCACCAAGGTACTAAACCGCATTGGGATTGATGCAACATTTGTTGATACAAGTCATCCTGAAGCAGTCAAAAATGCCATTTTGCCTCAGACGAAGGCTGTATACATTGAAACACCGACCAATCCTTTATTAAAAATGACAGATTTACAAGCGATTGGTCAAATGACAAAAGAAGCCAATATTCTGATGATTGTAGATAACACCTTCTTCACGCCTTACTTCCAAAAGCCGATTGAATATGGTGCCGACATTGTGTTGCATAGTGCTACAAAATATTTAGGAGGTCACAGTGATGTTGTAGGCGGACTTGTCGTGACAGCGACAAAAGAGCTTGGAGAAGAACTACATTTCGTTCAAAATTCAACAGGCGGTATTCTAGGTCCTCAAGATTCATGGCTTTTAATGAGAGGGATGAAAACACTAGGTCTGAGAATGGAGGCGCATCAACAAAATGCGCAAAAGATAGCCGAATATTTAGAGAAGCATCCAGCGATAACACGTGTCTATTATCCAGGACTGCCAGCTCACCCAGAGCACGAGCTGGCGAAAACACAAGCGACAGGCTTCGGCGGCATGATCTCTTTTGATATTGGGAAAGAAGAAAATGTGGATGTGTTTTTAAGTCAACTCAAGTTGTTTACGATTGCTGAAAGCCTTGGAGCTGTTGAAAGCTTAATTTCTGTCCCAGCACGTATGACACATGCATCTATCCCTAAAGAAAGACGAGAAGAGCTTGGCATTACAGATGGTTTAATTCGTATTTCGGTTGGAATTGAAGATATTGATGACTTATTACATGACTTAGAGCAAGGGCTAAACGTTCTAATGAATGGATAGATTTACATGCACTTCACTTTCTCTTACTATGTTAAGCTATCAATAGACATTGAACATGGAAGGTGAAACAAGTGAAGAAAAAGTGGTATGGTTTAATGACAGATTACAAGCAATACGCTTTTATTTTGCTTGCTGTCAGTACCTTTATATATATTGGTACCATATTGCCAAACCAACACGTAGAAGCATTTTCAAAAATGCTGATGATAGGAGTAGATTGTGTATTCCTATTCGCTGCTTTTGTTTGTGTGAAACGGGCTTTATTTTATCAAAAGAAACTTCAAGAACTTGACGAAGATTTATAAAAAAGTCTCCTCATGATGAGGGGGCTTTTTAAATTGACTTGGATGAACGAACAAGGCCGATTAGTGAAAAACACAAAAATCATCTAAATTCCTAAAAACTGGTTTACAAAATGGCGCTTGCTGGATATACTTACAAAGTAAATAAAAACGTAAAGGAGGCTGAAGAATATGTTGCTTGTATTTAAAAATCAATTAAACCATCAATTTCATTATGTCATCAGCCTGTGGAAGAGTTCGTGTTCTTCCTTTACCTATTACGGAGCACGCTTTACATCTGTTTAAGAAACGAGGATTCAGCGCATCATCCATCGCAGGTTGAAAGACAGCGTCTTTTGATCTGCGTTTTTGTGTGCCCACAGGTCAACTGATATAGAAGATCTGTGGGCTATTTCGCGTTTTGCGAACTGAAGGGAGGTGAGCGTATATGACAATCCACTTATTTTTTATTACATTAACGATCCAGCGTAAATACAAAGACATTGAAACAGTTCTTTATGAACAACAGGTAGAAACCTTTTATGAAGAAATGAAGCAGAAACAACTAAAGTATATGAACTAAAGATGAGAAGAAAATCACGTAAAGGAGGAGACAGACATGTTTATCATGCTTGCAATGCTTGCTTTTTATACAAGGGAGAAGGACCAGGTTTAGACACGTTCCACATTGATGACCTCCACATATGATAATCGTAAAAGGCAGATAGTGAGGTGATCAATGAATGTCTATGTCACCATATATGCGATTTCCATCAGTTGGACACGGATATGTGTCCATTCCGCATTCCTTAAAGCATGGGTATGGCAATCCATATCGATTCCAAAGGGAGCAGCAGGAAATGCTCAGACGGCATATATACAGTTATCCTACCTATTGGTACTAAAGAAAGGAGCAGAAAACGTCACCGTTTTCTGCTCCTTTTACATTAATAAACCCAGCTTGCACCAATGATGATCAATAAAATGAACAGTACAACAAGCAACGCGAATCCGCCTGCAAAACCGCCACCGTAACCACCGCAGTAGCCTCCAGAATAACCGCCAAAGCCCATAATCTAGCACCACCTTTATCTAATCAAGATACATTCATAAAATATGCAGCTCATGCAGAAAACGAAATCAATCTCGGCAGAATTAATGAAACCGCCTACTTGGTTAAAAATTTTTGATTATGCGAAACATTTTTAGAAAAGATGTCGTCTTATAAAGGACAAAGGATTTAGGACTAGGTCTTAATTTTTGTTAGATGAGAGCCGATATAAAAAGTAAGAAAATTTGTAAATAGTTTTATTTACTGGTGTAAAGCAGGTGTTAAACATTGATTCAAAGCTGGATTGGAAAGCAAATGAGGGAACCAAAAGGCTTGTTTTCAAAATGGGTTGCCCGCTATATGGAAAAAAATCATCATGATATCAACCAATGGACGATTCAACTCTTAAATATACAAGAAAATGACCGTATTTTAGAAATCGGAACAGGAAGAGGCATGACTTTATCAAAAGTTGCAGAAAAACTCGACCGAGGAAAAATCTATGGAGTTGATGCTTCTCGTCATATGGTCAAATACGCAAAAAGAAAAAATAAAAAACTGCTGGAACAAAATAAAGCAGTGATTTCACTCGGGAAGGCCGAAAGTTTACCCTTCGAAGACAGATCATTTAATAAATTATTTACGGTGCAAACCATCTATTTTTGGACTGATATAGAGCAAGTGATGAAAGAGGTGTACCGGGTCCTTCAAGTGGATGGAGAAGTATACTTATCTTTTCAAAAGCAGGAGTTAATGAAAGAACAAAAACAGGCACAATCGTTATACAATGAACAAGACGTGAGACGCATGTTTTCTAACTATCATTTTAGAGAAGTCTCCATTTACCACTATGATACATACATCTGTATCAAAGCGTTAAAATGATGAATATATTTCCCAGGTAATGAACAAGAAGAGCCGCAAATGTTAGAACCCCTTTTTCTTTAGAAAAAGGGGTTTTTCACTTTTGTTCATACTGGATATAGTGTTATTTAGATGGATTCACTCATCAGAAAGAAAAAAGCTTGTCAACTTTGTCGACAAGCTTAGTAGAACTTTTTGTGTTCATATGTAGGGCCAGCCAGGTGTGTAAGGAATGATAGTATATATAAGGAATTTGTTTGTCGATTAAGGATACCTGTCTGGCTTAATTCTTATATCGACACGTTTCTGCAAAAGTTTAGCTTTTTTTTCAATTTTTTCTTTTTTATTTGACTGGAGTATACATGTTTCTCCCTGTGATAGACAAGGTTGTTCATTTCTCTTTGACTCAATGTGCAATTCAAAGAAGGGAAATGTCGATAAAAATAGAAAAATGTAGAGATCTTATTTTCTAACTAGGGAGGAATGAACACATGTCGGGAAACAAAGGTGTCGTTTATAAAGGGGCTGGAAATGTAGCAGTTGAGGATATAGGTTACCCTGATTTGGTATTAAAGGATGGTCCAGGTGTTCCTAAAGCCAATGTTGGTCGTAAATGTGAGCATGGCGTCATTTTAAAAGTCGTGACGACAAACATTTGCGGGAGTGATCAGCACATGGTGAGAGGGCGTACAACTGCACCCGAAGGACTTGTACTTGGACATGAAATTACAGGTGAGGTCATTGAGGTCGGTCGAGATGTGGAGTTTATTCAAAAAGGTGACCTTGTGTCAGTTCCGTTTAATATTGCTTGTGGACGATGCGTCATGTGTAAGGAACAAAAAACCCATGTTTGTCTGAATGTAAACCCTGATCGTCCTGGCTCCGCCTATGGATATGTTGATATGGGCGGATGGGTTGGTGGGCAATCCGAATATGTAATGGTTCCATATGCAGATTTCCAGTTGCTGAAATTCCCAGACAAAGATCAGGCAATGGAAAAAATACTTGATTTGACGATGCTCTCTGATATATTCCCGACAGGGTTTCACGGTGCCTATACTGCCGGAGTAAAGACCGGATCTACCGTGTATATTGCTGGTGCAGGGCCAGTAGGTCTTGCAGCAGCGCATTCCGCTCAGCTCCTTGGCGCTTCTGCTGTGATCGTCGGAGATCTCAATGAGCAAAGGCTAGAGCAAGCAAGAAGCTTTGGCTGTGAGACGATCAATTTACGAAAACATGATCGAATTGGCGAACAAATCACTAACATCTTAGGTGAGCCAGAAGTCGACTGTGCAGTTGACTGTGTCGGTTTTGAAGCTTCAGGTCATGGAGATCAAGGAGAAGCACCAGCAACCGTTTTAAACACAATTATGGATATTACCAAAGTTGGTGGGAAACTTGGCATTCCAGGTCTTTACGTCACAGAAGATCCAGGCGGAGTCGATGAGGATGCCAAAGTCGGTTCTCTTAAAGTACGGATTGGACTTGGCTGGGCAAAAGCCCATACGTTTGTGACGGGCCAAACCCCTGTCATGCAATATCACCGCAGTCTGATGAAATCGATCTTAAGCGGCAGAGCGCAAATTGCTAAAGCCGTCAATGCGACAGTCATCAATCTTGATCAAGCCCCAGAAGGTTATAGTGACTTTGATTCTGGTGTGGCGAAGAAGTTTGTGATTGACCCGCATGGGGTGATTTCTCGATAATCACTTAAATTAAATTGGGCCGTTCAATGAAATGGACGGCTCTTTATTTTGAAAAGATTACATAGAAGACATTTTCAAAGGGGAGGAATAGTATGAATTCAGACAGGTGAAAAGAAAAGTCACTGACCCATTTGGACGAAACGCAGAAAAGTATGTGATGAGCCAAACTTACGCAAAAGAAGAGGATCATGATCTGCTAGTTGAATGGGCTGACCGTCAAAACCTTGCTGGATATAGCAACAGGTGCGGTCATACAGCAAAAGCAATCGCCCGTTAAGATCAAGTGTTTGGAACGGATTTATCTGATTTATGCTTTTACTAACACATTGTTTGTAGCGTCTGTTGTTTTTTTGTTCTCACATTCTTTTTAGCATTTGCCAACACAGGCTTTATAGTTTTCTATCAGTCAAATATCCTGGTAGAAGTAATGGGACGGAGGACAAGCTTTTATGCTTTATGTGAAGTGATTTTGACGATTGGCATGACAGGGTTTCTTGGCGGAATGGCGCATGTTCTATCTATACAAACATCTATTAGTATGCTTCTTTTCTGTTTATTACTATGTTTTATCATTTCCGTCCATTGATTTTTAATCAAATAGTGCCTCCGGTTTAGCAAATTAAAAAAACTATGTTATAATTATTTAAGTTAGTTAATTATATTGAAAAGGGGTCTTACAAATGAAAGCACTACGATGGCACGATCAAAAAGACATTCGACTAGAGGAAATAGACGAACCAACAGTTGCTCCAGGAAAAGTAAAACTAAAAGTGAAATGGTGTGGCATTTGTGGTAGTGATTTACATGAATATCTAGGGGGACCTATTTTCATTCCAGTGAATGAACCTCATCCACTTACGAAAGAAAAAGCACCAGTGACGCTAGGTCATGAATTTTCTGGTGAGGTTGTTGAAGTAGGAGAAGGCGTAAGCCATTACAAAGTAGGCGATCGAGTGGTTGTAGAGCCTATTTTTGCGACTCACGGGCACCAAGGTGCTTATAACTTAGATGAAAACATGGGCTTTTTAGGACTTGCCGGAGGCGGCGGTGGATTCTCTGAATATGTATCGGTTGATGAAGAGTTACTTCATCACTTACCGGATGAATTGTCATATGAGCAAGGCGCGCTTGTAGAACCTTCTGCAGTTGCTTTATACGCCGTTCGTTCTAGTAAAGTACAAGCTGGGGATACAGCGGCTGTGTTTGGCTGTGGCCCAATTGGTTTACTTGTGATCGAAGCATTAAAAGCAGCAGGAGCTACAGATATTTATGCAGTTGAATTATCCAAAGAACGCCAAGAAAAAGCAAAAGAGCTTGGAGCAATCATTGTTGATCCTTCTCAATACGATGATGTTGTACAAGAGATTGCAAGCCGTACAAATGGCGGAGTCGATGTTTCTTTTGAAGTGACAGGTGTACCGGTTGTATTAAAGCAAGCGATTCAATCGACTAGAATTTCTGGTGAAACTGTTATTGTGAGCATTTGGGAAAAAGGTGCAGAAATTCTGCCGAATGATATTGTTATTAAAGAACGTACAGTAAAAGGAATTATCGGTTACAGAGATGTATTCCCATCTGTATTAAACTTAATGAGAAAAGGCTATTTCTCGGCAGATAAACTCGTTACAAAAAAAATCAAGCTAGACGATGTGATTGAAGATGGTTTCCATGCTTTAATCAAAGAGAAAGATCAAGTGAAAATTTTAGTCAGTGCAGAATAGTAAGACAAATGAGGGAATGGTTAAAAAGCCATTCTCTTTTTTTTTTTTCAAAATTTGATGTATTTCTTTATTTTTCATAAAGAGAGTTGCGCTTGAATAGTATAAGAGAAGAGATTTTGATGATTGAAGGAGATGACATCATGTTTTATCACATCAAAGAACTGCAATATGAAGCTAAGCCTACTAAGCCTGATCCCCCTTTATGCAAAAAAATCGCAGGAGGTGTTAGGCGGTCAATATGGAGAAATCAGCGTCATGATGCAATATTTATTTCAAGGATTTAATTGTCGAGCTGATCAAAAATACAGGGACTTATTGTTTGATGTTGGAACAGAAGAAATTGGCCATGTCGAGATGCTGGCGACGATGATTGCACGTCTGCTTGATAAAGCACCGGTCAAAGAGCAGGAGTTAGCGTATCATAGCGATCCTGCGCTTGCTGCTGTCATGGGGGGAACGAATCCTCAGCATGCCATCGTTGCGGGCTTAGGCGCGATGGCAGCAGATAGTCAAGGCTATCCTTGGAATGCAAAGTATATTATTGCAAGTGGGAATTTAATGGCTGATTTTCGGGCAAATTTAAATGCTGAATCTCAAGGAAGACTTCAGGTTGCAAGGCTTTATGAAATGACCGATGACCCTGGAGTGAAAGATATGCTGTCCTTTCTCATTGCACGTGATACGTATCATCAAAATATGTGGCTTGCCGCAATTAAAGAATTAGAGGAAAGAGAAGGGAATGTGGTCGTACCCACAACCTTCCCGCGTTCACTTGAAAAACAGCAAGTATCATATGATTTGTTTAACTTCTCAAGAGGAGAAGAAAGCAAAAATGGCAGATGGGCACATGGACGAAGCATGGATGGAAAAGGAGAGTTCAGATATATTTCCGCACCTGTTGTGTTCGGCTCTGCGCCAAAGCTTAAGCCGGCACCAAAGGAACTGTTTAACACGCCTAAAAAAGGTGAATAAATGAATCAAAAAAGTCGATCAGGTTTTCATGTCTAATCGACTTTTTATATTTTCTAAAGAAAAAATGGCACTTCGGACAAGTCGGTGACCGGCTGAATACAAGGTATCTTTATACAAATATGTCTTTTTTCATATCAGTGTTATGAAACGTGTTATTTGTAATTCTCATCTAGTTGAACCATAGGATGAGTAGATGAGCGCATAGTAGCATCTCAGACCTTTGACAGATGTACTTCATATTGATAAAATTTAACACATTAAATCCTATAAGTAAAGTATGTTTTATGTATTCTGATTAGTTAAGAGAGTATAGAGGAGATGGATACACGTTGTCTAAGGCATTATTTGTTGATACAGACTTTCAAAAAACATGGCTGAATAAACTGGAGTCACTTCGTGAAACGATAGAACAATCCGCAAAAGAACATGACGAGGGCGCTTATTTTCCTAAAAAGAATATAGAATCATTAGTAGAAATGGGGTATACAACCTTGTCTCTGCCAGTCGAGTACGGCGGAGGAGGTCAATCTGTGGCAGACATGGTATTGTTTCAAGAAACATTAGGTAGCATGGATGGTGCGACTGCTTTATCCATTGGCTGGCACCAAGGTGTGGTAGGTGAGATTTATGAAAAAAAGCAATGGAATGAAGAGAAGTTGCAATTTTTTGCAGAAGAGATTAAGCGGGGGGCGCTTGTGAATCGAGCAGTCAGCGAAGTGCAGACAGGCAGTCCAACTAGAGGGGGAAAGCCTGGTACAACGGCCATAAAATCTGGCGACCAATGGATTATCCATGGACGTAAGATTTTTACAACGATGTCACCAGTGCTCACATACTTTTTAGTAGGAACTTGGATTGAAGAAAAAGAAGCACTAGGATTCTTCTTGATTCATCGTGATACGGAAGGTGTTTCTATAGAAGAAACATGGGATGTTGTTGGAATGAGAGGGACAGAAAGCCATGATTTGATATTGGATCAGGTAGTGGTCTCAGATGACATGCTGGTCGAAGTGCAGCAAGGTCCACGAGGCGATACTTTAAACCCTTGGATCGCACATATTCCTTCCTGCTATTTAGGCATTGCGCAAGCAGCAAGAGATTATGCTGTCCAGTATGCGATCACACATTCACCTAACAGCATCACCGGAACGATTAGTGATCTGCCTAATGTCCAACAACTCATTGGGGAAATCGATTTACTGTTAAAACAAGCACGGCACATCATCTATTCAACAACACGGTTATATGAACAAGTAGAAAAAAGGGAAATCCTATCCAATGAATTTGGCGCTGTGAAGCATACGGTAGTCAATCATAGTCTGCAAATTGTCGATAAAGCCATGCGACTAGTCGGAGCAAAAAGCTTAAGCCTTGGTTGCCCGCTTCAGCGTTACTATCGAGACATTCGTGCTGGACTTCATAACCCGCCAATGGATGATATGACGATTTCAAAAATAGCGAAGCAGGCCATTGAAGAGAAAAAACAACTCATTTGAAATGGAGAGCCAGATGAAATGAATTGTACCTTAATTTTTAGGAGGAGAAATAAAGAGACATGAGCGGGGCATGGAAGCACCGAGTTGCCTACAATCACTGAAAGTGAGTCATGAGAGCCAAATTTTTTGTGCTGATCGAAAGGAACTTGGCAAATATAAGAGAATAACACTCCCCATCTAAAAGAAGGGGATAGTGTCTTTACTTCTTAAAAATTTCCCATTAGAATCAATATTGCCTTAAACTATTGCAAGATGAGTTGATATTTGTAAGGATGATTAATGTATAATATATAGTTAAAATAAATCGTCAATATGTTGTGCTAGGTCTCTCTTTCATTATTTCCTAATGGAAGGATTTAAAACATCATCTTCATTCCACAAAAACGACATTCACTGAACAAAACTCTAAAAAACCAACTCACATGCAAATTTTCTATTTCATATAAATGGCAGGCTGATCTCAATAGAATATAAAAAAGCTTTTTTGACTCAAAAAGATAGCTATGCTTGTTCATCCCAACACAGAAAGGTGCAATGACGTTGAAACGAATCATTAAATGGCTTATGTTTGTAGCTGTTATCGCGGGGTTATTGGGATGTGTGTTCTTTGTTTTTCGTTTAAATCAATCTCAGCCGACGGCGAACATCCATTATGCAGACACCAAAAACAATCAGCAAACACTCGATATGTACATGCCTAAGGACACAAGTCGAACCGCTGGGAAGCATCCGGTGATGATCTATTTGCATGGCGGCGGATGGACAGGCGGCGATAAGAGCAAGATCGCTTCAAAAGCCAATTATTTTACCGAGCATGGGTATGTGTTTGTCTCCATCAATTATCGGCTTCATCCAGATGCCCAGTATGATCAGATGGCATATGACACAGCGAAAGCCATCAAATGGGTTAAGGTTCATGCGGATCAGTACCAAATCGACCCAGCGAAAATCAATGTGATGGGTCACTCAGCCGGCGGTCACTTAACGGCCTTAGTTGCTACGGATGCGACTTATTTAAAGCGTGTGGGGCTTTCGCCAAAATCAATTCGATCAATCGTGATTTTAGACGGACCTTTAAACATCAATCAATTTATACAAGCCATTCCATCCTATCAAAAAGTGTTTGGGAAAAATGAAAAGGTATGGACAAAAGCATCACCGGTCACTTATATGAATCAAGCAAATCTACCACCTGTGTATTTGATTACACGATGGGAAAATCCCGAGGTGTACCGCTTTGCAGAAAGGCTTAATCATGAAAAAGGCAATCGTTTTGTTTTTCGGGTCAATACGTTGACGCATAGTGGTCTGAATAAGTGGTTTGGATCGGACCGAGCGCCAAAAGAAGCACAAGATATGACAAAGGCAGTTATGGCTTTTTTAAAGAAACAAAATCAATAAACAGGCTGATTCAATTGGCTATACACAAGACCGTAACCTTTCCTCCATTTGAAGGAAAGGTTTTTCATTTGAAAGAAGACGGAAAACAATAATTCCTTGACAATACTCAATAGATGTAACTATAATAGTTACATCTATTGAGAGAAGACTTGAAGCAGGTGGAAGGAAGATGAAAATGAAAGTACAAATTTGGTCAGATGTTGCCTGTCCTTTTTGTTATATAGGAAAGAAACAGTTAGAAGCGGCACTTGAACAGTTCCCACAGAGAGATCAGGTAGAGGTAGAGTTTAAAAGCTTTGAGCTTGATCCGCATGCACCAAAACAAGTAGATTACGATGTGCATGACATGCTAGTCAAAAAATATGGAATGAGCCGTAGTCAGGCGATTGCCATGAATGAGCAGGTGAAGAAGGTAGGGAAGGAAAAGGGGGTTGATTTTCAATTTGATCCTATAATTCTGACCAACACATTTGATGCGCATCGTTTTGTGCAGTATGCTAGCAAAGCAGGAAAAGGCGATATCGTCATGGGAGAGCTTTTTAAAGCATATTTTACAGATGGAAAGCATGTAGGCGATCACAAAACCCTCTTGGACATTGCAAAAAAAGTAGGTCTTGATCAAGGTGAGCTACAAAAAGTATTAGACGGTCAAGAGTATGCAGAGGATGTTCGCGGCGACGAAACAGAGGCAAGAGAGCTTGGCATTGCTGCAGTTCCCTTTTTCTTGATCAATGACAAGTATTCTGTTGCAGGTGCACAATCATCAGACACCTTGCTGCGTGCACTTGAAACGGCTTGGAATGAGCAAGCAGGTCAGATGTCAAATGGAGCATTTCATGAGACCGCATGTGCTGATGGTATGTGTGTGGTGACTTCTTCAAAAGAAGAGAGAGAATAAAAATGAAAAAATGAGCTTTCCTACATGAGGGGCTCATTTTTTCATTTTTTTGATCGTATCACCGGGCACTAATTCAGGCTCATAATAGGTTTGATCAGGAAGATTCTTTTTTCCTTGCACTTTCTTAATCATCCAATTTGCAGCGTCTCGCCCCATTTGCTCTTGGGGATGAGTCAATGTAGTGAGCTTCACATGGGCATTTTTTTGTGCAATATAAGAGTTATCCTGTCCAATAATCGAAAGGTCATCTGGGATAGAAAGACCAATCTGGCTGCACACATTGGCTACTTCTAATCCAACTTCATCGTTATAACAAACGAGGGCTGTCAGTTCATGTTGATGGTCCATAAGGAAGTTTTTTATGTGATCACCCAGATGCTGCTTCGATTCTGTATCGAAGAAAAGAACATGCTCTGGCAGAAAGTTGAGTTTGGCTTCTCCGAGCGCTTGAATATATCCCTTCATTCGGTATTTCCCCTGCAAATCATCAGTTTTTGAAATGAGCCCAATCTCTGTATGTCCAGAGGTGATGAGCTCTTTTGTGGCAAGATAGCTGGACTTGACATCATCTAAACAGAGAAAAGGAACATCTAGCTGCTCGTAATAGGCATTAATCATGATAAGCGGTACGTCCTGCTCTTTGAATGACAGATAATACGAGATGTTCGGATTATATAAATTGCTTTTTGTCGGTTCGACAATGAGCCCATCTACACCAAAGGAGAGCATCATTTCTAACGCTTTTTTTTCCTGTTCGACATCATTATTTGTGCTAGCCAACAAGAGAGAATAGTTCTCTTCATTTAACCGACTTTCAATACCTCGTATGATCGAAGGAAAAATATAATCAGATATGTATGTTGTAATGACACCAATTGTTTTCATATGAGAATGTCCAGCAGGCTTTGTTTGATATTGATTGGAGACATATGTACCAGAGCCCTTTTCGCTTCGCAAAAACCCTTCACTTGACAGTTCTAATATCGCTTTGCGAACAGTATGCCTGCTCACTTGATAGATGTCTTGTAAGCTAGACTCGGTTGGAATCTGATCCCCAATGCGGTAATCGCCTGTAAGTATTTTACTTTTTATATCATCCATAATGATTTGATATTTCTTTTTCATCGTTTCACTTCTTTCTCAGTTGTTCATCTGCTCGGATTGAGAAGAAATTGTATGGACATATTTTAACATGGTTGTTCGATTAGGAACATGCAATTTCATTTTCTCACATATTATCTTCTTAGATAAGCACAAAATGGAGGAATTACTCTTTTTATGTATGTACAACTATATTTATTATTGACACATGTACGTACAAATATTATATTATGTTTGTACACAGATAAACACACTTTATCTTAAAATGAAATTTGAAACCGCTACCAAAATGGGGGATGAACGTAAAAATGAATCATGAATTTACTGCAAGAGTCATTGAAGAGGGACGGACATCTTTAGGCATTGAGTTTGGCTCAACTCGAATTAAAGCGATTTTAATAGATGAGCAGTTTCAAACAATCGCACAGGGGACATATGAATGGGATAGTACACGCCAAAATGGAATGTGGACGTATCACTTAATCGATATCATAACGGGTCTTCAGGTTGCTTATCGCCATATGAAAGAGGAGGCAGAGCGAACTTATGGAGTCACGATTCGGACAATTGGCTCTATTGGGGTTTCTGCCATGATGCATGGGTATATCGCATGTGATCATACAGGGGAGCTGCTCGTCCCGTTTCGAACATGGCGGAATTCAACAACCAGCGAAGCTAGTCAAAAGTTGACGGACTTATTCCAATTTCATATCCCAGAAAGATGGAGCATTGCTCACTTGTATCAAGCGATATTAGATGAGGAGAAACATGTCTATCGTCTAGAATTTATGACAACCTTATCTGGATACATTCACTGGCTGTTAACTGGAAAGCAGGCCATAGGAATTGGGGATGCTTCAGGGATGTTTCCAATCGATGAAACAACGAAGAATTATAACGAAGCCATGCTCAATCAATTTGATGAATTGATTGCGGAAAAAGGCTATCCGTGGCAGCTTCGTCATCTTTTGCCGAGTGTATATCTTGCTGGCGAAGAGGCTGGCATGTTAACGACAGCAGGAGCATCTATTTTAGATCAATCGAAGCAATTGCAGCCAGGTATTCCTTTTTGCCCGCCAGAGGGAGACGCTGGGACAGGGATGGTGGCCACAAACAGTATAAAAAGACGAACAGGGAATATTTCAGTTGGTACGTCTGTCTTTGCCATGATTGTATTAGAAAAAGATCTGGCAGGTGTATACCCTGAAGTCGATATCGTCACCACACCAGATGGGAATCCAGTAGCGATGGTTCATGCCAATAATTGTACAAGTGACTTAAACGCTTGGATGGGTTTATTTCGTGAAGCTTTTGAAGCAATGGGCCAGCCGGTTGACACAAAAAGGTTGTACGAAGTATTACTTCGTCAAGCCTTAAAAGCAGATTATGATGGTGGAGGACTATTAAGCTATGGCTATTATTCTGGTGAAAATATTACAAGGATGCAAGAGGGCAGACCTCTTTTTGTCCGATCGGCAGAGAGCCATTTTAATCTAGCCAATTTTATGCGTACCCATCTTTTTTCTGCATTTGGTGCGTTGAAAATAGGATTGGATAGGTTAAAAGAAAATGAACAAGTGGCGATTGATCGATTACTAGGGCATGGTGGTTTGTTTAAAACACCCCTCGTTGGTCAAAAAATGGTGGCCGCTGCTTTGAACACACCTGTCTCAGTTATTTCAACTGCAGGAGAAGGTGGTGCATTTGGTATGGCCGTCCTCGCTTCATACGTAGTGCATCATCAACAGCAACC
The DNA here is from genome assembly GCF_044754665.1 of Bacillus sp. NPDC093026. Classification (NCBI taxonomy): domain Bacteria; kingdom Bacillati; phylum Bacillota; class Bacilli; order Caryophanales; family Bacillaceae; genus Bacillus; species Bacillus sp. NPDC093026. Next base: position 8,896 of record NZ_JBIVPN010000005.1, on the reverse strand, counting down.
TTTGGCTGATTTCCTTGAACATCAAGTGTTTGCAAGTACATCAGAAGAGCTGATGGAACCAGATCCACTAGATGTCAAAGGCTTTGAGGTATTTTTAAAGCGCTATCAAGAAGGGTTGCATATTGAGAAAGCAGCAGTAGACCATTTAACGCTGAAGAAGGGAGCGGAATGGATTTGTTAGAGCGATTAAAAGAAGAAGTGTTTCAAGCCAATCTAGACCTACCCAAATATGGACTTGTGAAATTTACATGGGGCAATGTCAGTGCATGCGATCGTGACAGCGGTCTGTTTGTGATTAAACCAAGCGGTATCGATTATGACAAATTAAAAGCGGAAGATATGGTGGTTGTCGATTTTGACGGTCAGGTGGTTGAAGGAGAATTGAGCCCTTCTTCAGATACAGCCACACATGCTGTGCTTTACAAACACTATGAAGAGATTGGTGGTATTTCACATAGTCATTCGACTTGGGCGACGGTATGGGCACAAGCTGGTCTTGATTTACCCGCAATGGGCACAACCCATGCTGATACCTTTTATGGTAATGTCCCTTGCGCTCGCTTTCTCACAGAAGACGAAGTAAATCGCGGCTATGAGGTGGAGACAGGTCGACTGATCATTGAAACGTTTGAGAAAAGAGATTTAGATGTGATGGCGGTTCCAGGCATCTTATTGCAAGGTCATGGTCCATTTACGTGGGGGAAAGATGCGAAGAGCGCGGTCATGAATAGTGTGGTACTAGACGAAGTTGCGAAAATGAATCTCTTTGCAAAGCAATTGAACGAGTATGCCGAGCCGCTCCCGCAGCGAATTTTAGATAAACATTATTTAAGAAAGCATGGTCAAAACGCGTATTACGGACAAAAATCTTCAAGATAAAGAGAAGAGGGATTTCTATGTTAACAAGTCAGAAAAAAGAGTTTTGGTTTGTTGTTGGTTCACAGCATCTATATGGGGATAAAGCGTTACAACAAGTGAAGGCAGATGCACAAACGATGACGAATGCTTTAAATGAAAGCGGTTTACTACCATACCCGATTATTTTACAAGAGCTTGCTGTCAGTGCTGATCAAATCACACAACTGATGAAAGAGATCAATTATCGTGATGAGGTCATAGGTGTCATCACTTGGATGCATACATTTTCTCCAGCAAAAATGTGGATACGAGGCACCTCTTTGTTGCAAAAGCCCCTCCTTCATTTAGTCACGCAGTATTATGAAAGAATTCCATGGGACACCATTAATATGGACTATATGAATTTACATCAATCTGCTCATGGAGACAGGGAGTATGGATATATTAATGCGCGATTGAAAAAGCGAAACCATATTGTGGTCGGTCATTGGTCCAAACAAGATGTGAAGCAGCAAATCGCCGAATGGATGGATGTAGCTGCTGCCTATCATGAGAGCTTTCAAATTAAGGTGGCCCGCTTTGGTGATAATATGCGCCATGTGGCTGTTACAGAAGGGGATAAAATAGAAGCACAAATTCAATTCGGCTGGACGGTTGATTACTATGGGATAGGCGATCTTGTTGAATATGTGAATGCGGTGAAAGAGGCAGAAGTTGATGCGTTATTTGCCGATTATCTAGAACAATATGATATCAATTATGGATCGTATTCAGTGGAAAAATGGGAAGCGAGTGTGAAGGAGCAGGCGCGATATGAAATTGCAATTAAACGTTTCTTAGATGAAGGCGGTTACAATGCTTTTACGACGAACTTTGAGGATTTACATGGGATGAAGCAACTGCCAGGACTTGCGGTACAGCGACTCATGGCACAGGGATATGGTTTTGCAGGTGAGGGTGATTGGAAAACGGCAGCGCTTGCTCGTTTATTAAAGGTTATGAGCCATCATCAATCAACTGGTTTTATGGAGGACTACACGTATGAAATGACGTTTGGACAGGAAGCTGTGCTGCAATCTCATATGTTAGAAGTAGATCCGGCACTCGCCAATACCAAACCCGTCATTGTTGTGTCTCCTCTTGGAATAGGAAATCGAGAAGATCCAGCTCGCCTTGTGTTTGACGGAAAAGCGGGAGAGGGGGTGGTCGTATCCATTGCAGACTTTGGTACGCATTTCAAATGGCTCATTCAAGAAGTCGAAGCCTTTGAGCCGCAAGAAGCAGCACCCCATTTACCAGTTGCTCGCGTTTTATGGAAAGTAAAACCGACCTTTCAGGGTGGTGTGAAGGCATGGATCGAACAAGGTGGTGGGCATCATACAGTGGTGTCTCTCCATTTAACTGTTGATCAAATCATTCGATTTGCTAAGCTTGTGAATGTAGATTACGTTGTCGTATAAAGGAATGTTGAAAAGGTTCTCTTATTCTATGAAAAAAGTACAATCATTGGGAGAAATGAAAGCGGTTTATTAAGCGAGGGGGGTATCAACTTGGAGAAAAAAGTGTCAAGTAAATTTATCTTCTTTTTCGGATCGTTTGCAGGGATATTATTTGGATACGATATTGGCATTATTGCGGGTGCAGAAGGGCACATTCAGCAAGAATTTCAGCTCAGTCCATTATGGCTTGGAATTGTCGTATCCTCATTAATGGGTGGTGCGATCATTGGTTCGATTTTAAGCGGTCTATTAGGTGATAAGTTTGGTCGCCGAAAGCTCATTTTGGTCTCGTCCATCATCTTTTTTGTAGGTGCCATCGGATCAGCCATAGCGCCAGAAGAAATCTCTCTGACCATTGCCCGCATCTTTTTAGGAACAGCAGTAGGAACCGCTTCATCATTAGTGCCAGCTTATATGTCGGAGATGGCTCCTGCTAAAATTCGCGGCAAATTGTCTGGGCTTAATCAGCTTATGATTGTCAGCGGGTTATTGCTTAGTTATATTGTGGCATTTGTATTTGAACCCATTCCGAATAGCTGGCGGTTTATGCTCGGCAGTGCAGCCCTATTTGCCATCGTTCTTTATATTGGAATGCTTAAACTTCCTGAATCTCCGAGGTACTTAATCAAGCATGGAATGGCGAATAAAGCCCGTGATGTGTTAAGATCTCTTCGCTCCTCCAATGAAGAAATCGAGGCGGAAATGCAAGAAATTTTAGAGGTGGCAAAAGAAGAACGTTCAGGTATTCGTCAATTGTTCCAAAAGAAATTCCGAATGGCACTTGTCATTGGGATTGGCATGGCCACACTTCAGCAAATACAGGGAGCTAATTCAATTGTGTACTACGCAACAAGTATTGCGAGAAATGTGGGCCTTGCTCCGCAGGTGGCTGCAGGATTTACGGTCATCGTTGGTGTCATATTTGTGGTGACAACCGTCATTTTTTTACAATTTGTTGATCGGTTTGATCGCCGAACGATCCTCACAGTAGGGGGATCAGGGATGGCACTTTCCTTCTTTGCACCAGCGGCATTAGGTGCACTCGGAGTCAGTGAAGGGATTTTAAACTGGGTCACATTGATTTCACTTTGCTGCTTTATTTTGTGCTATGCCTTCTCATGGGCGCCGATCACTTGGATCATCATCGGCGAAATCTTTCCGCTCTCTGTCAGGGGCATTGGAGCAGGCATTTCATCTGCCTTCAACTGGACTGGATCACTAGCCGTCGGACTTGTCTTCCCGATCTTGGCTGATCAATTTAGTTTTGGTATCATTTTCTCCTCATTCGGAGTGATCTGCTTAATCGGACTATTGTTCACCCGCTTTGTTTTAGTCGAAACAAAAGGAAGAAGCTTAGAGCAAATCGAAACCGATATGGCAGCACGTGTATAAAGAGAGCCCATCTATCCATAAGTGGTAGATGGGTTTTTAACGGAGCTCATTTTTCAGTTCAACAGAGAGAAAATTTATTGATTATATGGAGACATATCTAACACTTCAAGAAAGTCAGAATATTTAGTATAAATTCCGCTTAGCTGATCGGGATAATTTGTATCGTCGTCATGTACGTCACCTCTTGCTTTCATTATCAATTTGACTCACTTATCAGGCTACGGTGCGGTAGACAAAAGTGTCATCCCCTTCTTGCTTTTCCATGTATGCCAATAGAGAGCTACCCTCCTTAGGATCAATATGTTTTTTTATAAAATGGCGAAATCGCTTCGAGAACGATAGCCTTCCTGATAAATAGCATGCTGGAAGGTCCCTTTTTCAGTCGCATTATTAGATAAAAGCCGTCGAAGGGCGCCGATGATGTTTGCTTTCCTTACAAGATATCATGTGTATGATATGTTAAAAATCCCCTGTTATAAAGCAAGAAAAGAAGAGGTTGAAATAGAATCATAGCGGATTTTTTAAGAATTAGACGAGCATCTAATCAATCATTAATCGCTGGCATACGATAAAGTGTAAGCAAAAGACAAGTTGAAGGGGTGTTAAAATGAGCCGAAACAAATTAGACAATTTTTTCTTTGGTCCTCGCCGAGGGAATCAGGGAGAAGTTGAGACGGTTGTATCCCCTACACGTCAGATTGTCAATACAACAACGAACGAAAAAACCATTAGAAAAATTCATCCAACTCATATCACAAACGTAAACAAGCATATCAAAAGAATTGAAAACTACTATCCTGTGACCCAATCTGAACAGAATGAGTATATTGTTGAAGAATACGATTGCGGTTGGGATGTAAAGAATCCTTGCTGCCGCCCGGTAAAACGTTGCAAATGGTAAATGTGCAGTAAGGCAAGAAAGAAAGAGGGCATCCTTTATAGGGATGCCTTTTGTCTGTTTAACCTTCCATTTCTTTTCGCTGTCATTGTCGAGCTGAAAGAAACGGTTCCCTAATTCAGAATAGAGATAGCGTTGATGACTTGTAAATAAAAATACATATATGTGAGAATTCATTTTTCAGCAAGGAAATCGATTGAGTTTGAAGCGCTTCATCAAGAGATGTAAAAGGTTCATCAAGAATGATCAGTTCTGGAGACCTTGCCACCATACTATTAAAGAAAAGCTTATATTTCATTCCTAGTGAATACTGATTGACAGGCATGTCAAGGCATGCGTTAAATCAAAAAAATCACAAAGCTCTAGAAATTTTTCTTTGAATCATGTTTTTTCTTTCTTTTTTATTTTCTAAAGGGATTGAACAAGCTCCATATTTAGCTGAATGGTGTCAATCACGTCTTCACTTTCTGATTTTAAAATGCCAATCAAAGAAATTTCGTTACCTTCTTTATCTTGACCGATGGGGTCGTGAAGTGAAACATCTTTTTTTGTTTTTTTGAGCGCACGCAAATGCATGAGAATCTCGTTATTAATGTCAAACGAGGGGTGCAATAACAGTCCAGCAAAATTTTATTCTTCTGGTTCAGTTTTATATTTCTCATCCTTAATTCTTATTAACTTACTTTTTTTGGTTGAAATGTATAGGATGTTGTTTTTTAATAACCAAAATTCATTCTGTTTGATGATGAAGGGAATAAATTATCTGAGCGGTTTCTAAAAGAAAACAATATAATCAATAATTGATGGTTTTAAATTGCACTCCGAAATTTGCTGATTGCTGTTTTTGTATCTTTTTCCCTATTTAAGGACAATCTTTGTGTTGGTAAAATTGTCCTTATCAATGAATAGGAGGGAGTGATTTCCTCTGGGGAAAATACTTGATGCCAAAGCACTAACCAGCGCTATGGAAGAAAGAGCGAAGCACTATCAGGAACTCCGAGAACAAATGATAGATTTGAAGCACGCATTACAAGGTGTAGCCAATCTCGGTGATGATTTCACGGGAAAAGGTGCTGACAATATTAAAAGTTTTTATCAAGAACTAGCTGGAAATGTGGACATGCTGATTAGTTTCACAGATAAACAAAAAGCCTTCCATGAAGGTGTTGCGGGTACACTTGAAGATGCCAATCTTGGCGGTGATACCTTTATTGATGAACACTTTTTAGAAAATCAGGTAGAGATGGGGTTAAAAAACGCCAAAAGCATTGTATCTGATCAAAAGAAGGCACTGGAAAGCATTTTTCAGGACATAGATGATCTCATCTCCCTTGATGTGTTTGATGATCACATCTTTCATGAAAAGATAACGGATGCCGAAGACGAACGGAAAAAGACCGTAAACGATTTAAACGAATTAGACCAACATCTAAAAGATGAATATGCTTTGTCAGAGACTGAAGAGCAGGCTACAATGGCATTGTACGCCGAAATGATGAATGCGACAAATGACGGAAAAACCATTTCACCGATGAATTTTGATAAGAAAGCGTATCAAAATAGCGAAGTCTACAAGGCAAAAAGCGATATTGAGAAGCAAACTTCTGAATATCTCAAAATCAAAAAAGAACAGGAAGAAGCCCGCAAGATTGCGAAAGAACAAGAAGCACTGGCGAACCGTCCTTGGTATGAAAAAGCCCTCGATTATGGGGGAAATATCGTCAATGAACTAACAGGTGTGAATGATGCAAAACGTGCCGCAACGGGTATTGATCCAATAACAGGCGAAAAGCTCACCGCAGGACAGCGAGTCGCGGCAGGCGGAATGGCAGCAGCAGGCTACATCCCAATCGTCGGCTGGGCAGGGCGCATCTTCAAAGGCGGGAAAGCGATCTACAAAACCACCCAAGCCACATCAGCCGCAGTACGAGCAGTCGACATTTACAAGAAATCGCAAAAATCCTTTGACGCCTTAAAAACATCTCAAAAAGGCTTATATGGTCTCACCGCCGCCAACGGCTTCAGCGAAGCGATTACAGGCAGAGACATGTTTGGAAATAAAATCTCGAAAGAACAGCAGGAAGCGAGTATGAATGCGGCGCTAGGAATACTTTTGCCGTTTGGGGCGAAAGGTTTTCAGGGGAAAATGGGGGTAAAGGGAGCTGGCAAGAGCACTGATATCCCTTCTGTTAGAAATAAAGAATTTAATAAGTGGTTTGATAAATTATCAGTCGATGAATTTGAGAAAGCGTGGAATGTTCCTGCTTTGAGAAGTAAAATTGAAGATAGAATTAGACAACCAGGAGGCTACCACGAGTGGCATCTTGTAGCAAGAACACCTCAATTTAAAAAGTGGAATGTGAGTATGGATCGCATAAAAGAATTGAGGACGCTAACTAAAGATGTTGAATTTGTTAATCCTCCTGGACGGCATGGAGGACGGGGCTCTACTAAAGCACATAATGAAATATTAAAAATTATTGATAATGCTCCTGATTATGAAAGTTTTGTTAGAGAGTTAAATGAATGGGCGAGTAAACGCATGAAAAATGGCGTTCAGGATTTACCGGAAGGGCTAAGGAGGTAATATAATGAAAAATGATGTTTCTTTGTGGTTGGGGAACTTTAGTAATTTTGATGAGGTCGAAAATTACACAAAAGTTATGTATAACGATGATGGTGATAGCATTCCATCTATTTTTGAGAAAGAATTTAAACTAGGTTATTATGATAGGAGTTTAATTGAAAAAGATTGGATTCCAGAAGCTGAAGATGATGTAAAAGAACTTCTGGTTGATTTCTCATATGATGATCAATTGATAAAACAATTTAATGATATCAAATTAAACTCTAAATATAATACCATTATTTTAATTTATAATTATAATTATGAGAAAGACGGTTTGGCTGTTAATTCAGTAGAGAAAGATGAATACACAATACAGTTTATTGGTACAGCAGAATATGTAGATTGATCAATTTAAAGCACTTACTTGCTTAAAAGGCAATGGGTGCTTTTTTATTTGCATTGCCGAGAAAAAACCGAGAAAAAGCCGACAAAAAGGGGACCTTTTTTTCTATGTGGATCATCGTATAATAGAGACAAACAAAACGTACGGAATATTTTGTCCAGAAAGAAGAACCTGCGGACGCTGATCATTGAGCACTTTAAGTGCCTTGATTGGTGTCCGCTTTTTATCATTGGGAGACGCACCTTTCCCATATAATGGCGAATCTGGATACGGAACAAAGGTGTTGAGGAATGTGGCCATACGAGAGGGACATTCTGAGCTCGGATAGCAGCTGGTCTGCGGCAGCCGTATCGAGGACAGTTTTTCATTTTACGATGATTGACTGTATTTGGCATCCTCTCGGAGTGTAGTCATCATTGAAAAATCTATTTAAGCGAATAGCGTAAGGTGGTGATTATTCAGTAAGGAGTCATGAGTATGAAATTAAGGGTTTTTTGTTTATTGATGATAAAAAGAAGATTAATTCTTCAACTGCTAAGAATGAGCAGTTATTCAGAAAAGATTGGGAAAAGGAAAGACACATGCAGCAAGGTAAATGGTCGGATTAGAAGAAAATAAAAAAATTTGATCTTTTTTCTTCCAGTCACTTCAAAAAAGAATTTATTTGTAATAAAATGTATAATTATATACTTTCTAGGAGGAGATCGGTGTCTACATTAGTTATTATTGTTCTTCTTGGATTTTCTGGTTATATGATCTGGAAATTAAAAGAGACAAAAAAATTTTATCAAAACAATTTAGAACGTGAATTGAAAACACTAGAGCAAACATATGAAGATCATCTGGCGCAAGCTCATACAGAGGCTTCAGTTGCTTTACAACAAGCTGAAGTCATGATTGATAATCAAAAGTATGCATTTTTAAATGAAAAGGAATTTCTAAAGAACAAGATTGAAAAGATGGATAAATACATAAACAATCATAAAAAATGCTCAAGAAATACCAGTGAAGTCATTACCCACACGATTTTAACGGAATTAAAAGATAAGTTAATATCTGATGGGAAAATAAATGAAAACGAAATGGTCATAATGGGAAACGTATTTGTACCCTATGATGACAATGGGGAGACAAAGACCAGACAAATTGACCATTTAGTTATTTTGCCATCAGATATCTATATTATAGAAACGAAGTATTGGCGTGGAACAGTTATTCATGGGATTAATCATAAAAATGCGAAATCAATTGCTAATGACTTTTCGTTTGTTTTTGAA
>NZ_JBIVPN010000004.1:122967-223677 GCF_044754665.1 Bacillus sp. NPDC093026 | reverse complement strand
GATGTTAAAATGGTCCGGTAGTTCAGTTGGTTAGAATGCCTGCCTGTCACGCAGGAGGTCGCGGGTTCGAGTCCCGTCCGGACCGCCATTTTTAAAATGATATTGGCTCGGTAGCTCAGTTGGTAGAGCAACGGACTGAAAATCCGTGTGTCGGCGGTTCGATTCCGTCCCGAGCCACTTTTACAAACAAATAATTGAGGTATGGCGGTTGTGGCGAAGTGGTTAACGCACCAGATTGTGGCTCTGGCATTCGTGGGTTCGATTCCCATCAATCGCCCCATACAATTGATGCGGGTGTAGTTTAGTGGTAAAACCTCAGCCTTCCAAGCTGATGTCGTGGGTTCGATTCCCATCACCCGCTCCATTTGTATATCGTTCATGGGCCTGTAGCTCAGCTGGTTAGAGCGCACGCCTGATAAGCGTGAGGTCGGTGGTTCGAGTCCACTCAGGCCCACCATGATTTTCCGCAGTAGCTCAGTGGTAGAGCTATCGGCTGTTAACCGATCGGTCGTAGGTTCGAATCCTACCTGCGGAGCCATAATGGAGAAGTACTCAAGTGGCTGAAGAGGCGCCCCTGCTAAGGGTGTAGGTCGCGCAAGCGGCGCGAGGGTTCAAATCCCTCCTTCTCCGCCATTGTTTATTGTATGGTCCGTTGGTCAAGTGGTTAAGACACCGCCCTTTCACGGCGGTAACACGGGTTCGAATCCCGTACGGGTCATATTTAAAGAGGTCTAAAAAGATCTCTTTTTTTATTTTCATAAAAACGAAAGGCCGCAATCATAGCGGCCTTTTTTACATATTCATTGAATAGATCGTATAAGACAAGTAAGTCGCAAAGAATCCCCATAAGACGTAAGGAATAAGTAAAATAGGAACCACTTTACTTAGTTTACTTGAGACCACTACAAGTGCGAGTGCTGTAAGTGCAACAAGTAGGCAGTCGATGGTAGCGGCAAACAGATTCTTTTGTGTAAATTGAAAAAAACTAAAGGCTTGATTGAATACGTAGTTTAAAATAAAGAAAATCCAAAATGGCAGCGTGATTTTTTGAAATCCATACTTCCCGTATATGATCGCAGCGGACAAAGAAATGAGTCCGAATAAGACGGCCCAAACGGCGCCAATCACACCTCCTCCAGGTGTCCATTCTGGTTTATTTAATGCGTCATACCATTCTCGGTCAATGGGGAACAAGAAACCTGCAATAGAAAATAGCGCGTATGTAATAAAGAAGACGATAATCGCCCAAATGATACTTTTTCTAGCCATCAAGAATCTCCTCCAATTCAAATTCATTTTTTTAATGATTTCCCAGTTTTTACAGTATATAAACATAAAGCCCCCAATATGAGGGGACTATTTATTTTCTTCTGTATAAGATTCTTTTTCGTATGGTTTTAAATCACCAAAAACCGTCATGACTCCTTCTTCATCTAATGCGTCTTCATAGGCTTCGTGTGCTTTATTCGGATAAATCTTGCTAGCTTTTCCATATATGTCTGCTGCGGCAAAACTTTCATAGTCTTCCACACTAACTTCGTCTTCTGATCGTGTATACACATCATCATAGGTCAGTGGAGGGAATTCCATATCTGACGGTGTTTCGGAGTTACCATAACGTTCTAGGTCTTGATAAGCATCTTCTCCATCGTAGGCAGCGCTTTCTTCACTTTCAAATTGTCCAGAAGGCGGACTTAATAAATTTTCTTCAATGGGACGGTTTTGCGAGACCTCCTGTTCTTTTGAATGTTCCATGCATGTCACAGCGGCTGGAAGGGCTTCTAATCGTTCAGTAGGAATAGGTGATTTGCACACCTTACAAAAACCATATGAGCCATCAGCTATTGCTTGGAGTGCTTCATTGATGTCTGACACATGTTCATGTACCAAGCTGTTTAAAGCCATATCTTTCCCGCGTTCGAACAGTTCTGTACCTTGATCTCCAGGATGGTTGTCATAGGCTGAGAGTTCTCCTACTGCATCGTAAGGAAATGATACTTTCTGTTCATTGTCATGGCTCTTTGCTTCAATTTCCTGCTTTTCATCAAGAAGGCGCTGCTTCCAATGATTTAATTCTTCTTTAGACAACAAAGCGATCATCCTTTCATATCCATCATACTTGTTAGTATGAGCATTTTTTTTTGTAAGACTTGTTCCAAATTGAAGCAATTCATGATAAAAAACGCCTGCGGCTGCAGACGTTTTAAATTACGTGAGATAGTATTGTAAAATCAATGCAATGGTTAACAGGAATCCGAAGAATGTGTTTGTTTGAGCTGTTGATTTCATTGCATTCATAAGTTCTATTGGCTTTTCTTTTTGTTTAAATTCTTTAATGGCAGTGTAAGCTTTTGGCACGCTCAGTAAAACAAGAAGACTCCAAAGCCCGACTAAATCCGTGAAGATATAAACAAATATTAAAACATATGATACCGAAAACATAGTAAGTAAGATGTTCACAGCGTTTTTTCGTCCAGCAAGTATGGCAAGAGTTCTTCGCCCATTTTTTTTATCACCATCTAAATCACGAATATTGTTAGACAGTAAAATGGCACTAACTAAAATGGAGATGGGCAAAGAAATGAGTACTGCTTTTGAAGTTAGTGTACCTGTTTGGATATAGAAGCTAATGAGAATAATCCCTAATCCCATAAAAACACCTGAAACGAGCTCTCCAAATGGTGTGTAAGCAATTGGTACAGGTCCGCCGGTATAAAAATAGCCTGCTGCCATACAGATAAGTCCTATTAGTGCAATCCACCAGCTAGACATCATACAAATATAAACCCCAAGTAATAAAGAAACAGCAAATAGTGCATAAGCGAGTCCGAGTACGGTTTTTGGTTTGACGCCATTTCTGACAATGGCTCCGCCAATGCCGACGGATTTTTCATTGTCTAACCCGCGAACATAGTCAAAGTACTCATTAAACATGTTGGTTGCAATTTGAATAAACATAGAAGCAAAAAGCATAGCTAAGAACAACCAAACATGGATATGACCACTCGGAAGGGCTAGTACAGTCCCTAGAGTGACGGGTATAAAAGCCGCTGTTAATGTATGCGGTCGTAGTAAATTCCACCAAATCCGCCAGTTCTTATCAGGCTTGATAGGTGAAAGTTGATCTGATATCGATTGATACTGCATAAAATAGACTCCTTTAAATAAAAAAATACGTACACGTCCAAATTCCAGTTTAGCAAAGTTCAAAAAGGTGTCAATATATTGATACGATGAAAACCTGAAAAAGATGCTAGACAATCGTTACCATATGGATAGAAGCCTTGAATTCAGAAGGCTTGCCTTTGCATTATCCTTTAGATGTTCTTGTTTCAACAAGCAAGAGCGAAAAAATCTCGAAAGCGTGATATAATAAGGATTCGAGGTTTAAACGCTTTTTTTTACTAAGTTCATTTGTTAAGGTTTATAATAGAAAAGCAGGTCATTCGACATATTCGAATGTTCATGTATTTTTTTACATCAAGGATTAGTTTTACGTTATTTCATGGATTTTGGAGGAATGTATCATGGTGACAACAGTGCAAAGTACTTTCCGGCAGGAAGCGCTTGCGACATTAGAAGAAGCGAATAACGTCAACCATGCTGTTTTGATAAGCTACTCCAGAAGAGTTGACGATCTGGATCCTCTTGTCTTTTTCCAAAGTGGGGAAGCTGATTTCTTAGGCGAGCGGTTTTTTTGGTCTGATCCAGAAAGCGAAATGATTTTTTCTGGACTTGGCAGAGCGGCCGTCATTAAATCATCTGAGCAAGGAAAAGAACGATTCGATACAGTCCATCATGAATGGGAACAATTGAAGCAGCACATGTTCCATATTCATGATGAGAAAGAGTTAAAGCAAGCGGCTGTCGGTCCGCTTCTATTTGGTGGCTTTTCATTTGATCCGTATGAAGAAAAAGCGCGTCACTGGGAAGCATTTGGCGAGGCTCATTTTTTTGTGCCATCCATGATGCTGACTGTTTCAAAAGAAGGGACGTTTCTTACAATCAATGAGTGGAAGCAGGTAAATGGGAACGTCCATCAGCTCCTTCAAGATTTAGAGGAGAAATTGTCCCGTTTTGACGCATTGCCAACACCACCTCTTGGACAAGCTGCTCTAGTTCATATGGAGGAGCTTGATGTCAAGGAATGGATGAAGGCAATCAATGATGCGACAGCGCGCATCCGTGCAAATGAATATGAAAAGGTTGTTTTAGCAAGAGAGGTCTTGCTTCATTATAAAGATCAAATTGAACTTGCACCATTATTAGCAGAATTATTAAAGCATCAAACAACTAGTTACGTATTTGCCATTGAGCAAGGAAGACAAGCATTTGTCGGTGCGACACCAGAACGTTTGGTGAAAAAAAACGGGGGAGAAGTGCTTTCTTCCTGTCTAGCGGGTTCAATTGTTCGAGGAAAAAATGAATTAGAAGATCAAGCATTAGGTTATGAGCTGCTTCACGATGAGAAAAATTTAATTGAACACCAAATCGTCGTGAATATGATTGAACAGGCATTTGAAACTAACTGTCATCAGGTGCACAAGCCAAATCAGCCAAGCCTGTATAAAACAAAAAACATTCAGCATTTATTTACGCCGATTGTTGGTGAAATCAAAAGTAGTTGTTCCCTCTTTTCCTTAATAGAGCAACTTCATCCAACGCCTGCATTAGGCGGATATCCGAAGGAGAAAGCCGTTGAAGTGATTCGTGAAATTGAGCCACTTAAACGTGGGTGGTATGCGGCACCGGTTGGCTGGATTGATTCTCAAGATAATGGTGAATTTGCTGTTGCCATTCGATCGGGTCTGATTGAAGAAGATCACGTGCGTTTATTTGCGGGATGCGGGATTGTAGAGGACTCACTTGCAGAGCAGGAGTACGAAGAGACACAAGTGAAATTAAGACCAATGTTATCTGCTCTTGGAGGTCGTTCTATTGAATAATCAGATTATGACAAAATATATTGGCAGACTGATGGATGAATTTGTACAAGGCGGCATTAGTGAGGCGGTAATCTGTCCTGGTTCACGGTCTACGCCTCTTGCTATGCTGGCTCTTGCACATCCAGAGATCAACCCCCACGTGTTAGTAGATGAAAGATCTGCTGCATTTTATGCGCTTGGGCTTGCGAAAGCGAAACAAAAACCTGTCCTGCTTATTTGTACTTCAGGAACGGCAGCTGCTAACTTTTATCCAGCAGTTGTAGAGGCACATTATTCACGTGTACCACTAATTGTGTTAACTGCTGATCGACCGCACGAATTGAGGGATGTTGGTGCACCTCAAGCGATTGATCAGCAATTCTTATTCGGCAAGTTTGTTAAATGGTTCACAGACTTAGCACTGCCTGAAGGAAGTCATACGATGCTGAGGTATGTTCAGACAGTTGCTGCTAGAGCGGCATATACGGCGGTGCAGGAACCAAAAGGACCTGTTCAAGTTAATGTGCCGTTAAGAGAACCTTTGCTTCCAGATATGTCAATCGACCCTTTTTATAGAGAAAAGACAGAGACAAAAAAAGTATTAGCAGCAGGTCAAGCTCTACCAAACGATCAGGTGATGACAGAGTTAAAAGCGTTAATTGATCAATCCACAAGAGGGCTTATCGTTTGTGGTGAACTCCATGAACAGGAAGATCAAGAGGCTGTGTTAAGTCTTGCTAGAGCATTCCATTATCCGATTCTAGCTGATCCGCTTTCTAACTTACGAAATGGGGCGGCACATCAGGCGTATATCATTGATGCCTATGACTCTTTGCTAAAAGATGAAGAATTGCAAAAACACCTTTTGCCAGATATTGTGATTCGTTTTGGACCTATGCCTGTTTCAAAGCCACTTTTCAAATGGTTAGAAAAGCATGATGAGGTGAAGCAAATTGTTGTGGATGCAGCTGGAGGTTTTCGAGATCCGAGTTTAACTGCAACATATATCATTCAAAGTCATGTTTCCTATTTTGTAGACAACGTGCGGAATGGAGCGGGTAAGCATGAGGATACAACCTATTTAAACAGTTGGCAGTTTGTCAATTCTTCTTTTCGAGCTCATTTGGCTCATTATTCTGATGAAGATCTAACATTTGAAGGAAATGTGTATCGTCAACTTCAGCATCTTGTGCCAAAAGACAGTGTCCTTTTTATCGGAAATAGTATGCCGATTCGTGATGTTGATACTTTTTTTGAGGCGCAGACTAAGCCTTTTCGTTTGATGGCAAACCGAGGGGCAAATGGAATTGATGGCGTGGTGTCAACGGCACTTGGAACGTATGCGGCTCTTAAACAGCCCATCACATTGGTGATTGGAGATTTGTCCTTTTATCATGATCTCAATGGACTTTTGGCAGCTAAGCTGATGAATATCCCGCTGACCGTTGTCTTATTAAATAACGATGGCGGAGGAATTTTTTCCTTCTTGCCTCAGGCTTCTAATGAACCTTATTATGAAAAACTCTTCGGAACACCGACAGGGTTGAATTTTGAGTATGCATCTAAGTTATATGGGGGAACCTATTCGAAGCCAACGACTAAGCAGGAATTTCACGATCTGTACTTGGCACATATAAAAGAGCCAGGACTTCATTTGATTGAGATTGAAACAGACAGACATTCACGTGTAGTCAAGCACCGTCAGATGATGGATGATATTATAGGAGAAGTGAAAAAAGAATGGCTTCACTCATAATACGGATGCATGATGGTGTAGAGTATGAGGTACTGGATCAGAATCAATCGGTTAAGGATGTCACGTTATGTTTACATGGCTTCACAGGAAGTGCAGCATCTTGGGGCTTCATTGATTCCTATATGAAGAATACAAGATTGGTTAAGGTGAGTTTACTGGGACATGGCCATACTGATTCACCTCAAAATGTAAAAAGATATGCGATGTCACAGCAATTAGCTGACCTTGCTGACATTTTAGATCATTTAAAGATTCACAAAGTGAACATTCTCGGATATTCTATGGGAGGGCGTATTGCTTTATCCTTTGCTTACCATTATCCAGAACGTGTTGATAAATTAATCCTTGAGAGTACATCTCCAGGGCTTCATTCTTTCAAAGAGCGAATGGCAAGACTAAAGCACGATCATCAGCTTGCTAAGAAGATAAGAAATGAAGGTTTAACTGCGTTTGTGGACTTTTGGGAGAATATTCCGCTGTTTGCATCGCAAAAATCTTTGCCTGCTGACAAACTGGCTCAACTAAGGGAAGGAAGGCTAAAAGCTAATCCACTCGGGTTAGCTCGCAGTCTTGAAGGTATTGGGACAGGTTCACAGCCGTCAATGTGGCGAGCAATGAAGGATATCAGCAAGCCTGTCCTGTTGATTTGCGGAACGCTTGATCAGAAGTTTTGTCAAATAGCAAAACGTATGCATCAAGCGCTTGAATTTAGTCAAGTCGTAATGGTAGAACATGCTGGGCATACGGTTCATGTGGAACAACCACATTTTTTTGGTAGAATAGTAAGTGAGTTTATTTTTCAATAAGATTATAGGAGGAAATATTGATGGCTATTGAATGGCAAACAGAGCGTCAGTATGACGAAATTTTATACGAAACGTATAATGGGATTGCAAAGATCACCATTAATCGTCCACATGTACATAACGCTTTTACACCAAAAACAGTCACTGAGTTAATTGATGCATTTTCACGTGCTCGTGACAATTCAGACATCGGCGTTATCGTACTAACAGGTGCTGGAGAAAAAGCCTTCTGTTCTGGTGGAGACCAAAAAGTACGTGGGCATGGTGGTTATGTAGGAGACGACCAAATTCCACGTTTGAATGTTCTGGACTTACAGCGTTTAATTCGTGTCATTCCGAAACCTGTTATTGCAATGGTCGCAGGATATGCAATTGGTGGCGGACATGTCCTTCATGTCGTTTGTGACCTCACAATTGCGGCAGACAATGCGATTTTTGGACAAACAGGTCCGAAAGTCGGCAGCTTTGATGCTGGTTATGGTTCAGGCTATCTTGCACGTATTGTTGGTCATAAGAAAGCGAGAGAAATTTGGTACTTATGTCGTCAATACAATGCACAAGAAGCGCTTGATATGGGACTTGTCAACACAGTTGTACCATTAGATCAGCTAGAAGAAGAAACTGTTAAATGGTGTGAGGAAATGCTAGAAAAAAGCCCAACTGCTTTACGTTTCTTGAAGGCTGCATTTAATGCAGATACTGATGGATTAGCTGGTATTCAGCAATTTGCAGGGGATGCGACACTTCTTTATTATACAACAGATGAGGCAAAAGAAGGACGCGATTCCTTTAAGGAAAAACGGAAGCCAGACTTCGGTCAATTCCCGCGTTTCCCTTGATTCAATGATATAAAAGAAAACAGCTTAGTGCATCAAACTGAGCTGTTTTCTTTTATGAAAAGGAGGTGTCATAATGAAGCAACCGAACTGGCTGTTGCAGCGTGCATATTTAACGCCGGACCGGATCGCATTGATTTATCAAGACAAAAAGTGGACGTTTCGTGAATTAGCCTTTGAAGTAGAGCAACTTTCAAGTAGGCTAGCGAGTGTACCACTCAAAAAAGGGGATACTGTTGCCCTTTTAATGAACAATCATCCGCAAATGGTCATGCTGGTTCATGCCTGTTTTTTATTAGGGTTAAAAATCGTGCTATTGAACAATAAATTGACGAAAGCGGAAAGGCAATATCAGCTTGAAAATGCACAGGCAGCCGTCTTATTAACAGAAACTGTTTTTGCGAAGACACATGAGGGTGATTTACCTGTTTATACACTCGATTCTTTACCAGAAACCAATTCAGATCATGTCGATCAAATGGTCAAAACCTTTGATTTAGAAGAAACAGCAACGATTATGTATACGTCTGGAACGACAGGAAGACCTAAAGGGGTAGAGCAAACGTTTGGTAATCATTTTCATAGTGCTGTATCCTCTGCGCTTAATTTAGGTCTCAGAGAAGATGATCGCTGGCTAATCGCTTTACCACTTTTTCATATTAGTGGACTATCTGCTTTGTTTAAATCCGTCATATACGGCATGACCGTCATTTTGCATAAGAAATTTGATGTGGATGAAATAAAGGATTCAATTGCACAGCATCGTGTGACAATGATTTCAGTCGTTCAAACGATGTTATCACGTTTATTAAGTACAACAGATGAGTGTCCGTCTTCTTTGCGTTGTCTTTTGTTAGGTGGAGGACCTGCGCCTTTACCGGTGCTGCAAGAGAGCAAAAAGAAGGGATTTCCTGTGTTTCAATCATACGGTATGACGGAAACCTGTTCGCAAATAGTGACACTAGCTCCCGAATTTAGTGTAGAAAAACTTGGTTCAGCGGGAAAACCTCTTTTTGGCTGTGAGCTAAAAATTCAAAATGGTGAGCGTCCTTGTCGTCCTTTTGAACATGGTGAGATTATGGTCAAAGGGGCAAATGTGATGAAGGGGTATCTTCATCGAAAAGAAGCAACGGATGCGTCCTTTGAACAAGGATGGCTCAAAACAGGTGATATTGGGTATGTGGATGATGAAGGGTTTCTATTTGTCCTTGACCGCCGTTCAGATTTAATCATCTCTGGTGGAGAAAATATTTATCCTGCTGAAATCGAAGCCGTTCTTTTAACACATCCGCATGTAAAGGAAGCCGGAGTGACAGGTATAGATGATGAAAAATGGGGAGAGGTACCTGCGGCCTTTCTTGTGACAGATCAGGAGATTCCTACTGACGAGCTCTATGCTTTATGTCAATCGCAACTAGCAAAGTATAAATGGCCAACAGTTTTTCACTTTGTGGACGAGCTGCCAAGAAATGCGTCGAATAAATTGCAAAGGCACAGACTCAAGTCAAAGGGGTTTTTAGATGATTCAAATTGAACGAGTGATCTTATATCATGTCAAGATGAAGCTCAAGCAGCCATTTAAAACAAGTTTAGGGACAATAAAAGAACGTGAATTTATTATTGTTGAGGTAAAGGATCAAACGGGTTTAACTGGATGGGGAGAGGTGTCTGCGTTTTCTTCGCCTTGGTACACGGAAGAAACGATTGAGACATGCTATCACATGTTGAGGGCTTTCTTTATCCCAAACGTACTAACACGATCATTTACGCATCCTTCAG
This sequence comes from Bacillus sp. NPDC093026, assembly GCF_044754665.1. Classification (NCBI taxonomy): domain Bacteria; kingdom Bacillati; phylum Bacillota; class Bacilli; order Caryophanales; family Bacillaceae; genus Bacillus; species Bacillus sp. NPDC093026. Next base: position 213,575 of record NZ_JBIVPN010000004.1, on the reverse strand, counting down.
AGATCCCAGACAGCTTATATCATTTTAAGGGCAATAAAATGGCAAAAGCCGGTATTGAAGCGGCTGTATGGGATATTTATGCAAAGCGTGAGAAAAAGTCCTTACGTGAGGTATTAGGCGGCACAAGAAAGAAAATTCCATCTGGCGTTGTGGTCAGTTTAGGACCGATTGACGATATGCTCGCACAAATTCAGCAATATGTAGAAGAAGGATACCAGCGTGTAAAAGTAAAGATTAAGCCGGGACAGGATATCGGACTTCTTCAAAAAATAAGAGAGCGTTTTCCAGATCTCCCATTAATGGCAGATGCGAACTCTGCTTATGAGCTTAAGGATATTAGCAAACTTAAGCAGCTTGATGACTTTCGTTTATTAATGATAGAACAGCCATTATCTGCAGATGATATTGTGGATCATCGTCATTTACAAAAACATTTGAAAACAGCCATTTGTTTGGATGAAAGTATTTGTTCATTAGACGATGCCCGAAAAGCCATCGAACTAGGTAGCTGTAAAGTGATTAATGTGAAGCCTTCACGAGTTGGGGGGCTTACAGAAGCCCTAAAGATTCATACCTTTTGCAAAGAACTTCAGATTCCTTTATGGTGTGGTGGAATGATTGAATCGGGGATATCACGTGCGCAGAATGTGGCACTCGCTTCGCTTCCGCAATTCACTATCCCAGGTGACATATCGGCTTCATCTAAATATTGGGAACAGGATATCATTTTTCCTGAAATCAAAGTTGAAAATGGCTTTATCGAGGTGCCGACTACACCTGGAATGGGCGTTGAAGTTGATTACAAGGCGCTTCGTTCTTTTTCAGATAAAATAGATGTTTTTACAAAAAATGATTTTATGAAATAATAAATAAAAATTGCCCTTTTGCATCAAAAATAAAAAATATGTATAGTGATGATAAGTTTTTCCTTCCCGTAAGATCAAAAAAAGAAAGAGCGGATATCCGCCCTTTCTTACTCTTCTATCAGCTCGCTGTCATATGCAAGCTGTCCGATATACTGATGCATCTCATTTGGCATGTCAGTAACATGACCATATTCGTAAGCCCATAGATTTAAAAAGGAGTGAGCGGCCTGATAAAATGTTCCTTCGTCAGCGTCATGAATTTCATCAAAAAAAGTATGAAGTATCCGTTCTTTGTTCAAGTGAAGCGCCTCCTTTAATATCTTAAAGGTCTTGAGGTTTAAACGTTTTGCAGTCAGTTTCTTCACTTTTCTCAGCCGTATTACCTGTGTGGCTAACGACATAGATTGCATCTGCACCACAGCGATTTCCATCATTCCAATAGGTACAGTTGTTTACTTCACAAAGAATTTTTTGACTCATACAGATGACCTCCTTCTGAGTATGACTTGCATGTTTAATGTAACCAAAATGTGCTGAGATCATTCTTGTTAATCTTCCTGGCGAATATAGCGTTTGTCCTTCATAAACAATTTCCAGAAGTAATAGAAACCAGGAAATAAAATGATAAAACCTACGATATACGTAATAAATAGGGCTCTAAACGTAACAGGATCCGTAAATCCAGACATAATGGTGATATCTGGGTATGTCATATAAGGCAAATGAGCACGTCCATATACATAACTTGCTAGGAAATATTGGATGGTTATTGCGACGACAGCCAAACGTGGTTTTCCTCTTCGATGCTTAAACCGAGAATTTGGTAAAAAAAGTGCCAAGCCTGCAAGCAAAAACATGAGTAGAGAAACAAGCAAGGTTGGTAAGTGATGCATCATTTTTGTGAAAAGCCAATTGGCTTCACTTCGTAGTGTCAGCATGATGAAAAAGGCCATCATGAGAGATAGAGGACCGGTAAAGAGAGCACCTCTCCTGTAAATGCTATAGGCTTCATCTTCATCAGCGACATTAGAGAAATCAGCTAAGAGCAATGAAGAAAGAAAAAGCGTGCTGAAAATTGCAAAACCTATAAAAGAATAAACATTCGCACTTGTAAATACCCGTCCGAGATCTAATGAGTAAACTTGATTTTCCTTAAAGATAAATCCACCATGTGTAATAGGAAGAACCATAATTAAAATGGACGGAATGATAAAGCCGCTAATTCCCGAAATATACGTTACCGCTTTGCGATATTTTTTAGGAAGCGAATGAGAAAAAACGAGAAACCCACTTCTTAGCGCAAGAAGCAATAAAATGATGCTGCCTGGTATTAATAAAACGGTGCCAAGCACAAAAGTGGCGCCTGGAAAAAGGCTAAACAATGCCACTACAATTGCCACAATAAAGACATTTGTCACTTCCCATGTTGGAGAGAGATACTTATTGGCGATATTTGCTGCCTTTGTTTGTTCTCTATTCATATAAATCATCGACCAAAAACCTGCACCAAAATCCATTGATGCCATCACTGCATAGATAAATACGAATCCCCATAAGATGGTGATTGCAATGAGCGCATCAGTTGTTACATACATTTGCATCAAGATCGCTCCCTTTTTAAGATTCTGTTAGTCGTAGATCTTCTTCAACCGAATGTTTTCGAAAGTAGTACGTAAGCACAATAACGGTTGCTATGCCTAAGATGAGGTACACAATGGTAAACAAGATAAATAGTGTGCCTATAGAACCGGAGGATGTGACAACCTCTGAGGTTTTGAGCATACGGTAAATCACCCAAGGCTGACGGCCCGTACATGCAAATATCCAGCCAAATTCAATGGCTAAGAGACTAAGTGGGCCACCAAACAAGTAAAGAAAAAGCAGCCATTTCGGATAATGTTCACGTTTTAACATTTTACGGTAAAACAAGGCTAACACGGCAAAAAGAATAAGCACTGCTCCAATGATGACCATTCCGTTAAATAATGTGTGAATAAACAAAGGAGGCCATTCGTCCCTAGGAAAATCATTCAATCCTTTTACCACAGTATCAAAACTGTTTCCTGCTAAGAAACTGAGTGCCCATGGAATTTCTATCGCTCCTTTAATTTCCTGCGTATTGGCATCTGTAAACCCGCCAATTGCAAGAGGCGCATGTGATTGTGTTTCAAATAAACCTTCTGCACCTGCTAATTTTTCAGGCTGATATTCATACAGGAGCTGAGCGGATTCGTGACCGTTTAGAGCTGTTAGAAAAGAGAAGAGACCACCCACGATTAGCCCGAGAAAAAGGGCTTTCCGATGAAAGGTATAAAGCTTCTCGTTTTTTCTTGTTTTTAGCATTTTAAAAGCAGCCACTGAAGCAATGACAAAAGCACCCGTCGTAAAAGCAGATAGCACGACGTGTGTAGCGGTCACAACAAAACTTGGATTGAAAAATGCCTTCCAAGGTTCTATATCAGTGATTTCTCCATTGATCATCTTGAACCCAGCAGGTGTTCCTTCAAAGGCATGTACGTTCGTAATGAGAATCGCTGAAGCAGCAGCTCCAATCACAACAAAAATGACAGTGATAATCCGCATGGCTGGTGATAAACGATCGGCTGCGTACACATAAATAGACATAAATAACGCTTCAATAAAAAAAGCATAAATTTCTATTTGAAATGGGAGGGACATAACTTTTCCAATGACCTCCATAAAGCCCGGCCATAGAAGGGCGAGCTGAGTACCGGCAATTGTACCGGTTGGGATAGCTACCCCTAAAAGAACAGCCTGTGCTTTTGTCCAACGTTTTGCCATGATGGAATAATGAGGATCTTTTGTTTTTTGAAAAATGAGTTCAGCTAACAAAATCATTAACGGGATGCCGACGCCAAGGGAGGCATAAACAATATGAAAGCCCATTGTTGTTCCAAAAAGGCTTCTAGCTAAAACGAGATCAGTCAATATCTTCTCCGCCTTTCTTATTACATCTCTTTTTCATGTGCTTATTATTCTCCACCAGATTTAGATTATTCTTCCTGAATCAGAAAGCTTGTTTTTTGACATGTTATTAAAAAGGGAGTAAAATTACTACATAAAACGTAATTATTACGTTTTAAAAAGAAAGGAGATTTCATATTGAAAAGAAATATTCATCCAACATCACATGAAGTTGTATTTATGGACGTAAATAGCGGCTACCGCTTCTTAAGCAGATCCACCAAGACGTCAAATGAGACGGTAGAGTGGGAAGACGGAAAGACATATCCTGTCATTAAAGTGGAAACAAGTTCTGATACGCACCCTTTTTATACAGGGCGCCAGAAGTTTGGAGAAAAAGGCGGTAGAGCCGAACAGTTTAAGAAAAAATATCAGATGTAAGAAAAGAAGCGCACCACAAGTTCGGTGTGCTTCTTTATTAGATGAAAAGACCCCCGCTGTGCGCAGAAGTTTAAAATTTAATCGTTTAATGCTGTTTTTAAAGTGTTTAAATTTTGTTTCATTAAGCTGATGTAGCTTTCACCATTTTTCGCATCGTCTTCGGTAATGGATTCAAGGTTTTTGAGTGTGAGGCTTTTTGCGCCAATTTCACTACGAATCGTATCTGAGACTTTACTGCTGACGTTATTTTCGAAAATCACATATTTAATGTGATGCTTTTCCGCTTGCTTTACAATGTTTTCGAGCTGTTTTTGGGAAGGCTCTTCAGAAGCTGATAGACCTAGTACACTGATTTGCTCAATACCATAGCGCTTTTCCCAATAACCGTAAGCAGCATGAGAGACAAGAATTTCTTTATGTTTGGCTTTTGACAAAGTGGTTTTGAATTCTTGATCTAATGCTTGTAATTCTTTTTTTAGTTTTTCATAGTTTTTTGTGTATTCGTCTTTATGATCTGGGTCTAACGAAACGAGTGTGTTTTTAATATTTTTAGCCATTTGCTCGGCATGTACTGGATCTAACCATGCATGCGGATCTTTATCGCCGTGATCATGATCTTCGTCATCATCATGTGCATGTTCTTCTTTTGTAGATAATAGTTTGATTCCTTCAGCAGCTTTGACGGTTTTCACGCCTTGATCTTTTAACGTAGCGGCTGTTTTGTCAGCGAATGCTTCAGCGCCTGTGCCGCTATAAATAAAGGCATCTCCTTCAGCCATTTCGACCATCGTTTTAGAGCTCGGTTCAAAGCTGTGTGCATCTGCATTGGCAGGGTAAACGCTTTGAGCATGGACGTGAGAGCCACCAATTTTTTCAGTAAAATCTTGAATTGGAAAGATGGTTGTGTAAATGTTTAATGTCCCGTCTGCTTTTCCTTTGGAAGCGTGAGTCCCCGCACTGCTTGAGCAAGCGGTTAGGCCGATCATTAAAAGTACAGTTGTTAAAATAAAAAAGATTTTTTTCATGTTGAAAATGTCTCCTCTCAATCTATCAGATAGAAATGATTACGATTTAATGTCCGGAGTTATTGTATCGTAATAATTACGATTTGAAAAGAGGAAAATAAAAATTTCTCATTAAGCAGAGGTTTTTTCTAAAAAAAATCGCAAAACGTGACGAAATTTCAAACATTGTGCTATATTTATTTTTAAAAAAAGCAAAAGGAATGAATCAACTTATGAAACTTTTAGATGAAATCCTGGAATATAATCAACAATTTATTGAAGAGAAGAAATACGAGGAGTTCACGACAACGAAGTTTCCTCAGAAAAAAGCCGTCATTCTATCATGCATGGATACGCGACTTGTTGAACTATTGCCACGTGCAATGAATATGAAAAATGGAGATATCAAAATTGTTAAAAGTGCTGGTGCTCTTGTATCTCACCCATTTGGCAGTATTATGCGAAGCATTTTAGTGGCAGTCTATGAACTAAATGCTGACGAAGTATATGTTATCGGGCATCACGATTGCGGGATGAGTAAAATTGATAGCAAAACGCTTTTAGATAAAGCCATTGAGCGCGGTATTCCAGAAAAACGAATTGAAGTGTTAGAGTACTCAGGAATTGATTTTAAACAGTGGCTCAAAAGCTTTAGCTCAGTAGAAGAGAGTGTCAAGGACAGTGTGTCCGTTGTAAAAAATCACCCGCTTCTTCCAACTGATGTGCCTGTTCATGGGCTAGTGATTGATCCTGGCACAGGCAAGCTTGACTTAGTTGTAAACGGATATGAAGAATGAAACTAATTTATTTTTTCTTTTTAGGCGGAACAGGGTCTACTCCGCCGGGATGGAGTGGATGGCATTTTAAGATCCGTTTCATTGTGAGCCAGCCGCCCTTTAAAGCGCCATGAGTTTTAATGGCCTCCAGACCATAGTTTGAGCAGGTTGGATAAAACCGGCAGCTAGGCGGTGTTATCGGAGAAATAAACTTTTGATAAAAACGGATGATGCCGATAAAAATTTGTTTCATGCTGGTTCCTCCTTGTCTGTTCTTCACAGTATAAGAAAAAATGACAAGGAAGGAAAGTTTATAAACTAACCTCCTTGGAGAAATATGTTATAATATAGAAAATCGCAATTATAGGAGTGGTGATTAATGCCTTCAGTAGAAAGCTTTGAACTTGACCATAATGCAGTAAAAGCTCCATACGTTCGTCATTGCGGCGTTCATAAGGTTGGGTCAGATGGTGAAGTGAATAAATTTGATATTCGTTTCTGTCAGCCGAATAAGCAAGCCATGAAACCTGATACCATTCATACATTAGAGCATTTACTTGCTTTTAACATTAGAACACATGCAGCGAAGTATGATCATTTTGATATTATTGATATTTCTCCTATGGGTTGTCAAACAGGCTATTACTTAGTGGTGAGCGGCGCTCCAACACCAAAAGAGATTGTTGAACTACTTGATGCAACATTCAAGGAAGCTGTTGAAGTAACAGAAATTCCTGCTGCAAACGAAGAGCAATGTGGTCAGGCAAAGCTTCATGACCTTGAAGGTGCAAAACGGATGATGCGTTTCTGGCTTTCTCAGGATCAAGAAGAGCTATTAAAAGTATTCGGATAACATGAGTGAACCGGACATTGTCCGGTTTTTTTTATGGGAATAGAACATATGGTGCCGAAATAGGGGATATTTGTTAAAATGGACATGTGAGTCAAAAAAAGGAGGGAACACGGATGCGAAAAATGGTGGGAATCATCCTTATGCTATTGTTGCTTAATGCATGTGGAAACTCCGCAGTGAGCAATGACAAAGGGGAAGTACCTAAAATGTTAGAAGTAAAACTAACGGGACCAGAGCAGGTTGAGAAAAATGAAAGCGTTACAGTAAAAGCAACTGTCACATATGGTAATACGCCTGTTGACGATGCAGATGATGTTCAGTTTGAAGTGTGGAGAGATGGCGACAAGGAAAAAAGCCAGATGATTCATCCGAAGAAAGAGAGTCATGGTGTGTATAAATTACATACAAGCTTCAAACAAGAAGGTCTTTATATGATACAAGTCCACGTGACAGCTAAACAGCAACATCATATGCCGAAAACAAAAATCAATGTAGGTCAGGTTGAAAAAAACAGTCCATCTACTGAAGATGAGACAACTTCACATCATTGAAAGTGATTTTATTTTGGGTGAGGACGATGGTTTGGTTCGGTCTCTTGAGGTGAATCGATTTTATGCTTATATTCATAAGCTTTCGATGTTGTCCACAGTGATAAAAATAAAACAATTGAGATAATGATAAAGCTGATAATCCCAAGTAACAGCATCTAACTCCCTCCTTATTTCCATATTAACATATATTTCATACAGTCAAAATAATATTTAACGGTAGGTTTCAGTATAATAAAAAACGGGTATTCTCATACTAATCGTTCAACTACATAAGGAGGAATCAACATGTCAGAGAAATTATTAAACGTCGTCAACAAACAAGTAGCAGATTGGACTGTGCTTTATGTGAAGTTACATAACTATCATTGGTATGTCAAAGGAAAAGAATTCTTTACACTCCATGAAAAATTCGAGGAATTATATACTGAAGCGGCAACATATATTGATGATTTGGCGGAGCGTATGCTTGCGTTAAATGGAAAACCTGTTGCTACAATGAAAGCGTGCTTAGAAATTTCTAGCATTCAAGAAGCTGAAGGTAACGAATCACCTGAGCAAATGGTGAAAAATCTATATAATGACTTCTCAAATGTTGCAGAGGAGTTAAAGCAAGGGATGGAGTTAGCCGCAGAGGTTGGTGATGATACAACTGGTGATATGTTTCTCGCGATTCATCAATCCATTGAAAAGCATAACTGGATGTTAAAAGCATATTTAGGATAGGCAACATATGCAAAGAATGTCGATCACAAAAAGATCGGCGTTCTTTTTTTATTGTATTTGTGACAGACAGCCCATTGAAATCACGTGGCTTTGAGCCGAAGAGATAAGAGAAGGGAGGGGAGAAAATGTCCTCAATTTCAGGGATGATGAGTCAGCAAGTGGCCAGCATTCAAAAAACGCTCAACATGAGTTTGCTTAATTCACAGCTTGCTACAAACACTGCGCAAGCAATGGTGATGCTGGATCAAGTGCAGCAGCAACCACATGCTGTCCAACCTAAAAACTCAGATGCTACATTGATTGATGTCAGGATTTAACGAAGAAAAAGTCACCTTTCACGAGGTGGCTTTTTTGCCTTTATTTTGAGTCGTCCAAGCTATTTAAAAGAAGTGGCATATACTATTTACGTAAAGAGTTCCACTATGAAAGGATGTTGATGCCAAGTGAACAAGGATTCGGACATCTTTTCGTTGTTTACAGTCAGTTTGTCAGCAATGGGCTTTCTGTTTGGTGGAGCAGGATATTTACTTATGATGCTAGTGACACTTATGGGTATTGAATTAATTTGTTCAAGCCTAAGAGAGTTTGTGATGGGTCAGCTAACAATGAAACGGCTTTTCACGCGGCTTGTTCGAAAGATCGTGACGCTCTCTTTAATTTCAATGGCACATTTCTTTGATGTCATGTTACAGACAAGCGGGACAATCAAAGATTTAGCGATTATTTTTTATATCACTTATGAATCTTATCAAATTGTATCGACAGCATGTGCACTAGGAATTCCAATTCCACAGTTATTTATGGATGTTTTAGAAATGATTAAAAATAAATTGCGCAAAAAGCCGTAATTTGTTCAAATCTGGTCATACTAAAGGAAAAAGGATGAATCAGATGGCTAGACATACGTACTATGTATCCGTTCAAGACGGGTCCATATCACAGCACAGAGATGCGGCTGCTTGGCAGTTTCAAATACAAGCAGATGATGATCAAATTTTGCAGTTGAGAGAATATTTTGAAGAACAATATATGTCAGATTGGAAAGGCTTCTTTCGGGCGCATGTTCCATTTCTTGAGTATCATTATGACAGTCCAAATGATGAGATGGACAGAAAAAGAAAAGAGATCTATTCCATGATCTATGAGCTTGGCAATGAAGAGACAAAGAATTTTATTGAAACAAATGGTTTAATGAATTGAAAAAAGCGTGTACCCTCGCATTTGGTTGTCAGGTCTTGAATGTTGGTGCTCACTTTCCTAGACTTCAATGGGATTTTTTGAACACTAAAAAGAAGACAAAGGGCTGAAATCATGTTTATTTTAGCCCTTTGTCAACAATTTGGGGTATGTGGATTTTCCTACATGCTTTTATTTACGTTGTTGTAAGAAGCCGCCGATAAGGTCTGAGATGCCGCCCCTGTTCTCTTGTTGCGTCTGAATTGAATTGCTCATTTCATGTGATGAGCTTTGGGGTTGAGGTTGGTAGTGATGATCATCAATTCCAACCCGTACACCGGATTTTCTCTCAAATGGCTGAATCATGACAATTTGACCCGGCTCTTGAAATTCAAATAAATACGACTCGCCAGAAGTTTGTCCAATGAAGGTTTTCCAGTTCACATCTAATTTGACTTTCGGTGCTTTGCCTGTCCATGCAACAATGGCATCAGGGTCTACTCGGCATGGTGCTTTTATAATAAGCGGATTCCCAGTGGTTTTAATCGCTACTTGTGCCCCATAGTCCTGATAGGAGAGCTTTGAGGTGAACAGTCCTTTTTGAGATAAAATACCGACCCCTACTGGCGTCACTCCATAGTGGCATTGCTCAGTAAATGCAAGCAAATCCTCACTTTCCACACAGACATATTGCCAAGGACCGCTGGGCTCGAGATTGATCACTGTTACGTGCTCACTTGAATCAGCCAAATAGCAAGTACCTTGTCCACTTACTTCCATCATTTCAAGGTTTTCGCCTGTTAATTTCCTGCTTATATGGTTAACTACTTGACTGACCATATTACCTTTGTTGGTTCCCAGTAATCGTTTGCGATATTGGAAGGTTCCTTGGTCTGCAATCATAGCCCCTTTTTTGGCAAAAAAGATGCCGCTGCCTTCTGCTTGTAAGGTCAGTTCCTCTATTGTATTGAAATGAAATCCCATATGTGCCTGCTCCTTTTCTGCTTCAAAATGTGAATCCATACAAGTGGCATAAATCCTTTCAATTCTTTGTTGTCCCTTGTCCAATGGCGGTGACTCTCCATTCATGAAGATCTCGTGGCAAATGATGGACGTGCAATAAGAATAATTCTCTGTTACTGATGTGATCATTGAGTTGAAATGCGTACATATGCATTTTACTTCATGAGAGACAGCTTCTTTTTTAGATGATCTTGATTTTTTCTTGTTTTGACCTATTTGTTCCTTATGCAGCTTCCTAAAGTTCTACGATTAAAAATGGATAGATATGGAGATGATAAAGACGTTTTAACAAGATACCTAATTGAAGATACAGACGAAATTGCCCCGCTCGTTTGTTTCACTTTTGATAAAAATTCTTCAGAGAAATGTGATCTATGGTATGATGTTTTACAAGAACAAAGGCAGGATATGAGGGATTTGACATGCATGTATTTAAAGACTATTACCATAATACGGTCAAGCTCTCTTTTGAAGAGAGGCCTTTTTCAAGTCATCCTAAGCATGTATGGGCCATTTGCCGTTACCAAGGGAAATGGTTGCTGACTGAACATGAGGATCGAGGCTTTGAGTTTCCAGGAGGTAAAGTGGAGCCGAATGAAGAAGCTGACGAAGCCGCTATACGGGAGATTCATGAAGAGACGGGTGCTGTTGTTCGTGAATTAACGTATATTGGTCAATATCAAGTGCTTGGCAAAGAGAAGGTCATTGTCAAGAATATATATTTCGCTGATATTGAAAGGCTGGAGCAGCAAGACACGTATTATGAAACGAAAGGACCCGTTCTTTTCACTGACTTACCAAGATCAATCGCAAAAAATAAAAATTTCAGCTTTATTATGAAGGATGATGTATTGAAGAAGAGTCTGGAATATTTAGAACATAACGGTTTTATTCCTTAAAAAATCCCGTTTTTGAGACAGGGATTAAAATACCTTTATGAAACAGCCAGTTGTCGAAACTCTTTCGGTGACTGGTTGTTTCATTTGAACAGCCTCTTCTTTTATGCTTGCATCTTCATACAAAAAACACCTTCAAATTGTATTCAGGTATTCTATACCCGATTTTCAACTTAAAGGTGTTTTTTTATTGCTTCAGATTGTTTTATTTTTGAAGAAAGCGGCGCTCGAGCCATTCGACCAGTTGGTACATAATGGTGGCAAATATGGCGATGATGAAAAGACTTAAAAACACAAGTGTAAAGTTAAAGACTTGGAATCCGTAAATGATCATGTAACCTAGACCTTTAGAGGAAACTAAAAATTCTCCCACGATCACACCGACCCATGAAAGTCCAACATTGACTTTAATGGCGGAGATCATCGTTGGAATACTTGCAGGCAACATAACCTCCTGAAAGACCACTCTTTTATTCGCACCAAATGTTTTCATGACTTTCAAATAATTTTCATCCACTTCTTGAAAGGCTGTGTAAATGACGATGGTTGTAATAATGACACTGATGATCGCTCCCATTGCCACAATGCTGATCATGCCAGGACCAAGTGCAACAATTAAGATAGGAGCGAGAGCGACTTTTGGCATGGCGTTTAAAATGACTAAATAAGGATCAAGGACATTAGCCAGTCGGGTTGACCACCATAAAGCGGCAGCAAGAAGAATACCGCAAAAAGTGCCAAGAAGAAATCCTAGGACTGTTTCAAACAAAGTAATACTCATGTGATTGATTAATGATCCATCTGATATTTTTTGTAAAAACAACTGGCAGACGGAAGATGGTGAACTAAAGATCAGCGGATCAATGAGCCTTACACGGCTGGCAAGCTCCCAAAGTGAAAAGAAGCTAACAAAAATGATGAGCTGATATAGGCGTGTGATTCGTTTATCCATGCGATGCTTTTTTCGATACGCTTCATGTAAAAGGTCACTGTGCTTCAACTGATTTCAGCTCCTTCCAAATGGTTTGAAAGAGCTTTTGAAAGTTTGAAGACTGTCTGGCTTCAAACGGAGAGAGGGCTCTCAGGTCTTCAGGAACTGTGAAAATCCGCTGGATAGAGCCGGGGTGCTTTGAAAATAAGTATATCCGATCACTCATGGCAATGGCTTCTCCAATATCATGGGTGACGAGTACCGCGGTTTTTTGATAGTTTTTTAATGTGTGAAAAACGAGGTCTTCTAAAGTCAGTTTGGTTTGATAGTCTAGTGCTGAGAATGGCTCATCTAGTAAGAGGAGTCCGGGATCAACTGCAAGCGTTCGTGCAAGTGCTGCACGTTGTCTCATTCCTCCTGACAGCTCCTTTGGGTATTTCGACTCCACATGATGCAGTCCAAGTTTTGGCAATAAACTAAGTGCTGTCTCGATGGCTTCATGTGAATCTTGTTTGGCAATTTTTAAACCGAGAATGACGTTTTCTTTGATGGTTTTCCAAGGGAATAAATAATCTTGCTGGAGCATATAGCCGATTTGGTGCTCCTTTTGATTGGGTTCCTTCCCTTCGATCAAAATTCGGCCTTCAGAGGGGGGAGTAATCCCTGCGATAATAGACAGCAACGTTGTTTTTCCACAGCCGCTAGGGCCGATAAATGAGATGAATTCACCTTGTGCGATGTCCATATTGATGTGCTGAATGGCCGTTGTTTTTTCTTTTAAAGAGTAATACGTATGGGTCACATGGTCAATTTGAAGGAAAGACATGTGCTACCTCCTTATATTATTTGTTGTCTGTGACCTTCTTCGCAATGGATGGATCTACAAGCTGTTTGTATGGAATATATTGTGGCAATTCGCCGCTCGCCTTCATGATTTCTTGTAATTTGTTCCACTCTTTTTCATTCAAAAGGGGATTTGTGGCATATGACTGTTGCTGCTTGTAGCGTTTGATGGCTGTCGTTAAAATATCAAGTTCCGTATCAGGGAAATGGGATTGAATTGTCTTGGCAATTTCTTCAGGACTCTTTGTTTCTACCCATTGTTGGGCTTTGTAAATGGCACGAGTAAAGGCTTCTGCCGTCTCTTTGTTTTCTTCTAAGTAACTCTTTTTAGCCATGAAGGTGGTATACGGTACTTTGCCAGAAGCTTCTCCAAAGGAGGCGATAATGTAGCCTTTGCCCTCTTTTTCAATTAAGGAGGCAGCCGGCTCAAATAACTGAACAAAGTCACCAGTTCCAGAGGAAAAGGCACCGGAAATATTTGCGAAGTCAATATTTTGAATCATGCGTACATCCTTTTTTGTATCAATGCCTTCCTTTTTTAGGACATATTCACCGACCATTTGTGGCATGCCGCCTTTCCGTTGTCCTAGAAATTCTTTCCCTTTCAACATATCCCAAGAGAAGTGAGTGACTTTTTCTTTTGAGACAAGAAATGTGCCATCTGTTTGTGTGAGCTGTGCAAAGTTGATGACAGAGTCTTTTGATCCTTGTGACTCAACATAAATTGAGGACTCAGATCCGGTTAGGGCAATATTGGCGCCTCCAGATAAGAGTGCGGTCATGGTTTTGTCGCCACCCCATGTGGTTTTAACCACAACATCGAGCTGTTCTTCCTGAAAGAATTCTTTTGATAATGCCACGTAAAGGGGTGCATAAAACACTGAATGAGTGACCTCGGCTACTTGTACGGTTTGCTCTTGTTCTTTTTGACAGGCGACAAATGGAATAAAGAGCAGGACTATGAATATGAATGCGAGTCTCACTTTGATGGAACGATTCAAGAGTAATTCGCCTCCTTTTTTCTAGATCACTAATTAAAGTATGTCAAAAAGGAGTTTTGGTGAGTGCCTAGATGAAGAAGGAAGCGCATTTAATATTTATAGAACGTGTCTTTTTTTCTATACTGGAAGCATGATTGCTTTTCTTGCATTTGGTAGAAAAAGGAGCGGTTTGGTGTATAGAGTTAGTTGGATGTTTGTCGGCTGGTATATTATTGGTCTTTTATTAATGGTGTTTTTTGAAGTCCCTGCATGGCTCCAGTTTGCCAACGGTATATTTCTTGTTTTGTACGCATGTTGCGTCATGGAGATAGGCCGGAACATTTATGGGCGTTGGAGAATTGTCGTAAAAAAAGCAGCCATTGTTGGGCTTCTGACGTTTACGGTTGAATGGGTAGGGGTCAAAACAGGATTTCCGTTTGGTGCCTATGATTACTATCCGACCTTAGGTTTTCTTGTAGCAGGGGTTCCATTAACGATTGCCTTTGCATGGGTAGGGGTTTTTCTTAATAGTCTTTTTTTATCTAGACAAGATGCGAAATGGAAACGAGCCATTGAAACGGGCATTTGGATTGTGCTACTTGATCTCATATTAGACCCAGTTGCCGCTGAGCGGAAATTTTGGATTTGGTATGATGGTGGCGGTTTTTTTGGTATTCCTTTTGAGAATTTTGTTAGCTGGGGTATGATTGGGGCAAGTCTCTCTTTTATTTTTCCGCTTGTATCTATTGATCGAAAGGCACTGCACTGGACGAGTCGCATTTATCAGGCGATGGTGCTTTTTTTCGGTCTTCTAGCATTAAAGAGCGACTTAGATGTGATTTTTTATCTAGCGCTTGTCATTGTCATTTTGTGTGAAGGAAGGGTTCAATTTGAAAGAAAGCGACAAAAGCCGTTCGTTTAGACGAGTCTTTTATATATATATCAAACGATACTTACTAAACAAGCATTTCCGCTGTCTGATGTTGAAAGGAAGGATTGATCCGAAGGAGAAGCTTCCTGTTCTTTATATTGCAAATCACAGCTCGTGGTGGGATGGACTGATCATTTTTCTTTTAACGGAAAAAGTTTCTAATCTAGATCATTATATGATGATGGAGGAGAAGCAGTTAAAGCAGTATCAATTTTTCCGTAAACTTGGTGCGTTTCCAGTTCATAAGGAGGAGCTTAAAAGTGTCAAACAAGCATTGATGACGGCAAAAGACAAAATGGAGACTGGTGCTGCTGTATGGCTTTTTCCACAAGGAAAAATCATGCATCAAGATGCGAGACCGCTTGAACTGGAAGGCGGGGCTTCTTTTTTAGTGAGACAATTTGATAAGGTCGTGGTAAAGCCTGTGACCTTGCATTATACGTTTAATCAATTTCAAAAACCGACGGTATCAGTCGTGTTCGGAGAAGATGCAATTTTATCTGGAGAGTCACTTCGGAAAAAGGAAGTGACTCATATGTTGTCAAATTTGCTTGAAAACCAGTTAAATACGCATCAAGCACATGTCATTGCTGATCCGGACTTTTCATCGAACAAAGAATTTGTGCAGATGACGAGAACAAGTCTTTCAACAAGTGATGTGTTTGATTCCTTTAAAAAGTGGGTGAAAACATGGCGATCTTCTTAATCGTGATTTGTGTTTTTCTTCTCTGTCAATTCATCTTCACGATATGGAATGTAAAGCAGTTTCCTACCTTGGAGCCAGTTTCTTCTCCTTCTTCTGATGAGAATATACCATTGTCGATTCTCATCCCAGCAAGAAACGAGGAAAAACGGATTGAAGCCTGTCTTCAATCTATCGTTAATCAGCGTGTTTTGCCGAAGGAGCTCATTGTGCTTGATGATCATTCAACGGATCAGACAAGAGCCATCGTAGAACGTTACGCAAAAACGTATCCATGGATTTATGTGAAATCGGGTAAAACATTACCGCAGGGGTGGCTTGGTAAATCATATGCGTGTTTTCAGTTAGCTGAGGAGGCGTCGTCTAATTGGTTGCTATTTTTAGATGCAGATGTGAGGTTAAAGACGGGAGCAGTTGAGGCAGTATACAAGCAGTTGTGCATTCAAAAAACGGGGATGCTTTCAGGCTTCCCAGAGCAAAAAACAGGCACTTTTCTTGAGCATCTGGTGGTCCCAATGATGATGTTTACGATTGGTTGTCATCTACCGGTTAAGTGGGTAAGCACATCCAACAATCCTCATTTTGCAGCAGCTCATGGCGGTTTTATTGCTATTGAAAAGGACTGTTATCTTGCAGTTGGCGGTCATGAAGCGATTAAAGATTCGCTTGTAGATGATATGGCACTTGCAAGACGCGTGAAGCAAATGGGGTATCCGTTTACGCTTGCCAGTATCCATCCATTTGTTTATATGAGAATGTATGAAAATGGACAGGAAGTATGGGAAGGCTACCGCAAAAACATATTTCCTGGTGTGAATCGGAATATTGCTTTATTAAGTGGTGTCTTTTGCTTATACACCATACTTTATTTGGCTCCAGTCATTTGTCTGCTGATCGCACTGGTCCAAGTGGATTTTACGAACATCTGTTTAGCCATTCTTTGCTACGGACTAGGTGTATCAATAAAAGCTACGATTGATATAGAGAATGGCAGGACGTCCGCTATGGCTTTTTTATTACCACTTAGCATTCTGACATTGATCGCCATTGGCATTGCCTCTATAAAGATCGGGCTGAAAAAAGAAGGATATGTATGGAAGGGAAGAAGATATGAATGAAAAAAGTCATCATCATTGGTGGAGGTCTAGGCGGATTATCGGCTGCAATTCGCCTGCAGTCAAGTGGGTTTCAAGTCACCATTCTTGAAAAAGAAGCAGCTCTTGGCGGGAAGTTACAGCGCCACAAAGGAGAAGGATACTCTTTTGATTTGGGGCCAAGTACCATCACGATGAAGGCGTATTTTGAAGAGGTATTCACAGCCTGTCATAGACGAATGGAAGATTATGTGACATTTTATCCCATTTACCCGCTTGCAAAAAACTTTTTTTCAGATGGTCATACTGTCGAGCTTACGCCGCATATAGAGCAGATGGAAACACAAATTGCCCAATTTAGTCCAGAGGATGCAAAGCAATATCGCGCATTTTTACGTGAATCAAAGAGGTTGTTTCAATTAGCAGAGGATCAGTTTTTAAATCGTTTGTTATTGACATGGAAGGATAAGACGGATATGAAGTTGATGAAAGCATTTCTTGCTGTTAAACCTTTTACATCCGTTCAGCGGCTGCTGCGTCAATATTTTCGTCATCCCCATACACTGGCTATGTTTGGGCGTTATGCAACATATATTGGTTCATCACCATATGAAGCACCAGCGATTTTTAATATGATGGCGTATTTAGAAGGGGAAAAGGGCATTTATGGGGTGAAGGGCGGTACATATCGATTAGTTGAAGCTTTTGAAACATTGGCGAAGGAATTAGGTGTACAGATTCATGTAAACGAGCAAGTGAAAACAATTCATGTAACAGATCGGCGTATCCAGGGAGTTGAGACGGGGCAAAAAATGTATGAAGCAGATCAAGTCATTGCGGGAGCAGATGCGCTCACCGTATACCGGCAGCTAATCGCTGAAAAAGATCGTCCGAGTTATCTTAATCAAAAACTGTCGAAAATAGAGCCATCTTTATCTGGCTTTGTCCTCTTACTTGGTGTGCCTAGAGTATATGAACAGCTTTCTCATCATAATGTGTTCTTCCCTGAGAATTATGAGCAGGAATTCAAGGATATCTTCCAGCGAAAGCAATTGCCGAGTGATCCGACGCTTTACATTTGCTATTCAGGCCATTCTGAACCGGATTTGAGCGGGGGAACAGATAGAAGTAACTTTTTTGTATTGGCAAATGCGCCTTATGTGACAAAAGAGCAAGATTGGGACATGCTAAAGGAGACATATCGTCAGCATATCAAAACAAAATTAAAGGAAAAAGGTTTTTTTGATATTGAAGAGCTTGTAGAGTATGAGGCTGTTCAAACGCCGCTTGACTTGCAGCAGAAAACCGGCGCTTATCAAGGAGCCATTTACGGCATGTCCTCAAATTCTTTTAAGCAAGCGTTCTTTCGAATCAATAATAAATCAAAGGATATTGAAGGGCTTTGGTTTGTAGGAGGGACAAGTCATCCTGGAGGCGGGACCCCGATTGTTACAAAATCAGGACAGCTAGTCGCAGAAGCGATTACGAGACAATACGAGTAACGAAGAATGAAAAGGAGAGACAACGAGTGATTGTGGCAAAAAGAAGGTTTCCTTCACCCCATCCGAATATTCACTTATACTCAGTGACGTATAAGGCAGATGGACTCCGGATAAAAGGGCTACTCGCAGAACCAACAGAAGATGGCACTTATGATGGCTTTCTCTATTTAAGAGGCGGCATTAAAAATGTCGGGATGGTCAGGCCAGGGAGAATCGTGCAATTTGCAGCGCAAGGCTTTGTTGTGTTTGCTCCTTTTTATCGCGGAAATCAGGGGGGCGAAGGCAACGAAGATTTTGCAGGAGAGGACAGGCAAGATGCTTTTGCTGCATTTCAGCTTTTGAAGCATCATCCTAAGGTGAAAAAAGACCGTATCCATATTTTTGGCTTTTCTCGTGGCGGTATGATGGGGATTTGGACGGCTGTTGAAATGAAGGAGAAGGCCGCATCCTTTGTTTCATGGGGAGGCGTGAGTGATATGAAGCTCACTTATGAAGAACGTGTTGATATGAGAAGAATGATGAAGCGTGTGATTGGCGGTCCGCCTCATAAAGTACCAGAGGAATACGAGGTGAGAACCCCCCTGAATGTCGTGGATCAAATCGAAGCACCTGTTTTAATTATTCATGGAGAACAGGATCAGAATGTTTCGATTGAGCATGCGTATTTATTGGAGGAAGCATTACGTAAGCATGGAAAGTCTGTGGAGACATGGTATTTCCATGGATACAATCATTATTTCCCCCCGCAACATAATCGAGAGATTGTCAGACGGCTGTCAACATGGATGCACAGCCGAAAAAGCGGAAATATGGTAAAATAAATGCTAGAAAGAAATATAGAAAGTAGGGGGATTTTCGTTATGGGAATGCCTATTGAATTTAATACAATGATTGTCACAAAAGGAAAAGAGACAAGAATTGAAGAGAATGTGTTTGAGCTCATGAAGGAAGGGTACCGCATTTATCCGTTAAACATTCCGCTTGAGGTGCGGAAAACGAAAGCCGGAGAAAAAACAGGAACAGCTCATGTTGAAAAACTAGAACTGACAGATAATGTAACAAAGGTGACTTACCGCCTTATTTCATTACATTCAACGAATTAAAAAAGCTGAGGATTCCCTCAGCTTTCGTCTGTTTAAACGAGTGGTCCGCCTTTTGCTTCAATATCACTTGTTGCATGGCTGAATTTTTTGAAGTTCTTTTTAAATTCATTGGCAAGGAAACGTGCTTTTTCTTGATATGCTTCAGGGTCTGCCCATGTTTTGGCTGGTTGAAGTACTTCATCTGGCACGCCAGGAATATGAAGCGGAATGTGCAATCCAAAAATGTCATCAGTGACCATTTCTGCATGGTCAAGGTCGCCTTCAATGGCTGCTTGAACCATCGCTCTTGTGTGTGCAAGGTTCATTCGTTTGCCCGACCCATAGCCGCCACCAGTCCAACCTGTATTCACAAGGAATACTTTTGCACCATGCTCATCAATTTTTTTGCCGAGCATTTCTGCATATACGTGAGCTGGAAGTGGTAAAAATGGTGAACCGAAGCAAGTTGAGAACGTTGTTTCTGGTGAAGTCACACCACGTTCCGTTCCTGCTAGTTTACTAGTATAACCGCTTAAGAAATGATACATTGCTTGTTCTTTTGTTAGCCGGCTGATTGGAGGCAAGACGCCAAATGCATCAGCCGTTAAAAAGACAATAGCGGATGGATGACCTGCGATACTTGGTTTGACGATATTATCAATCATTTCGATTGGATAAGCAGCACGTGTATTTTCAGTAAAGAACGTGTTATCATAATCAGCTTCGCGCGTTTCTTCATCGAGCACAACATTTTCAAGGACTGAACCGAAGCGGATTGCCTTGTGAATTTGTGGTTCTTTTTCTTCACTTAAGTTCACACATTTTGCATAACACCCGCCTTCGATATTAAAGACACCTGTTCCAGACCAGCCATGCTCATCGTCACCGATCAACTTGCGGCTTGCACTTGCGGAAAGGGTGGTTTTCCCAGTACCAGAAAGACCAAAGAATAATGCAACATCACCTTCTTGACCAACGTTTGCTGAGCAGTGCATGGAAAGAATATCTTGTTCAGGAAGCAGATAGTTCATCACAGAGAAAATCGATTTCTTCATTTCACCCGCATATTCAGTTCCACCAATTAGAATCGTCCGTTTTTCAAAAGAGACGATAATAAAGGTTTCAGAGTTTGTTCCATCTCTTTCAGGGTCTGCTTTAAAGTGAGGTGCAGATAAGATGGTAAAAGGCTTCTCATTTGATGATGGTGTAGAACCGTCCGGTCTGATAAAAAGTTGTTTTGCAAATAGGTTATGCCATGCAAATTCGTTTACAACTGTAATCGGCATGCGGTATCGTTTGTCAGCGCCGGCAAACCCTTCAAATACAAATAGTTCATCACGTTCTCTTAAGTATGACACAACCTTTGTATATAAACGATCAAATGCGTCCTTGGAGATAGGCTGGTTCACATGACCCCAATCGATTTTATGCTCAGAGCTTTCTTCTTTTACGATAAATTTATCTTTAGGAGAACGTCCAGTATACGCACCTGTTGTGGCTCGGACAGCTCCTGTTGATGTTAAAACGCCTTCATTGCGTGCCAAAATCTTTTCAACAAGCTTCGGAACAGATAAATTTTGATGCGTATTTTCTAATGAGAGCAATGACTGCAAATCTTCTTTTAAATCCACTGAGTTCATAAAAAACCCTTCCTTTACCGTTGAATTTGTTTGTTTTGATTAGTATAACACATTGATAATAATAGTCTATACTATTTAGATATTTTTGTGTGTGTTTTTTCATTTCTGCCATGAAAATATGCTTTTTGGTCAAGCTAATAAAGAGGAGAGATAATTCTTTAGAAGCATTGACAGCATAGAAGGGTTAAGATAAGATATTTTATTGAACGGATACTCTTATCCCGAGTTGGTGGAGGGACAGGCCCGATGAAGCCCAGCAACCGGTTTCTTATAACAAAGGCATGAACATGCTGAGAAACCAAGGTGCTAACCTGATGCAAGGTACAAGAACACCTTGAGCGATAAGAGTGAAAGGCATGCAGATATCAGACCCTTTCCTCGCATTGAAGGAAATGGTTTTTTTATTTTTGGGATATCATATGTACAAATTGCCAATAACATCTCTAATATAAACGTTTTTCTATAAGAGGGAACGAGTTCCGTATCATATGAAGGCCCCATCTTGGGAGGATGTGGTCTTGTACAGGAGGAATTGCCATTATGAGTCAAAATCGTCGTTTATTTACTTCAGAATCAGTAACAGAAGGACATCCAGATAAAATCTGTGATCAAATTTCAGACAGCATTTTAGATGAAATTTTAAAGAAAGATCCAAATGCACGTGTTGCTTGTGAAACTTCTGTCACAACCGGTCTCGTATTAGTAAGCGGTGAGATTACAACATCTACCTATGTTGATATTCCAAAGACAGTACGTGACACCATTAAGGAAATTGGCTACACACGTGCGAAATATGGTTTTGATGCGGAAACATGTGCGGTTCTTACATCAATTGATGAACAGTCAGCTGACATTGCACAAGGCGTAGACAAAGCGCTTGAAGCACGTGAAGGAACAATGACTGAAGAAGAAATTGATGCGATCGGTGCAGGTGACCAAGGGCTAATGTTTGGTTTTGCAAACAATGAAACAGAAGAGCTGATGCCGCTACCAATTTCACTAGCACATAAATTATCTCGCCGCTTAACTGAAGTGCGCAAGGATGGAACGCTTTCATACCTTCGTCCTGACGGAAAAACACAAGTAACAGTTGAATATGATGAACAAAACAAACCAGCTCGCATTGACACAGTCGTCATCTCTACACAGCATGCACCAGAAGTGACGCTTGAACAAATTCAAAGCGACTTGAAAGAGCATGTCATCCGCCCTGTGGTTCCAAGTGAATTGATGGATGAAAATACGAAATACTTTATTAATCCAACAGGTCGTTTCGTTATCGGCGGACCTCAAGGTGATGCTGGTTTAACTGGACGGAAAATCATCGTGGATACGTATGGCGGTTACGCTCGTCATGGCGGCGGCGCTTTCTCAGGTAAAGATGCAACGAAGGTTGACCGTTCTGCAGCATACGCTGCTCGTTATGTAGCGAAAAACATTGTAGCAGCTGGACTTGCAGAATCTTGTGAAGTGCAACTTGCCTATGCCATTGGTGTAGCTCAGCCTGTGTCCATTTCTATTGATACGTTCGGAACAGGAAAAGCTTCTGAAGAGAAGTTAATTGAAGTGGTTCGTGCAAACTTTGATCTGCGTCCGGCTGGCATTATCAAAATGCTTGATCTGCGCCGTCCTATTTATAAACAAACGGCTGCATACGGACATTTTGGCCGACACGATTTAGATCTACCATGGGAAAAAACAGATAAGGCCGACACGCTTCGCAAGGAAGCATTAGGACTATAACAACATATTAAACCGCTTATTTTAAGCGGTTTTCCTTTTGGTGAAAAAAATTCAACAAAAAGTTTGAAAATGTGAAACGAAATGAG
The DNA here is from genome assembly GCF_044754665.1 of Bacillus sp. NPDC093026. Taxonomy (NCBI): domain Bacteria; kingdom Bacillati; phylum Bacillota; class Bacilli; order Caryophanales; family Bacillaceae; genus Bacillus; species Bacillus sp. NPDC093026. The sequence goes on along the minus strand of NZ_JBIVPN010000004.1, from coordinate 190,806 downwards.
TCAAAAGACTGTCTAATTATAGGTCTACTATTAAGAAATAACATAATGTGGAGGCAATAATATGTGTGGGTTTGTTGGTGTATTGAATCACCGTCCATTGTCCGAAACGACAGAACAGGAAGAGTTAATTCAACAAATGAATCGCCTCATCGTTCATCGTGGTCCGGATGATGAGGGATACTATCATGATGAGCATGTAGGATTTGGATTTAGACGTTTAAGTATTATAGATGTGGAACATGGAAAGCAGCCGCTTTCTTATGAAGATGAGAAGTATTGGATTATTTTTAACGGAGAGATTTACAATTATGTGGAGTTAAAGGAAGAGCTTGTGAAAATGGGCTATACATTCAGTACAGATTCTGATACTGAAGTGCTTCTTGCTACATATCGTCATTATAAAGAAGAAGCGGCTTCTAAGCTTCGTGGAATGTTTGCGTTTCTCATTTGGGATAAAGAAGCGCAGCTACTATATGGCGCAAGAGATCCTTTTGGAATTAAACCACTTTATTTTACACAAATGGATGATCGAGTGTACTTTGCTTCTGAACGCAAAAGCCTTATGGCTGTAAATGAGAACATTTTATTTGATGAGACAGCCTTGCAGCAATATATGTCTTTCCAATTTGTTCCTGAGCCAAATACACTTGATCAAAAAGTGCAAAAAGTAGAGCCGGGTCATCAGTTTACATTGCGTCCTGGTCAAGAAATTCAATTTAAAACATACTGGAAAGTCCAATTCAAGCCTGAACAAACACAAGAGCAAAAATTAATAGAAGAAGTAAGAGATGCCATCTATGATTCTGTGAAAGTGCATATGAGAAGTGATGTACCTGTTGGTTCATTCCTATCAGGCGGTATCGATTCTTCTTTCATTGTGTCTGTTGCAAAGGAATTTCACCCTGAGCTGAAAACGTTCTCTGTTGGCTTCCAGCAAGATGGTTTCAGTGAGGTTGATGTGGCAAAGGAAACAGCCGATAAGCTCGGTTTGCAAAATTTTAGTGCAGTCATTTCCCCAGAGGAATATATGAACGAGCTTCCAAAGATTGTTTGGCACTTGGATGATCCTTTAGCTGATCCAGCGGCGATTCCGCTTTATTTCGTTGCAAAAGAAGCGAAAAAACAAGTGACAGTTGTTCTATCTGGTGAGGGAGCAGACGAGCTATTCGGTGGATACAATATTTACCGCGAGCCGCTTTCCTTAAAACCATTTGAATCTGTTCCATCTATGCTGAAAAAGCTACTTCTTCGTTTGGCGCGTTTGATGCCAGAAGGAATGAAAGGAAAAAGCTTCATCATCCGTGGTTGTACACCATTAGAAGAGCGTTATATCGGAAATGCGAAAATCTTTGAAGAGCCAGTGAAGAAAAACCTGTTAAAACAATATGATCCAAACGTAACGTATCGTGATGTCACAAAGACATACTTCGAGGAAAGTGCGGGATACAGTGATATTAACAAAATGCAATATGTTGATATCCATACTTGGATGCGCGGTGACATATTGCTAAAAGCAGATAAGATGACCATGGCCAATTCTCTTGAGCTTCGTGTTCCGTTTCTGGATAAGGTTGTATTTGAAGCGGCTTCTAAAATTCCTGAAGAGCTCAAAACGAAAGATGGCACAACTAAATACTTGTTGCGTAAAGCAGCAGAGGGTATTGTACCAGATCATGTGTTAAATCGTAAAAAACTAGGATTCCCTGTACCAATTCGTCATTGGCTGAAAAATGAAATGAATGCTTGGGCGAAAGATATCATTCAAAATAGTCAAACAGATGAGTATATTAACAAAGAATATGTACTTGATCTATTAAATGAACATTGTGCTGGTAAAGCAGATCATAGCCGTAAGATTTGGACGGTCTTAATCTTTATGATCTGGTACAGCATATATGTAGAGCGCAGTATTGACCCTGAACAGTTGAATCATCAACCAAAAGAAGTCATTTTTAGTTCATGAAAAAGGTTTTCAGCTATGTGCTGAAAACCTTTTTTGTCATGATAGAAAGTTTAAATCAGGGTAAAATAACAAGCGGTACATAGTTATTGCTTAATATCCTGAAAAAAACATGATAAAGTGAAGATAACAGCATTGTCTTAGCGGGATAAAAGGGAACGATAATATTGTCCTTTTTCTACATATTCTCTACGGATACGATCCATATCCTGAATGTCTTCGTCTGTTAATGTGCGAACGACTTTGGCTGGACGACCAAAAGCGAGTGTACCGTTTGGGATGACCTTTCCTTGCGGGACAAGACTGCCTGCACCGATAAAGGCTCCTTCACCAATTTCCGCTCCATCGAGAATGATCGATCCCATACCAATGAGGGCATTTTTTCGAATGATTGAGCTATGTAATGTGACTTGGTGTCCAATTGTAGCACCATCTTCAATAAGAAGTGGTTTTCCAGGGCTTTGATGCAGACAGGACAAGTCTTGAATATTGACGTTTTTTCCGATTCTCACAGGAGCGACATCGCCTCTGATGACAGTTTGGAACCAAATGCTTGAATATTCTCCGATTGTGACATCGCCAGTAATAATGGTGTTATCTGCTACAAAGACCGATTCATGAATCTCAGGTGTAAATTGATGATATGGATAAATCACTTTTTCGACTTCCTTTCTTAATACAACTTTTGTGAGGTGTTTACTTTGTGGACTTGGCATGCTGAAAGACCAGTTGGTACAATTGTGATTGTACATGGTGCAAGTGAATATCATGGCCGCTATAAATGGTTAATTGAAATGTGGCGGAATGCGGGCTATCATGTCGTGATGGGTGACCTGCCTGGGCAAGGGACAACTACAAGGGCCAGAGGCCATATTCGCTCATTTCAAGAATACATTGACACAGTAGATGAGTGGATGGAACATGCGAAGTCATTCAGACTTCCAACTTTTTTACTTGGTCATAGCATGGGTGGACTCATTTCGATTGAGTGGGTCAAGCAGTATACCCATACGAAGATTGATGGACTTATTTTATCATCACCTTGTTTAGGTCTGCAATTTAAACCAAAGAAACTGATGGATTTAGCTTCAAAAGGATTAAATGTGCTGGCACCGTCTTTTAAGGTGGAGTCTGGGCTATCCATAGAGCTTGCGACGCGTAATCAGGCAGTGATTGAAGCAGATTCTAATGACTCTCTTTATGTCACAAAAGTCTCTGTTAGATGGTATCGGGAACTTGTGAAAAACATTGATGCTGCCATGCAACCGACGAATGCCTTCCGGTCTATTCCGCTGCTTTTAATGCAGGCGGGTGATGACAAGATTGTTGATAAGACAAGGGTCATTAAATGGTTTAATGGCATTGAATCATTGAATAAATCATACCGTGAATGGGAAGGGCTGTATCACGAAATTTTTAATGAGCCTGAACGAGAAGATGTGTTTAAAGCGGCAAGAGCCTTTACAGATCAATATATTTCATTGTGAGCTTTAAGTTGGGGGTGGATTGATTTGTCAGTACCAGAGCGTCCTTTTGCACTGATGACAAAGGTTTATAAGGATATTTTTCCGCTCGTTCATCAGGAGCTTAAAAAGTGGCGAGCTCATGCAGAAACGATTGAAAACGAAGAACTAAGAACTCAGGCACTAGCGAGCATTGCGAGTAAAACATTTCACTGTGAAGGAGGAGGTATTCTATCTCTTTTAGCAGGTGAAGAAAAAGAGACGTGTGTTAAATTCATTGTGGCGTATCAAACCATTAGTGACTATTTAGATAACTTGTGTGACCGCAGTACTTCCCTTGATCCTGCTGATTTTCATATGCTGCATCAAGCGATGAGAGATGCGCTTGATATCCATGCAGAGCTGAAACCGTATTATCAATATCGAAATGATCAAGAGGATCATGATTATTTACATTCCCTTGTCCGTACATGTCAAGATGTGCTGTCACGACTTGATCATTATCAGATCATTCAGCCATATTTGCAAACACTTTGCGATTATTATAGTAATTTACAAGTACATAAGCATGTGGTGCCTCATGAGCGTGTGCCGCGATTAGAATCGTGGTTTCGTCAATATGAAAAAGATTTGCCTAAAATGGAGTGGTATGAGTTTTCAGCGTGTGCAGGGTCGACATTAGGTATTTTCTGCCTTGTGGCTTATGCACTTCAACCTGATTTTACAGAGAAGCAGGCAAAACAAATTTACGAGAGTTATTTCCCATATATACAAGGTCTTCATATATTACTGGATTATTTAATTGATCAAGAAGAGGATAGGCTTGGGGGCGACCTGAATTTCTGCTCATATTACAATTCGCATCATGAGATGATGGACAGGCTTCAGCATTTTATAGAGAAGGCGGATGAGCAGCTTAAAGGAATTCCGCATGAGAATTTTCACAAACTGATCAACAGAGGATTACTTGCAGTCTATTTGTCTGATGAGAAAGTGACAGCACAAAAAGACATAAATAAGCTGGCGAAACGGTTGATCAAATCGAGTGGGAAAACATCGTTCTTCTTCTATATCAATGGAAGAGCCTACCGAACGTATCAAAAAATGCCATGGATGAAATCTTCATAAAAAAAGCTCAAATCCACTATGATTTGAGCTTTTTTTCAATTGCCACCACAAAAGGGGGATCATTATGAATATTCATGTACTGGTAAGACAAGACTTGTACTTTTTCATGACTGAGTGATTGGCAATAGTTGATCAGTGCATCTTTTTCTGTCTTTCCTTCAGGGTGTCCGTGATAGATGACAAGGACAATGAGACCTCCTGGCCTTAACCACTCAATTAGCTGTTTGATCGCTTCAATGGTGGTGTGAGCTTGCGTTGTGACTGCTTTATTCCCTCCAGGTAAATAGCCAAGATTAAACATCGCACCTGAAATCTGTCCGTGAACATCGTCTGGAAGATAATCAGCCATCTTTTCATGTCCGTCATGAATGAGATGAACATGAGGATATTGATCACCGAGCCTTTTACTTGTCTCGTTTAAGGCTTCCTTCTGAATATCGAATGCAAAGACTTGACCATCTTTCCCCACAAGATTGGCTAAATAGAGCGTGTCGTGACCATTCCCCATTGTTGCATCAATGACGATATCGCCTTTTTGGCAGGCGCGTTCTAATAGTTCTTTGCTAAAAGGGAGCATGCGCTTTAAAATCATTTGGCCGCTTCTTCCAATCTGACGAAACGTTTACCTTGATAGCTGTTACGCCTTTCAAGTTCAGCATTAATGGCATTCAGCACTTCCCACTTGTTCACACTCCACATGGGCCCTACCATTAATTCGATTGGTCCATCACCTGTAATACGATGAATAATCATTTCAGGCGGCAAGATTTCAAGTTGATCACAAACAAGCTGAACATATTCTTCTTGGCTTAAAAATTCAAGCTTTCCTTTTTCATATTGCTTCACCATCGGTGTCCCTTTCAGCAAATGAAGCAAATGAATTTTAATTCCTTGTACATCTAATTCAGCCACAGCTTTTGCGGTTTCCATCATCATATCGCGGTTTTCAAGAGGTAAGCCGTTGATGATATGAGAGCAGACACGAATGCCGTGTTTTCTTAGCTTTTCTACACCTTTTACATAGCAGTCATAATCATGAGCCCGATTGATGAGCATAGCAGTTCGTTCGTGTACGGTTTGCAAACCAAGCTCTACCCATAAATACGTTCGCTCATTTAATTCAGCTAAATATTCCACAACGTCATCTGGCAGACAGTCTGGTCTTGTAGCGATGGATAAACCAACAACTCCTTCAAGGTTCATGACCGTTTCATATTTTTCTTTTAATACAGGGAGCGGCGCATGTGTATTGGTGTACGCTTGGAAATACGCCATGTATTTTCCGTCTTTCCATTTTGTGTGCATCCGATCTTTAATTTCATGAAATTGCGTGATGAGATCATCCGCTCGATTCCCAGCAAAATCACCAGACCCGGCAGCACTGCAAAATGTACAGCCTCCATAAGCAACCGTACCATCACGGTTTGGGCAATCAAAGCCGCCGTCTAGTGCGACTTTAAACACTTTATGACCAAAGTGCTCCCGCAGGTGATAATTCCATGTGTGATAACGTTTATCACTGTTTGAATATAAAAAAGGGTTATGCTGATCCAAGTCAGTAACCTCCTTGCATTATAATAGGCATCCTAAAAGTTTAACAAAAATTATGATTTAGGACAAATGAATGTCTCCAACATTTTCTTTATTGAAACATCTTCATCTGGGCAAAATAGGCAGGAGTCGATCATTAGTTGGGGGGAATAAAGATGGCAACGAGAAATTCGATAGATGAATTTATGCAAAAAAGTATGGAAACACTTGAATTTGCAAATAAACAATTTGATTTAAGCTCACGTCAAGAACATGATAATGAAGAAGATTTTTCGAAAGCACAGCTCATGCTTGAAGAAACGTTGAGTGAATTAGAAAAATTAAAAGATGTCGCCAATGACCAGCAAAGAGAGCGTCTTGACAGGGCACGTGTTCAAATTCAAAGCCTGCAAAATCAAATGATTTTAGGGATTCCATACGATACCGAATAACTAGCAGATCCTTCTTTTTAGGGTCTGTTTTTTATTTTTAGGTAAGATATTGACTTTTAAATCAAGCGTCTTTAATGTGTTAAGTGTACTATATCAACTAATACACTGCAGACACTTAAAAGTGAAGAAAGGTGCTTAACCATGAAAAAAGAAAAAAAGCCAATCAATATCAAGTGGATGGTGCTAGCGATTATCTTAGCATGTACATTTTTTTTCGTTCTCGTTTTCATTGGTTTTGAAGTTCAGAAAGATTATATTCCCAATTCGGTCCCTTTAATGCAAGGACATGATCAAGCAATAGGGCGACAAAAGCATGAATGAGAAAAGAGGGAGCCATCATGATTCAAATTAATCCAAGAAGTGCTGCGCCAATATATGAACAAATCATTGAGCAGTTAAAAATTTTATGTCTGAAGGGTGTCATGAAACCTGGTGACAAATTGCCTTCTGTAAGAGAGCTGGCAACTGTTATCATTGCAAACCCAAACACAGTTAGTAAAGCGTATAAAGAGCTTGAACGGGAAGGCATTATTGAGACGCTGAGAGGCCGGGGAACGTATGTGACAGAAAGTGCACAATTAAAGCTTAATGAAGGGAAGGTGCTCGAGATGAAGGAGCAATTAAGACAACTCATGATAGAAGCTCATTATGCCGGCATTGATATGCAACAACTAAAGGAATGGCTAGAAGAGATCGGCTCAAGTCTAAAAGGAGGAAATAAAGTTGATTGAGGTCAAAAATGTATCAAAGAAAATAAATGGACGCAATGTACTCCGTGACGTTTCCTTCAAGATAGGCGAAGGTGAAATCTTCGGTTTGCTTGGTAGAAATGGTTCTGGCAAAACAACGCTTCTCAGATTAATACAGCAAATTCTCCTTCCAGATCAAGGTGAGATTTATTTTAAGGACGTATTGATTAAAGACCACCCCTTAGTGAAGCAAAATATTGTGTATATGCCTGTTGTGAATCCATATTTTGACCGGTATCATTATCACCAGCTCTTGCAGCTATTGAAGAAAATCTATCCGAAGTTTGATGTGACCTATGCAAATGAGCTTGTGAACCGATACGAAATTCCCGAAAAAGTGAAATACCGCGATCTATCGACAGGGTTAAAGAAACAACTGTCATTAATTTTAAGTTTTGCAATCAAACCTGCTGTCATTTTATTAGATGAGCCGACAGATGGCATTGATGCGGTCACAAGAAATGATGTACTTCAATTGATGATTGACGAGGTAGCAGAACGAGAGACATCTATTCTCATCACCTCACACCGGCTAGAGGATATTGAACGCATATGCAATCGAATCGGGTTTCTTGAAGAAAATAAGCTCACAAGTGTCATGGATTTAGATCAATTAAAGAATGATTATGTTAAAATACAAATGGCATTTGAAGAAGATATGAACTTAAATATTAGAAAAAAAGGCATTGCGGTCTTAGATCAAGCGGGTATCTTTTATACAGTGCTCGTGTCAAAATCAGATGCAGAGGTAAAAGACTATTTAAAATCTTTACAGCCTAAAGTATGGAATGAACTGCCTGTGAATTTAGAAGAAGTGTTTATTGCGAAGTTTGGAGGGAAACGCAGATGGTAAAGCAACCATTATTGTATAAGGAATGGAAGCAATCAGAGCTGACATTTATTTTAGTTATGCTCGTTGCGACTCTTGCGACACCCTTTTCATTCTTAATGGAGTATTCATCCTTTCAATCGTGTTTAAAAGATGCAACATGTATGCCAATAGGTAATCAATTTACTTATAGCTTTCATTCAGATCCCTTTCTATCTCTTTCATGGATGATTGGTTTGTTTTTTGCATTGATACAGCTTGGTTTTGAAAAAAATAAAGGGCTAATGGATTTTACATTATCGCTCCCTTTTAGTAGAAGTGCTATTTACAATTCGAAATTTATGCTAGGCGCTGGTATGATCATTTTCATTCATGCAGTATCCTATGGTATGACGGCTTTATTCATTTTAGTCATGAAACCGTCTGAAATCACTGAATTTAACAGCGAATATCTCTCCGCACTTATTGCTGCTTTGATGATGTATAGTCTGTTTTTGGCAGCAGGTACTTTAACCGGAAGTACAATTGCACAAGCGATTGTAGCATTCAGTACAGCCATTTTACCTATCTTGGTGATTGGTTTACCGCTTGTACACTTAGAATTTATTTTGCAAACATCTAATCATTTGATCGACTACCATTTTTATCGTCTAATGATGCTAATATCTCCAATTATGTACATAACAACTGACCCAAGCCTTGGAGATCCTTATTTGTTCACCGGTGAAAAGATTGTAATACCACTCATCATGCTCTTGCTATTTTATGTCATTGGCTTGTTTTGTTTTCAAAAACACCCGATTGAGCGAAACGACCATTTCTTCCTATTTTCAAAAATGGATAGACCGATTCAAATCATGGTTATTGTCTTTGGGGTCCTAGGGTTTGGCTGGGTTGGATTCTCTTCAGACAATTCGTTATTTGGTTATTTCGTTGGAATGGTACTAGGCGGAGTTGTTGGTGTACTGACGAGTTATTTCTTAATCTATCGAAAAAGATAAACAGATAAGAGAGGAGTATCTTTCAAATCCTGTGCGCAACATCATCAACCGAACGATTAAAACAGGGAATTGTTTTAACAGCGAAGAAGAGAAATATAAAAAAGAACCTCCTGTGTCCCCAAATGGAACCGACAGGAGGTTCTTTTTTATAGCAGGTCTGGCTATTGCTTTGGCGCCCTGTATCCTGCACGTTCCGCCTCTGCTACCGAGCAAAACATTTTCGTCACGTTTTTGGTACGTGAGTAATATCTGCTGCTTGGTGTGTGATAAATGCCATTGACGCTTCCTTTAATGTTACAGGCGCCTGATTCTTTTTTCGTATTTTTTTGTGATTCATGACCGCCTGTATATGATCCATTATCTTTAGGAGCTGAACGTTGGACTGTCGAAGACTGCGCATCTTTTTTTAAATTCGTATTTTCTTTTTTCAGTGATTTGTTGTTTGTTGTGAGCTTGTCTATTTTCTCTTGAAGCTCTTGTATTGTTTGCTTCTGCTGTTTTACTGTTTCTTTTTCTGAAGTGATGTTTTCTAACTGTTTTGATAATATTTCCTTCTCTTTTGTTACATCTTCTAACGATGAAGAAAGCTTTTCTTTGTCTGTTTTCAAACGAGATAGTTCAGATGTTAATTGTTTTTGCTCCTTTAAAAGCTGTTCTGAAGATGGATCTGCTTGTGCTTTAGGAGATTCTGAGACAAGGAACGGTACAGACATGATGGAGAAAATCAGACCTGTGATCAAAAAGGGATAAAAGAGTACCTTTGAAAAAACTATTTGTCTATTTTGCTTTTTTTGTAATAGAAAAAAAGCAGCATATCCAATGGCGAAACAAAAGCATAAAAGACCAATGACCAACAAAGCTGTCATGCAGCAACCCCCCTGAAAATTCCTATTTACCTCCATCATACCCTATTTTTCCATTTAGTGGAACAAGCAAAATGAAAAAATCATTACACATGATTTTCAGCTAATGGGAGCCCTTTGTTTGTTTCTTTTAAATTCAATGATTGCAAACGGTTTGTTATATTTGTCATCATAGTTTGTCCTCCATTAGAATAGAGTAAGTAAGGAGACTTTTATTTAAAAAAAGAAGGAATCATTTGATCGAAAATTCAAAAAATGACAAAAATAGTTAATACGACTTATGTGAAAATGATTCCAATGCATCAAGATTGTTTCTAGGTCATTCACATATAATGGAAGAAACAAGCTTTTTTTCTTCGTTAGAGAGAATAGACCTTTTTACATGGATTATGACGGAACAGCAGAATGGCATTACAGGGGGCTGGACAGCCTGAAGTCGCTTTACTATTCTAAGGGCTTTAGGAAGGTGATGAAAATGCTGCAACAAGTCATTATTGCTTGTGCCATTGGAGGGGTCATGGGTATTCTCGGTCACGTAAAGAAAAAAGGCAGGCTAGAGAAACCCAGAATGACAAAGAAGTTTATTTATCTAGGGTTTATTGAAGAGTGGCTCGTTGGGATGATTGCCGCTACACTGCTTGTATTATCCTCAAATCCCGATTCAAGTCTGCACTTAGTCATTTTATCAATCATTTCAGGTTACGGAGGAGAAGCAGTTCTGCGAAGCTTTGATTTTGTTAGAGAACAGCGTTCACAGTATGCAGACTCCAACCGTCAAAATGGATCTCCACACGAATAATATCCTCTACTTTACCCTAGTCTAGGGTACATTCCCATTGTATACAAACCTGCTTGCACTTATGATCATAATTCTATAAAATACTACTTAGATGACGGTTACGATAAGAACAGTGAAGAGGAGTAGTAAGAAAGCAGTATTTGTCTTTAGAGAATTGACGGCTGGTGAAAGTCAATCAAATCTGTTTCTGAACTCGCCTCAGAGTTGCAGTTGCGTTAAAGCTTCTGTCGCATGTCTGCGTTAAAGATATTAAGTGAGCGTACAAACAACAAGTTACGCTAACAAGGGTGGTACCGCGGGAAACAAAAAATCTCTCGTCCCTTTCTAGGGATGAGGGTTTTTTGTTGATTTTAGAAAAGTCTGAATTCTTGCAGTGGTCACTTTAGCAGATAAAGCCGTACATATTAAAGGAGGTTTTTACATTGAGTTTTCAGCATCGGGAAATTGAAAAGAAATGGCAGGATTATTGGCTTACTCATAAAACATTTGCCACTTCTGATTCGGAAGATAAACCAAAGTTTTATGCGCTTGATATGTTTCCATACCCATCAGGAGCTGGATTACATGTAGGGCATCCTGAAGGCTACACAGCAACAGATATCCTTTCACGTATGAAGAGAATGCAAGGGTATGATGTTCTTCACCCAATGGGATGGGATGCGTTTGGTCTTCCAGCGGAACAGTATGCACTGGATACAGGAAATGATCCGGCTGAATTTACAGAAGAGAATATCAACAATTTCCGCCGCCAAATTCAATCACTAGGTTTCTCATATGATTGGGATAGAGAAATTAATACAACGGATCCGAATTATTACAAATGGACACAATGGATTTTCTTGAAATTGTATGAAAAAGGATTGGCTTATATTGATGAAGTACCAGTCAACTGGTGTCCAGCTCTCGGTACGGTTCTTGCAAACGAAGAGGTCATTGATGGAAAAAGTGAACGCGGAGGACATCCTGTTGAAAGACGACCAATGAAGCAATGGATGCTGAAAATCACTGCTTATGCGGACAGGCTGTTAGAGGATTTAGAAGAGCTTGATTGGCCTGAAAGCATCAAAGATATGCAACGCAACTGGATCGGACGTTCTGAAGGTGCTCATGTTCACTTTGAAGTAGAAGGACATGACGAACAGTTCACCGTTTTTACAACACGCCCTGACACTCTATTTGGTGCAACGTATGCCGTTCTTGCACCAGAACATGCACTTGTTAAAAAAATCACGACAGCAGACCAAAAAGAGGCGGTTGATGCGTATATCAAAGAAATTCAATCGAAGAGTGACTTAGAGCGGACAGATCTTGCTAAAACGAAAACAGGAATCTTCACAGGTGCTTATGCGATCAATCCATTAAATGGTGAAAAAATGCCAATTTGGATTGCGGATTATGTCTTAGCAAGTTATGGAACAGGTGCGATTATGGCGGTACCGGCCCATGATGAGCGTGACTATGAATTTGCCAAAACATTTGACTTGCCAATTAAAGCGGTTGTGGAAGGCGGAGACATCGAAAAAGAAGCTTATACAGGTGATGGAAAGCACATTAACTCTGACTTCTTAAACGGTTTAGGTAAAGAAGAAGCCATTGAAAAAGCCATCGCATGGCTCGAAGAACATAAAAAAGGCGAGAAGAAAGTCACATATCGTTTAAGAGATTGGCTATTCAGCCGTCAGCGTTATTGGGGTGAACCAATTCCAATCATTCATTGGGAGGACGGGACATCTACAGCTGTTTCAGAAGAAGAACTTCCACTCATCTTGCCAAAGACGACTGAAATTAAGCCAAGCGGGACAGGTGAATCACCACTAGCAAACATTCAAGATTGGGTAGAGGTAGTAGACCCAGTCACAGGTAAAAAAGGGCGACGTGAAACAAACACAATGCCACAATGGGCAGGTAGCTGCTGGTACTTCTTACGTTATATTGATCCGCATAACTCTAAAGAACTGGCATCACCTGACAAGCTAAAAAAATGGCTACCTGTTGATGTTTATATCGGCGGAGCTGAACATGCCGTCTTGCACCTTCTTTATGCTCGTTTCTGGCATAAGTTTTTGTATGATATTGGGGTTGTCCCAACAAAAGAACCGTTCATGAAACTGTTCAACCAAGGGATGATTCTTGGTGCAAATAATGAAAAAATGAGCAAATCAAAAGGAAATGTTGTCAACCCTGATGATATTGTAGAATCTCATGGTGCAGATACATTGAGACTATATGAAATGTTCATGGGGCCTTTAGATGCTTCTATCGCTTGGTCTGAAACTGGACTTGATGGGGCTCGCCGTTTCCTTGATCGTGTATGGCGTCTATTTATAAATGAAGATGGTACACTAAGTGAAAAAATAACAGAGCAAACAGACGGTGCGTTAGAACGGAGTTATCATGAAACGGTGATGAAAGTGACTGATCATTATGAAGGTTTGCGTTTCAATACAGGTATTTCGCAGTTAATGGTGTTTATCAATGATGCTTACAAGGCTGACACATTACCTAAAGAATATGCAGAAGGCTTCGTCAAACTTCTTTCTCCGATTGCGCCGCATTTAGCAGAAGAGCTTTGGAATAAACTTGGACATGAAGGCTCTATTTCTTATGAAGCATGGCCACAATATGATGAGTCAAAACTTGTCGACGATGAAGTAGAAATTGTCATACAGTTCAATGGAAAAGTGAAAGCGAAATTAATGGTTCCTGCTGATGCAACAAGAGAGCAGTTAGAAGAGCTTGCTAAAAATGATGTGCGAGTCAAAGAGCAGCTTGAAGGAAAAACAATACGTAAAGTGATTGCGGTTCCTGGCAAGCTTGTCAATATCGTCGCTAACTAATGAATCACCCATCGGTATAAGCATAAGCCGATGGGTTTTTTTATTTCCCGGGACATCATTTTGTCGAAAACAAGGTGATTGCTTGTTCGATCTCGTATTTCTAAAGTTGATCAAGAAAATTGAGGAGTGACAGCAATGGAAAAGCAAAGCAAACGTGAACAACTGCTTAGCCTTTTAGGAGAAATGCCAGATCGAACACCGGTTGAGGCATATACATTGAAAATCGAAGAACGTGAATCTTTCTTATTAGAAACACTTGTATTGTCGATCAATGGAGTGGAGGAAGTTCCTGCATATTTTGTAAAACCAAAGGATAAGGTGAAAAAAAGGCCTGTCGTATTGTTCCAGCACTCTCATGGCGGGAATTTCATCGATGGAAAGGAAGAGCTTGTCAGCGGAGCTCATTATTTGCAAGCGCCTTCATATGCGAAGGAATTTACGTCTAAAGGTTATAGTGCCCTAGCTATTGATCATACAGGCTTCGGCGAAAGAAGGGGCAGAACTGAAAGTGAAATTTTTAAGGAAATGCTTTTAACAGGAAAAGTCATGTGGGGGATGATGCTGTATGACAGCATGTGTGCCATTGATTATTTGTGTACAAGACCGGATGTGTTGAGAGACCGGCTAGCTGTTTTTGGGATGTCGATGGGTGGTTTGCTTGCTTGGTGGACGGCAGCTCTTGATGAGAGGGTCAGTGTTTGTATCGATCTTTGTGCACAGGTCGATCATCATACATTGATTGAAACGAACAATTTAGACCGGCACAGCTTTTACTATTATGTACCGAGTTTAGCAAAGTATTTTACAGCAGCCGATATACAGAAGCTGATTTTTCCAAGACCTCATTTAAGTTTGGTCGGGAAGCTAGATCACCTGACGCCTGCACAGGGAGTACACCGTATTCAAAAGGAATTAAGTCCTATGTACGATGCAGCATCATTAAAGGAACGATATCAGCTTGTTGGTCTCAATGCAGGGCATTTTGAAACGGCAGTTATGCGCCACGAAGTCACTCGTTTTTTGAAAAAATGGCTGTAATCAAATAAGCGCTAGGATATACTGCGTCAGAGGGAGGAGACGTATGAAAAAGATCACCATCATTGGCGGCTGCGGTGTCATAGGGAGTCTTTTAACGAAAGGGTTCTCTTCGGAGTATGACATCACCATTATCGATCAATTTAGATATGTAGAAGAAGTGATTCAAGCAGATGCAACAAATGAACAGGCACTATTTCAAGCCATCCCACCGCCACATACGGAATATGGATATGACGCATGACGTGATGCATTCAGAGGAGTTTACGAAAATGAATGACATTTTTTTGAAAAGCCCTTATCATATGTACCGGTCAGCCGCTCGTTTGGGTATTCAAAAAGTGATATTTGCAAGCAGTAACCATGTGACAGACCGATATGAGAAGGATGGTCATTCATTACTTGGACGAGAAATAACGACAGATGATGTGCCTGCTACGAAAAATGTGTACCGCATCTTAAAATTTGCTTCCGAACAGTTAGGTTCCTTATTCCATGATTAAGCAGGCATATCTGTGGTCAATTTACGGATTGGTACTGTCGCCTCAAATGAATTGAAAGAATTATTACAAAAGGAAAGAACGAAAAAAACACTTCTTTCACATGAAGATCTATTCGCTATCACAAAGGCTGCAATTGAAACGGAAGTCTTGTTTGGGACTTATTATGCAGTATCAGATCATGAAAAGAAGCCTTGGTCAACTGAGAACACGAAGCAGGATTGGGGCTATAGACCAGATTTGAATACAAAAGAATGACTTGAAAAAAATGATTAGACATTAGGCATAATCATCATATTAGCTCATGCTCTTATTCTTTTGTTTTATCAGCATAAAAGCACTGGTGGCATAGTTATCTTTTTAGACTGTAAAGATGATTATAGACGCTTTCTTTCCCTATTTGTTACATTTTAATCACGATATCGTCACAGGCTGCAGCTTATTTTCGGATAAAATGATAACGCTTTCAAAGGAAGGACGTGATGAACATAGATCGTTCTATTAAAGGCCGATTGTTCCATTTATTTAATTACTCTTTTCTACTCATGTTCGCATTCATATGTGTGCTTCCGTTCATCCATGTCATTGCCGCCTCTTTTGCTACGGTGGATGAGGTCATCACGAAGAAATTTATTTTGTTTCCAACGACGTTTTCACTAGAGGCATATGAGTATATTTTTTCAACAGACATTGTGTATCGCAGCCTCATTGTGTCTATTCTCGTCACGCTCGTTGGAACATCTGTCAGTATGTTTTTGTCTTCACTGATGGCATACGGGCTGTCTCGTCAGGAGTTAAAAGGTCGAAGAACACTAATGTTTCTTGTTGTGTTCACCATGCTCTTTAGTGGGGGAATGATTCCGACTTTTCTTGTCGTAAAAACGTTGGGTCTGCTTGATTCCTATTGGTCACTTATTCTACCGGTCGCCATCAATGCGTTCAATTTGATCATTTTGAAAAACTTCTTTCAAAACATTCCGGCAAGTCTTGAGGAATCAGCGAAGATGGATGGCTGTAACGATCTAGGGATTTTCTTTAAAATTGTGCTGCCACTTTCGTTACCAGCAATTGCAACAATTTCATTATTTTACGCCGTGACGTATTGGAATACGTACATGACAGCTATTTTGTATTTAAATGATTCAGTGAAATGGCCGATTCAGGTATTGTTGAGGCAAATCGTCATTGTATCTAGCGGAATGCAGGGAGATATGTCAGATATGGGATCATCCACACCGCCGCCAGACCAAACAATTAAGATGGCTGTGATCGTTGTTGCGACAATTCCGGTTCTGCTCGTCTATCCATTTATCCAGAAGCACTTCAATAAAGGCGCATTACTAGGGTCTGTAAAGGGTTAAAAAGATGGAACAACGGAGGGATCTTATGGGAAGAAAGAAATTATGGTTGATTGCGTTTGTCCTGCTGTTTGCAGCAAGCGGCATTCTTTCAGCGTGCTCAAGTAAAGGAGCAAGCTCATCAGATGAAAAGGTTGATTTAGATAAGAAAGTGAAGCTGACGTGGATGGCCATTTTGTATCACCAGCAGCCGCCGAAGGATACGGTGTTAAAAGAAATTGAAAAGTTAACAAATACAGAGCTTGATATCACTTGGGTTCCTGATGCTGTGAAGGAAGATCGTTTAAATTCAGCATTAGCCGCGGGGAATCTCCCGCAAATTGTGACGATTCAAGATATTAAAAATTCATCTGCCATTAATGCATTCAGATCAGGTATGTTCTGGGAAATCGGTCCATATTTAAAGGATTATCCAAATTTAAGTAAGATGAACAAATTGATCAATAAAAATGCCTCTATAGATGGCAAGCTTTACGGGATTTATAGAGAGAGGCCACTTTCAAGACAAGGGATTGTCATTCGAAAAGATTGGCTTGAAAATTTAAATTTGGATACACCAAACACGCTAGATGATCTTTATGAAGTAGCCAAAGCATTTACTGAAAAAGACCCGAATCAAAATGGGAAAGACGATACGATTGGTTTTACAGATCGAAATGATTTGATGTATGGAGCGTTTAAGACACTTGGTTCTTATGAAGGGATGCCAACAGATTGGAAAGAAGAAAACGGCAAATTCACGCCGGATTTTATGACAGATGAGTATATGAATACCATGAAATATATGAAAAAGCTACGTGATAATGGATACATCAATAAAGACTTCCCAGTCACAAGCAAAACGCAGCAGCAGGAATTATTTTCACAAGGAAAAGCAGGTATTTATGTTGGGAATATGGTAGATGCAGTGAACTTGAGAGATGATGCAACAGATAAAAACATAAAGGTTGATATCATTAACCGAATCAAAGGTCCAGATGGCAAAGAACGGGTGTGGGCCTCAGGTGGTCACAATGGCATCTTCGCATTCCCTAAAACAAGTGTAAAATCAGAAGCTGAATTAAAACGGATTTTGGCTTTCTTTGATCGCATTGCTGAAGAAGATGTGTATGGATTAATGACTTACGGAATAGACGGGAAGCATTATAAGAAAGAAGAAGGAAATACGTTTGTTCGTAAAGAAAGCCAGGTCAAAGCTTGGCAAACGGATGTACAGCCGCTGGTGAGTCTCGTTGGAATTGATAAGCGTTACTTGAAAAATAAAGGTGACCCCGTTCGTACAAAATATGAAGAGCTGGAAGAAGATAACAAAAACATTATTGTGGTCAACCCTGCAGAAAGTCTGTATTCAGAAACTGCATCAGAGCGTGGAAACGAACTGAAAAAAATTGTCGATGATGCAACCTATAAGTTCATTCTTGGAGATATGGATGAAGCACAATTTAAGAAAGAAGTAGAGAAGTGGAAGTCAAATGGCGGAAACAAAATCATTGAGGAATATGAGACTTCCTATGAGAAATCAAATTAAACAGAACACCCCCGCTCAGCCGAAAGAGCGGGGGTGTTTTCGTTAAAAGTCGAAATTGTCAGGGTCAGGTCCAATTCGTTTATTTTCATTTAAATCAGATAGACGCTTCATATCTTCATCAGAAATGGCAAAATCAAAGATTTGAGCATTCTCTTTTAAACGATGTGGCTTTGTTGATTTTGGAATGGTAATTACGTCTTGCTGAACATCCCAGCGTAAAATTATTTGAGCAGGTGTTTTGTTATATTTTTTGGCAAGCTCCTCAATGAGCGGGTGATGTAACAGTTCTCCTTGCATGAGCGGTGACCAAGCTTCCATTTGGATGCCATGGGCTTTCAAATACGCATGTACATTCTCTTGCGTGAGTTTTGGATGATATTCTACTTGGTTAATTGCAGGTATGATTTGAGCATCCTTTAATAATTCATCTAGATGATGTGGCTGGAAGTTGCTCACACCAATGGCTCTGACTTTTCCTTGACGATACAGTGTTTCAAGTGCACGCCAAGCTTCCTTAAATTTCCTCTCAACAGGCCAATGAATGAGGTACAAGTCAAGATAATCAAGCTGAAGCTTCCTAAGGCTTTCTTCATATGCTTTTAAAGTTGATTCATACCCAAGGTCGTCATTCCACACTTTTGACGTGATAAATAAGTCTTCGCGGCGAAGCCCAGTTTCTTTTAAGCCAAGTCGTATTCCTCGCCCAACGCCTTCCTCATTTCCATAAATAGAAGCTGTATCAATGCTACGATAGCCTAATGTGATTGCTGTTTTCACTGCTTCAATTAATTCTGCTCCGTCTTCTACTTGAAAAACACCAAGACCAAAACCTGGCATGTTGACACCATTGTTTAATGTTTTTGTACTTTGTAAGTTGTTCATATACATGACTCCTTTATATCATTTGAATGTTGTGTGATGTTTTCTTTTTGTTCAAGTTTAAAACTGATGATTGTGAGGATAGACGCCATGAGTACCATCGTGCCGCCAACCCATCCTGTATGAACTAATCCCAATGTATCTGTGACTATTCCGCCTAAAAAAGAACCAATGGCGATGCCGGCATTAAAGGCAGCAATATTAAGAGCAGAAGCCACATCAACAGCTCCCGGTGTATATCTTTCTGCAAAATCAACGACTGCTACCTGCAATCCTGGTACGTTCATGAAAGCAAACAGCCCCATGAGCATCACCGTACCGATTCCAAAGAAGGTGAACTCGGCAGTGAAGGGGAGGAGAAATAATATGATACTTTGGATGATAAACATATAAATCAGCGCCTTCATTGGCTGTCTGTTGGCTACCTTTCCGCCAATGACATTTCCAAGTGCGATGGTGATGCCGTATAAAAGTAGCATAAGGGTGACAGTTCCTGGCTGAAGACCTGTCACATGTTGCAACAGTGGTGATAAATACGTAAAGACTACAAAGGTTCCTCCATAACCTGTCGCTGTAATCACAAACAGAAGTAGAATTCTTTTGGTCTTTAATAAGGCAGCTTGATCTTTAAACGTCGTTTTCATCCCTTGTTTTAAATGAGACGGGACAAGAAAGTAGTTGGCAATCAGTGCGATTAGACCAATGATGACAATGACGCCAAATGAAGTCCGCCAACCGAATTGATGTCCGAGAAAAGTACCGAATGGCACACCAGTGACGGTTGCTACTGTTAAACCAGTGAACATAAAGGCAATGGCGCTTGCCCGTTTTTCTTTCACAACAAGGCTTGCGGCAATGGTAGAGCCGATGGACATAAATACGCCATGTGACAAGGCAGAAATGACGCGTCCTGCCAGCAACACTGAAAATGTCGGTGCAATGGTGGCAAGTGTATTTCCAACCAAGAAGACGAGCATAATGAGCAAAAGCAATGTCTTTCTTTTCATGGTTGAGGTGAGAGACGTCAGGATTGGAGCGCCAAAGGTTACACCAAGCGCATATAAGGAAACAGTCCAGCCTGCCTGACTTACGCTCACACCAAAGTCCTCTGAAATCATCGGTAGAAGGCCGACACTTATAAATTCAGTTGTTCCTATAGCAAAAGCACTAACAGCAAGTGCTAAAAGGGCAAAATGATTTTGTTGCTTTTTCATAGTAGGGTCACATCCTTCTTTTATGACATGTTGATAGACGAGCCGATCGGCAAGAGTTATTATCTAACATAGATGACGAAAAAAAAAGTACGTACTTTTTTGTAATATAGGTACTAAAAAGTGCCTATCAACATCAAGAAGGAGTGAATGGATAGATGGAAAAGAAAAAGTATAATATTTCCGTTGAAGCAACACTTGAGGTAATCGGGGGGAAGTGGAAGTGCGTGATCTTATGTCATTTGACGCATGGGAAAAAACGCACCAGTGAATTAAAACGTCTTATGCCGAATATCACACAAAAAATGCTTACACAGCAACTAAGAGAACTTGAAAGTGACGGCGTCATTAACCGCATTGTGTATGAACAGGTGCCGCCTAAAGTGGAATATGAATTAAGTGAGTATGGACAGTCGCTCGAAAAAATCCTGAATGCTTTATGTGATTGGGGAGCAGCCCATATTGAGCGAGTATACGGAGAACCGCTTTCAGTGCTGGAAGATAGCATCTTGAATGAACAATTTAAATAAAAGAATCCCGCTTCTTATGGAGAGCGGGATTCTTCCGTTATTTCTCTTTTTTCTGCTCACGATATTTGCCGGGAGTCGTGCCTTCTAACTTTTTGAATGATCGAATGAAGTTTTGCGGATTTTTATATTTCAATTTTTCCGAAATTTCTTTCACTGACATATCTGTTTCAATAAGCCAGTTTTTGGCAACATGATGCCTGTAGGACGAGAGATATTCACTAAAAGAGATGTCCATTTCCTTTCTGAAAATACTGCTTAAATAATTTGGATTGTAATGCAGGCGTGTCGCAATTTCATCCAGTGTGAGATCTGAGTCAAATTCTTGATGAATGATATGAATGATCTTCTCTGAGATATTTTTGTATTGTGAATCCTCGCGCGCACCGAGCTGATCAATAATCGGCATAATTATCTTATGTTTGAGCCATGCCTCCGTATCTTCAAATGTTTTAAACTCAAAGATCGTATCATAGAGCATTTTGTTGTCTTCTACTTCAAATAATTCAATCCCTAGTAGGTGCATCAGCTCAATTAAGTTATTTAAAAATCGGGCGAGGGCGATATGATATTCATGCGGTCCTGCATTTTTTGAGAAAATAGATTGTAAGAGCACATGTAAATAATGATCGGCTTTCCCTTGATCACCTGCTTTAATCGCATCAAATAGATCATGTTGCAACTGTTTTGGAAAATGGGTTTTAAACGTCTTCCCATGCTGGATATTTTGATAATAGATGATGGACTTTTTCTCGGCTTTGAGTCTATACTTTAAGGCTTCTTTCCCTTCGATATAAGCGTGTTTGGCCATTGTGAGGTCCGTAAACAGCCGGCTAATTCCAATACTAATGGACAGACCGAGCTCATCCTCGATACGCTGCTGAATGGTTTCAGCTAATTGATTTAAATATTCTGTAAATTCTTCTTCTGTCATCGATTGATTGAGTACAATGGTTGTTTGATGCTGCCCCACAACGGTTGGCTGCAAGTGCTCATCTTTTGGAATAATCTGCTCTATGAGCCCATTCATTGCAAATAAAAGCAAGTCTGCATCTTTTTTCTCATATGGTGTTCCTTTTAAAGTATCAATTTGTGTCACAAGCAAGGATAAATTGGACCATTGACGAGGAAAACCTAGACTTTGAAATCGGTTGTTAATTTCTTCTTCAGAAAGCTTTCCAAGTAAAAGCCGTACCATAAAATATTGCTGTAAGTGAGTGACTTGCTGTTCAATGCGTTCCTCTAAATCATTGTTTTGATCTTTCATTTGTTTAATACTCGACTCGATTAATTCAAATTCATTTTGGTAAGGTTGTTTATGCAAAGATGATTCATTACGGGCAAAGGACTCGTATAATAATCGGATCGGTTTATAAAAATGCCGGGAACCAAACCATGAACATAATAATGAAAGCGCTAACAAAAGAAAGCAGATAATAAAAGTGATCCACCCAATTGATTTCGTCTGCTGCTTCAGTTCAGGGATTGAGACAACAGATAGGTACGTCCATTCATTATAGTCTGACTTTTGAAAAGTAATTTTATAATTGAGTTTATTGATCTGCATGTCAAATTGTCCCGTTCTGTCTTCACGTGACAATACATGCTTGACGAAATTTTGGTTTTTCACGGAATCACCGATTTTTTCTTTGCGATTATGCAGCAACACTTTCCCGTTGGTATCAATTACGAACATACTATCAGATTGAGAGAAATTAGGCATATTGTCTGCAATCACGCAGCTTGGGATACTTGCGACCGCTATCCCCTTTTTTTGGACGCTGTTCATTGGAAGTTGTTTGATTAAGTTCACATTGTACTTACAAAAGGATGTTTTTCCTTCTTTTGTAGCGACGAGCGGATTATTCTCTTCAAGTGCCCAGCTAGAGTGGCTTGGAATATTGATATATGTTTTTAACGCTTTTTCTTGATCTCCAGTAGTTAAATGATAGAGACCTGAATTGTTCATGTACCATTCTTCTATCTCGCTGACGAGCGTAATATTGGATAGGTCTGTGTCGAAAGTTTGCAGGTAGTTAAGCTCCTGTTGTACTTGATTATAAAGCTGGAATTGATCTGGTTTTAAAGGTTCTGCCAGTGTTTGAAGGAGAGGCGGCGAACTGACATAGTGAGTGAGAGAATGATCAACCGTTTTTAAAATATGCTCAATATTGGATTGCGTTTGTTTGACGCTGTCCAGTTTTTCATTTGAGATATTTTCAAGTGCTATTTTTTGCGAATGCTGATAAGAAAAAAAACCGACAATGATAACAGGAATGGTGCTAAGCATGAAAAAAAACGTCACAAGCTTGTAATAAAATTTATACTGCCTTCTTTTCATAAAACCCCCCATTTCAAACGAACCCTCTTTTCCCCCCCTTAAGTTATTAATCCAAAAATCTGGTAGGTTTGTCAATAATCATTTTCTAAGATCAGGATCATAATCTTATGTTTTATGTAACATTTTGAGTAGCTCCGTATAAGAAAATATGATCTGATGATATGATTGTAGACGGATTTTTCATCCTTAAGATACATTTAACACATGCATCGTCATGAGGGGAGGCTTTATCAATGAAAACACAGGATGTCACTGCCAAGGGTGTGCCTGCGGCAGCTTTGAAAAAAGAAAAGAGAAAGCGCTTACTTAACCAATTACTTAGTCAAAAATTTTTGTATTTGATGATTTTGCCGGGGCTGATTTACTTTATCATCTTTAAATATGTGCCTATGTGGGGACTTATCATCGCCTTTCAAGATTATCAGCCGTTTCTCGGTATTCTTGGCAGTGAGTGGGTTGGATTTAAACATTTTATTCGTTTATTTACAGAACCGACATTTTTCATTTTGTTAAAAAATACGTTGATTTTATTTGCCATGAATGTTGTGATTTTTTTTCCGATTCCGATCATATTGGCACTTCTTTTAAACGAAGTCAGATTGGCTTTATTTAAGAAGTTTGTTCAAACAATGATTTATATTCCGCATTTTATGTCATGGGTGATTGTCGTGTCCTTATCTTTTGTTTTATTAACGGTAGATGGCGGTTTGATTAATGAATTGATTGCTTTTTTTGGAGGAGAAAAAATCAACTTCCTACTCAGTCAAGAATGGTTTAGACCAATGTACATTTTACAGGTCATTTGGAGAGAATCAGGGTGGTCTACAATTATTTATCTTGCTGCGATCACGGCGGTCGATCCGCAGCTATATGAAGCAGCAAAAATGGACGGCGCAGGTCGCTTAAGACAGATGTGGCATATTACACTCCCTGCAATTAAGAGCGTGATTGTCGTACTGCTTATTTTAAAAATTGGTGATACGTTAGAACTAGGGTTTGAACACGTCTACCTATTACTCAATGCAACGAATCGAGAAGTAGCAGAAATTTTCGATACGTACGTCTATACAGCGGGGTTAAAACAAGGACAATTCAGCTATAGTACTGCTGTTGGTTTATTTAAAGCAGCCGTTGGGCTTATTTTAGTCATGATGGCCAACCGTTTAGCAAAAAAATTCGGAGAAGAAGGTATTTACTAAAAAGGGAGTTGAGTGAGAATGAGTTTATCTACTGAAAAGACTTCACCACTTGAGCATGCAGAAAAATTAGCACAGACAATAATGAAAGCGTATACACCAAGTGAACTACCGCCTGCAGGAAGATGGCATTATCATCAAGGGGTATTCCTTTGCGGTGTCATGAAGCTCTATGAAGCCACAAGGAATGAGATGTATTTTGCGTATGTGAAAGCCTATGCGGATTCATTGATTGATGACTATGGGAACCTGTTATTTCGCAGGGATGAGCTCGATGCTATTCAGGCAGGGTTACTCTTATTTCCGCTTTACGAAAAAACTGGAGATGAGCGTTACGTTCGAGTAGCGGAGAAACTGCGCGGACTTTATAACACATTGAATCGTACCTCTGAAGGCGGATTTTGGCATAAAGACAAATATGCCTATCAAATGTGGCTGGATGGTCTCTATATGGGCGGACCTTTTGCGCTAAAGTATGCAAAGCTTAAAGGGGAAGAAGAGCTGATCGATATGGTCATCCATCAAGAACACTTGATGAGAAAGCATACAAAAGATGAAAATACAGGCTTATATTATCATGCTTGGGATGAACGAAAAGTGATGCCGTGGGCAAATCAAGAGACCGGCTGTTCTCCAGAGTTTTGGGCGAGGTCCTTTGGCTGGTATGTGCTGGCATTAGCAGATATGATCGAGGATTTGCCAGATCAGCATCAGGCTCGTCAAGTGTGGAAGGATACACTGGCTGCCATGCTGGAAAGTGTAGCGAAATATCAGGACGAAGAGTCAGGACTCTGGTATCAAATCATAGATAAAGGAAGTCATTCAGATAATTGGCTTGAAAGCTCAGGGTCTTGCCTGTTTATGTATGCAATGGCAAAGGCAATGAATAAAGGATATGTGAGTCTTCGTTATACTGATCAGATTGTGAAAGCCTATGAAGGATTGATCCAATATAAGACGGCGGTTAAAGAAAATGGCGATTTTGCTGTAAGTGATATTTGTATCGGAACTTCTGCTGGGTTCTATGATTACTACATTGGAAGAGATCAGAGTACAAATGACTTGCACGGGGCAGGCGCTTTTATTATGGCGTTAACTGAGCTGGAGAAGCTGTCTGTTGTTCAAAAGGCATGAGGAGGATACAAAGGGTTGCGGTGCTGATGATTGCTTTCATCGCTGTCCTTTGCATGGTCGCCTGTCAGAGAAATACAGATGGTATCAACGTACTCATTTTTTCTGATATGTCAAAGGGGATGAAAGATCAACTGATGGAAAAGGCCTTTCCTCCTAATCAGCAAAAATGGGACGTTCAAATTCTTCCCGCGATTCCAGAGAAGCTGCTTGTTGAAATTACAGCAAAAGAAGGAGACGTCATGTTCGTTCCTGAAGACATGTTTAGAACGTATGATGATCCTGAGGGCTTTAAGCTGCTTGATGAGATGGCGATAGATGAACAGGCAACGGGACCATATACAATTGAGAACCCAAAGACCGGGAAAGAAGTAGATTATGCTGTCCAAATATCAAAAGGAACGAAAGAATTAAACGGTTATACATTTCGGCTAAACCGGGATATGGTCGCCTTTATTCCAGTATATGCGGAGAAATCCGAAGAAGCGTTGTCTCTCATCAAACAACTTCGTGAAAATCGATAGAAAAAGGGGTGGGGAATGTGAAACGAGTGGTGATTTGCGGGCTGAGTCATCGCGCCTTTAATATGTTTATTAAACCGCTCACAGAGGATTTCCATGATCGTTATATGATAACAGGGCTCTTAGATATTGATAAAAAGAGGTATACACTTTGTCAGGAACGCTTTCCATCACTAAGAGGGGTTCCGTTTTTCTGCGAGGATGAATTCGATCAGATGGTAAAGGAATCTAGACCGGACATCGTCATTGTCGCAGGGCGTGATGATACACATGTCACCTATATATTAAAGGCGCTTGATCATGATCTAGATGTCATCACTGAAAAGCCGATGGTGACAACAGCAAAAGATGCCAAAAAAGTGTTGGAAAAAGAGGCTAAAAGCAAAGGGAAGGTTACTGTCACCTTTAATTATCGCTACAATCCATTCCACCGGAAAATGAAAGAACTGATTTTAGAGGGGAAGATTGGAAAGGTCACATCAGTTGAATTAAGCTGGCTCATTGATACGTATCATGGAGCCAGTTATTTCAAAAGATGGAACCGCACACGACAATTCTCGGGCGGGCTTTCTATTCATAAGTCGACCCATCACTTTGATTTAGTGAACTGGTGGATTGATCAAAAGCCTAGGCAAGTATTTGCTTACGGTGCTCTGAATTATTATGGAAAAAGAAGTCAGTGGAATCCATTGCAGGATGAAGAAAACAGATATTGCGGGACGTGTCAGGTGAAAGATCAATGCCATTATGAAGCACGATGGAATCCGCGGGTAGAGCGCTCGATGGTGGAGGATGATCATATTCGATTAGGACAAGAGCAGTCAGAGCTTTATTCAAATTACCGTCCTGATGCGTGTATTTTTGATGAGGAAATTGACATTGAAGATACATACGTGGCGTCTGTCATTTATGATCAAGGTGCACTGCTGAGTTACTCAATTCAATTCTCAGCTCCATATGAAGGATACCGACTAGCCATAAATGGGACGAACGGGCGAATTGAAACTAATGAGTTTCACGTGCCTTCGAGAATACCTTTTCAATACCCTGAACAAACCATTTCTTACTACCCAATGTTTGGCTCTAAAGAGACAATTGAAGTAGTGAAGCAGCCAGGCGGACATGGGGGAGGAGATCCGCTTTTATTGGCTGATTTATTTTTAGGAAAAGATCCACTCATTCACTATGACATCTCTGCAGGAGCAGAGGCTGGTGCTTATTCGATTGCCCTTGGAGAAGGAATGTGGCGTTCAGTCGCAGAAAAACGTCCGATCGAAATAGAAGAACTGTTTCAGAAAGAGAGGGTGTAACGAGATAGAGAGGAGGGAAAGAGATGGATTATGATGGATCAATGAGCAGAATGCTGAGAATGTGTGAATGGGTAATGCGGCTTGCGTATACGAATTTGCTTTGGCTTTTGTTCACATTGCTAGGACTAGGTTTCTTTGGAGTGATGCCAGCGACGACAGCGCTATTTTCAGTGATGAGAAAGTGGATACAAGGACATGAACAAGTAAAGGTATTCCGCATGTTTTGGAAGGTATACCGAGAGGAGTTTCTTCGGTCGAATCTGATTGGAGTGGTTCTTCTCATGATTGGAACCATTATTTATGTGGACTTGGCTTATATTTATCCAACTAGCTTTTTCTTACATGCTCTCCGTTTTGCCATTTATATATTTGGTTTCCTGTATATTGTCAGCTTGTTTTATATTTTCCCACTGCTTGCTCATTTTGATTGGAAAAAACGACTATATTTGAAATTTTCCCTTCTGCTCGGTATCTCATATTTACAATATACACTCTCAATGCTTGCTTTCTCGGTATTGGTGTTTTTCCTATTTGCTTATTTGCCAGGGATCGTTCCATTTTTCAGCATGAGTATCCTTGCGTATGGTCACATGTGGCTAGCCTATCAAGTATTTAAAAAGATCGCATTTGATAGCGAGCAAAAGACAGTAGATGTGAAGAAACGACTGCCGTCTTTCCTGCAATCAAAGCAGGTGAATACTCATTAATTCAACTTTATGTTGATGATTTGCTATAATGAGGTCATCTCGTATAGAAGGAGAGATCAACGACGTGTCAGTAAAAGAGATTTCAATAGAAGATTTAAAGCAAAAGCTAGAGCAAGGAGAAACAATACAGTTAATAGATGTTCGTGAAGATGAAGAGGTAGCAGAAGGAATGATTCCAGAGGCGGTCCATATTCGTATGGGGGATATTCCAAAGAAGCTGGATGCGTTCGATCAGAATCAAGAATATTTTATCATTTGTCGTTCTGGTCAACGCAGTGAAAATGTCTGCTATTACTTAGAAGATCAAGGTTATCAAGCGACAAATGTTGTAGGCGGAATGCTTGCATGGACAGGAGAAACAAAACCAAAACTGTAAAAAGGAGTCCTTTCATCAACGAGATGAAAGGTTTTTTTGTTCATATGCCCGTATCACAGCGCATAAAGATAGAGTAGCGAGAGAAGGGAGAGTGGCATATGTGCTAAAGGTAGCTGTATTTGATGAAGAACACGAAAAAGACTTGCAGAGTGAAATCAATCTGTTTTTAAGAGGAATGGATGAGGACCAAGTCATTGATATCAAGTACAATGTGGCGGTGGTCTGTGACCAAGGAGGAGAACAGCTATACTGTTTTTCTGCACTTATTTTATATAAAAAATAAAGAAAAATGCCGTTCGGATGAGAAGCAGGCATTTTTCTTCTTTATTATTTGGTTTATTGACCTTACCCCTAGCTCATCACTTCTCAAACAGAAAAGAGGCGAGTTTCTCACTCGACCTTTGTAACATGTTTTCATTCACTTTTTCAACCGTCCATATGTGATGAAGATTTTTCTTCGATACGCTTTCGAAGGCGGTATATATATTCTTTTAAACAAACGGCAAAAATAGTGAATGCCAGAACAATCGCCATCTTTAAAGGGGTGATCGAAAGCTTCAAGAAAAAGGCTGCTGTCAAACTGATCACGACAGCTAGGATAATTGGGAGTTGTCGTCTCATCATTTACAATCTCTCCTTTGCTTCTAGTGCAGCGTATTTGCCGGCAAGCCGGCCTGTGACAAGTGCTGATGTGATATTGTAGCCACCTGTGTAACCGTGAATGTCTAATATTTCTCCGCAGAAGTACAGACCAGGCATTTTTTTAGAGGCCATTTTCTTTGGTTCAATCTCTTTAACAGATACCCCACCGCCCGTGACGAAAGCCTTGTCTAAGGAAAGGGTGCCATTTACGTGGACCACGAAATGTTTACAGTCATGGGCAAAAGCACGCAGTTTCTCCTTTGTAAGACGAGAAAATGTTTCTTGAGGATCGATCTGGTGTCGTTCTAAAAGAAATAGTAAATAGCGTTCTTGCATCCAAGGTTTTAGCACATTTTTAATAGATTTCTTAGGTGATTCCTTTAAATCCTGCTGAAGCTTTTGAAATAATTCCTCGTCATGAAGTGTTGGATATAAATCGATTTGCAGGCGAACCGTCGGCTGCTTTTTCAGCTCTTTGACAACAAATCCACTGCACCGAAGTATAGCTGGGCCTGATAAGCCAAAATGAGTGAAAATCATATCCATCACATGTGTGACAACAGGTCTCCCTTTTTTGTTCAATACACTGACCGCCACATTTCTTAAGGAGAGCCCTTGAAGCACTTTTTCTTTAATAAAACGTTCATCTGATGTGACCGGTACTTCTGTTGGGAAGAGTTCTGTGATGGTATGGCCGGCAGCCTCTGCCCAAGCGTACCCGTCTCCGGTTGAGCCAGTGTGCGGCACACTTTTACCGCCAACAGCAACCACCACAGCTTTGCTTGAAATTTTTTCATCATGATTTGTAACAATTCCGGCTGCTTGTCCGTCTTGATACAGAACGGTTTGAATCTTTTCATTTGTTCGGATGGTGACGTTCAGTGCACGGAGCCTGTTTAAAAGGGCATCAACAACAGATTGGGCTTTGTCTGAAACAGGGAACATCCGCCCATGATCTTCTTCTTTTAATTCAATGCCTAGGTTCTCAAAAAACGCAATAATATCTTCGTTATTGAACTCAGAAAATGCACTATATAAAAAACGGCCGTTTCCGGGGATATGCTTGATGATTTCTTCTACTGGAAGGCGATTGGTCACGTTACAGCGTCCACCGCCGGAAATGGCTAATTTTCTGCCAAGTTTGTTCCCTTTGTCAATTAACAGAACAGATGCACCGTGCTCTGCTGATGCAATCGCAGCCA
Source organism: Bacillus sp. NPDC093026 (assembly GCF_044754665.1). Taxonomy (NCBI): domain Bacteria; kingdom Bacillati; phylum Bacillota; class Bacilli; order Caryophanales; family Bacillaceae; genus Bacillus; species Bacillus sp. NPDC093026. The sequence continues at coordinate 160,731 of NZ_JBIVPN010000004.1, read as the reverse complement.
TCAGTCCAGAAGGTCCACCGCCAATGACAATGACATCATAATGTTTCATGTTTCATTCCTCTTTCTTCTTCAGTCATCACTCTATTATAACGAAGAACAGAGAAGGCTGAAATATGAATTGATTGGTTTTGTGACTTCTGTGTTGGAATTGTTACCTGTGCGAGGAAATGATGTGGTAAAATAGTTAAGTTGAATATTCATTAGAAAAATGGTGGTTAAGCGCATGTCTAATAAACTGCTTCGAGGTACGTTGGTTTTAACGATTGGGACTTATCTCTCTCGTATTCTTGGTATGATTTACTTAATTCCATTTAGCGCAATGGTTGGAGCTACTGGTGGTGCGCTATTTCAATATGGATACAATCAGTATACGATCTTTTTAAGTATTGCTACGTTAGGGTTTCCAACAGCGGTATCGAAATTTGTCTCAAAATATAATGCAATAGGCGATTATGAGACAACAAGAAAAATGTTCAGGGCGGGTATGTCGGTCATGCTTGTCACCGGTATCATCGCCTTTTCTATTTTATATTTGACCGCACCGATTTTTGCCAAGATTCAGCTTGGCGGATCGAATGAAACGGGCGGTTTGACCGTCGATCAAGTGGTATACGTGATTCGTATGGTGAGTTTAGGTCTTTTGGTTGTGCCGATTATGAGTCTTGTGCGAGGATTTTTCCAAGGACATCAAATGATGGGACCGACAGCCGTTTCCCAAGTTATTGAGCAGCTTGTCAGAATCATCTTCTTACTAACGGCTACATTTATTATTTTAAAGGTTCTAGACGGCGGGCTTGTCATTGCGATCGGATATGCGACATTTGCGGCGCTTATTGGGGCGTTTGGCGGGTTATTTACCCTCTATCTATATTGGTTGAAGCGGAAGGATCGGCTCCTTTCCATGCAACCTAATACAGGGACTTATTCGAATTTGTCCTATAAGCAAATGTTTACAGAGCTGTTTAGCTATGCCGCACCGTATGTGTTTGTTGGACTAGCCATTCCGATTTATTCTTATATTGATACCAATACAATTAACAGAGCCATGATTGCATCGGGACATCAGGATATTAGTACAGCGGTACTGTCAATTGTGACACTATACTTACCAAAATTGGTCATGATTCCTGTGTCACTTGCAACAGCTTTTGGTTTAACGTTAATTCCTACAATTACGGAATCATTTACAGCACGTAATTTTAAACTGCTCAATCGTCAAATTGATCAAACAATGCAGATGATATTATTCTTCGTGCTCCCAGCTTCATTTGGAATCTCTGCTTTGGCTGGACCGGTTTATTGGTTTTTCTATCCGTCTGTTCATCCTGAGATTGGGATATCCATTTTGTTCTGGTATGCACCTGTTGCCCTATTGTTCTCTATGTTCACCATTAACGCAGCCATTCTGCAAGGGATTAATAAACAAAAATTTGCCATTGTTAGCTTAATTTTAGGAATTTTGATTAAAACCGTATTGAATATTCCGCTGATTAGCTGGCTTCAAGGAAATGGTTCCGTGCTTGCCACAGCACTTGGCTATAGTGCGTCTATTTTATATATGTTCATCATGATTAAGCGTCATGCAGGTTACTCATTCCGCAGGATCTTCAAACGTTTTATTCTCATTAGCATTTTAACGGCTATTATGGTTGTGGTAGCTTTTGCGACAAGTCAACTTGTGAGTCATTTTATTTCTTATGAAGGCGGAATTGTCCAAGCTGGTATTGTTATTTTGATTTCGATGTTAACTGGCGGCGGTGTGTATATGTTCTTATCTTACAAGGTTGGATTGCTAAAGCGTGTACTTGGCAATCGATTACCGAAATTTATGCGTAAAAAAGTTTAAGAAGAGGTGGGTGTTCATGAGGCTTGATAAATTGCTTGCAAATAGCGGCTTTGGTTCAAGAAAAGATGTGAAAAAATTGGTCAAGGCCCGGGTCGTCACAGTGAATGGTGAAGTGGCAAAGCAGGTGAGAGATCATGTTGATCCATCGAATGATGAAGTATTCGTACACGGAGAGCGAGTGGAGTATAAAGAGTTCATTTATTTAATGATGAACAAGCCAGATGGTGTGATTTCTGCAACAGAGGACCTTCGAGATGAAACGGTTGTAGATTTACTTGAGCCGGAAGATATTGCAAGACAGCCTTTTCCTGTGGGGAGACTGGACAAGGATACGGTCGGTCTCTTGCTCCTGACAAATGACGGACAGCTCGCTCACCAATTGCTTTCTCCAAAAAAGCATGTGCCTAAAACGTATGAAGTCCATTTAAAATATCCTTTAGGAGATCAAGATATTAAACGTCTCGAGCAGGGGGTTGTCATTTTAGACGATTATGTAACAAAGCCGGCAAAAGTTGAAGTTGATGCCAATCTAGAGTCAGATACACGAATTCGTTTAACGATTACTGAAGGGAAATACCACCAAGTAAAGCTAATGGCTCAAGCAGTGGGAAATGAAGTCATCTTTTTAAAGCGTCTTTCTATGGGAGCCATATTATTGGATGAAGACCTTGAGCCTGGAGAATATCGAGAATTAACTGATGAAGAATTAGATAATCTAAGAGAATAGAAAAAGAACCGGCATATCGCCAGTTCTTTTTATTATATGGAAAATTCATTATACTCAAGAAGATATTTTTACTTTTTTTCTCGTTGTTTCCCATTTGCCTCTGCTTGGACTATGAACAAGATCATTATAGGCAAGCACGTTTAAGTCTCTTTGGATGGTTCTAGGTGTGATCCCGAATTCATCAACCAGCTCTTGTGTCGTCACAAGACCTTTTTCTTGAATGAACATATAAACTGATTTAATTCGAGTCATCATACGGTTTGTTGAAGGTTTCAAAAAACCACTCCCTATCAATAAGATCGAATGGACTTGACTAACCACAACTTACTACACTAAAACTGCCATGCAACAATGGTAAATGTTCGTGTTTCTTAATGTTTTATTTTATTATACACATTATTATGCATGGAGTTCCACCAAAAAGTCAAATTTACGTTTTTTTAAACATATCTACATATTATATAACATGAGTTGAATTCGGTTACAACCCAATATCCATAAGGGATATGGGGGTGATTTCTTCCGTAAAAAGAAACACAGAAAATTTACACATTATCCTTCTAAGAAAAAGAGTTGAATGAAAAATAATAATGCAAAGACGAGAACAAGGACGTGTACCTCTCTCCATTTTCCTTTTGCCAATTTCACTAGTGGATATGAAATAAATCCAAGTGAAATCCCTGTAGAGATACTTGATGTCAGCGGCATTGATAGAATGACGAGAAAAGCAGGAAATGCTTCATCAAGCTCGTTCCAGCGAATGCGAGAAACTGAGTTCATCATCAAACAGCCAACAATAATCAATACAGGTGACGTGATGGCAGGAAGTGAAGAAATGGCTTCAACTAATGGACCAAAAAACAAAGCGACAATAAACAGTGCAGCCACCGTTAAAGAAGTAAGACCTGTTCTTCCGCCAGCTGCAACCCCTGACGATGATTCAATATATGCTGTCGTTGGGCTTGTTCCAAACATGGAGCCGGCGGTTGTCGCAACAGAATCAGCAAGCAAGGCTCTGCGTACCTTTGGTAGCTGACCATTTTTCATTAATCCTGCTTGTTCTGCAACCCCGATCATCGTCCCAGTCGTATCAAATATCGTCACAAGTAAGAATGAAAAAACGACTGCATACAAATGATGTGAGAAAACGTCACCGAAGGCAGCGAATGGGTTCGTAATCAGTATCCTTTCAGGTAGTGCAGGAACATCCATGAGTACTTTAGGGAAATGAAGGTGGCCAGTCATGAGCGCAAGCACAGTTGTGGCTAGCATACCAATAAACAGTGCACCATTCACTTGAAGAACCATTAAAATTACTGAAATCATTAAACCGATCAGTGTTAACACGACAACAGGAGAGGTCAAGTGACCGAGTTTCACAAGATTCTCTGGATCAGCGGCAATGATGCCAGACTGCCTGAGACCGATGAACGCAATAAAAAGTCCAATCCCCGCTGTAATTCCATACTTTAAGTTATCTGGAATGGCTTCAATCAGTTGTTTTCTTAAGGGTGTTAACGATAAAATAATAAAGAGTATCCCAGCCACAAATACTGCACTGAATGCCGTTTGATAGCTGATACCGCCGCCTCCAACAACTGTGAAGGTGAAATAGACATTCAGCCCCATGCCTGGTGCGATGGCGATTGGATAGTTTGCAAAGAGTGCCATCCAGAGCGTACCGACGACAGCGGCGATAATTGTTGCAGTAAAGACTTGGTCAAAAGGAATACCTGCTTTTGAAAGGATTCCTGGGTTAACAGCTACAATATATACCATTGTAAAGAATGTTGTCATTCCAGCGATTAATTCTTTCTTTATGTTGGTTTGGTTTTCTTTTAACTGAAACATAAAATCCTCCATTTACGAACGTTATTGCAAAACAATTAATATAATATTCGTTTTGAGGGTGAATTGCAACCTTTTTTCAAGGAGGAATGAAAAAATGAATTGGGAATTTGAAGTCATAAGAAAAAAAGAGGATCTGATTAAAGACACACAATCTTTTTTGCAAATTGAAAGTGTCCTTGATGAAGAGGGTAGAAAAGAAGGAAAGCCGTTTGGGGAAAAAGTCAATGAGGCTCTTCAGTATATACTGAAAAAAGGGGAAGACGAAGGTTTTACTGTCAAGAATGTCGATGGATATGCAGGTCATATTGAATATGGACGAGGTGAAGACATTGTAGGTGTGCTATGCCATGTGGACGTCGTGCCTGCAGGCGATGGTTGGACATCCCCTCCATTTTCAGCGGATATAAGAGAAAATAAAATCTTTGCACGAGGTGCCATTGATGATAAAGGACCAACCATGGCTGCCTTTTATGCGCTTAAGATTTTAAAAGATGCAGGACTGCAGTTATCGAAAAAGATTCGTTTAATCATTGGAACAGATGAAGAAAGTGATTGGCGTTGTGTGGAGCATTATTTCAAACATGAGGCCATGCCGACTGTCGGCTTTGCGCCAGATGCAGATTTTCCAATCATTCATGCTGAAAAAGGGATTATTGATGCGATTGTGTCATTTACTTATCCAGAATCAGAGGGGAATACGCGTTACAGCCTGAAGCATTTTACATCAGGTATGCGGCTTAATATGGTGCCAGATGAGGCCATCGCAACAGTGACAGCAACACAAGAAGATGCAGAGGCGTTAAAAGTAGCGTTTGAAGAATATCTCGTAGAAAACAAATTATCAGGTGAAACGAAGGAAACAGTTAACGGTCTGCATTTTACATTAAAAGGGGTTTCAGTTCATGCAATGGAACCGGCGCATGGCGTCAATGCAGGAATTCATATGGCGAATTTTTTATGTAAGCATGAATTAGATGAACATGGGCTTGCCTTTACATCACAATTGAACGCTTTATTTGATCAGGACACACGAGGTCAAAAACTAGGAATTGCATGCCGAGATGATATGAGCGGAGAGCTGACTCTCAATGTAGGAACAATCCGTTATACGCAGCACGAGGAAGCGAAGCTTGGCTTCAATGTCCGTTATCCAGTGACAGCAGACGGCAAGGACGTAAGGAAAGGGATTGAAAGCATTAAAGGAGCAACGCTTGAAAAATTTGATGACAGCCCTCCGCATCATGTGTCAAAAGACCATCCACTTGTGAAAACATTGCAACGTGTGTACGAGGAACAAACAGGAGATCCAGCGTCCCTTATGGTCATTGGAGGAGGAACGTATGCAAGGTCTTTAGAAGCAGGTGTTGCCTTCGGTCCTCTATTCCCTGGAAGACCAGACTGTGCACATCAAAAGGACGAATATATAGAGATTGATGATTTACTGAGAGCAACTGCTCTGTATGCTCAAGCAATGTATGAACTAGCAAAGTAAGACAGAAAAGAACACACAGGCTCAAAGGGTGACCTGTGTGTTCTTGACATGCTCCATTATGCTTTAAACACATCACTTGATAAATATCGTTCGCCCGTATCTGCTGTCATACAGATGACGATGTGCTCTTTAGGCATTTGCTTGGCCGTTTCAATGGCTGCATAGCACGCTGCGCCAGATGATGGACCGACTAAAATCCCTTCAAGCCGAGCAAGCTGCTGTGTGATGTGATAAGCATCTTCATCGCTGACTTGCATTATGTCATCATAGACATCCTTATTAAGGATGTTAGGAATAAAGCCTGGACTTGTTCCAACAAGTTTATGTTTACCAGGTTTTCCGCCAGACAAGACAGGAGATCCTTTCGGTTCGGCGACACGTATTTTCAAAGAGGGGAATGCTTTTTTTAATTCCTCACCTGTACCTGTAATCGTACCACCAGTACCGGCTGTTGCCACAAATGCGGCAAGTGGCTGGTCGATCTGTTTCACAGCTTCAATGATTTCAATAGCCGTAGTTCCTCTATGGGCATTGGGATTGGCCTCATTATCGAATTGCATTGGAATAAAGCTATTCGGAATCTGTTTCGCTAATTCTTCTGCCTTTCGAATGCAACCAGGCATTTTTTCATCTCCTGGGGTCAGCACAACCTGTGCACCATAAGCCTTTAAAATATTCATCCTTTCCTTTGTCATCGTATCAGGCATGACGAAAATGGCCTTGTACCCTCTTGCCGCTGCATTCATCGCTAAGCCAATTCCTGTATTACCGCTTGTTGGTTCAATGATGGTTGCCCCTTTTGTCAGCGTCCCTTTCCTTTCAGCCTCAATGATCATATGATAGGCGGCTCTATCTTTCACACTTCGACTAGGATTAAATGATTCAAGCTTTACATAAACCGCAGCCGCATCCTCTGGCTGAAGACGGTGTAATTTGACAAGTGGTGTATCGCCAATGAGCTCAGCGATGTTTTGTGCAACTTTCAACATTTGACACCCTTTCTTCTCATTCCGCATTTCTTTAGTTATACTATCAACAATAGGATTCGTAAAGTTTGTTAAAGAAGGACGGGTGATCATATGACTGGAAGCCGTCATTATTTTATTGGGATTCAAATACCTGAACAGCTTGCGCATCAAATCAAAAAAGACGTAGATGCAAGGAGTGGGCTGTATTTTCAAAAATGGACAGCTCCTGCTGATTACCATGTGACCCTTGTGTTTTTAGGTGCTATTGTAAAAAAGCGCTTGGAGCATATCATCGAGCTGTTGGAGAAGCTTTCTAAAGACACCGCTGCATTTCCACTAGAGCTGTATCATTTAGATAGCTTTGGTCAAAAGGAGAAACCGAGAGTCTTTTTTGCAAAGCCAAATGAAAGCACTCCGCTTATGCAATTGAGAGAAAAGGTGAAAGAGGCCGTCGTAACAACTGGTCATCCTGTCGAAACGAGATCATTTCATCCGCATATGACCATTGCACGTAAATGGAATATGGATCAGCCTTTTGTGGAACAAGCGCCTTTACGAGAAGTGCCATATACGATGGATGTTTCAAGTATCGCTTTGTTTGAAATACGTCCAGAAGAAACACCACGTTATCACGCAATCAAACGATTTACACTACATAAATGATTCTAGAAGTTGGAGTGAGCATCATATGGCACAAATTATCAAAATCCAAGATTATATTTCTCGATATGAGCAAGACCCGCATCATTACATCAACCAATTTATTCGATTGAAAAAGCAAAGATGGGAAGAACTAAAGCAGGCATCAAAAGAGCAAGTGCAGAAAATTCAGTTTGACCAAATGTCTGAACAAGCATCCGAGCAAGAAGATGAAAAGAAAAAGACATTCTCCTTAAAGAGAAAGCAGAAACAAGCCGATATGAAAAAGGAACGTGACTTGAGACTTTTTCATGAGCCAACAGACATAGAACAAGGTGTATTCCGAAATGTTCCAACTGATGAAGCGAAGCTGATTCACTTTTTCAAGGATCATCTTTACGATGTTCAATTAAAATGGGCGAGTTCAACCATTTCACAAATTTCAACGGTCTCGCATCACATTCGGTATGACGAAAAGCTGCGTATGCTGGCGAGACAGCTTCCAGATTCATATTTTGTGATGTATAAGCCGGTGCTGCTGATTCAAAAAGCTGAAATGGAATTATGTCCGGTTCTCATTACGCCGCTAGAAGTGATTTGCTTATCCTTCTTAGAGGCAGAGCCAGACAGTGTGTATATCGGATCAAAGGAACGTTTCTGGGAGAAACGTGCGACTGGGAAAGCTGTACAGTCGGTCTTGAATCCTTGTGCGCATCTTTTGCGTTCTGGAAACGTGGTGTCAAAAATTCTTGATCAAAACGGTATAGATTTTCCGGTGAAGAAAATTCTCATCAGCCGTACCTCTTATATTGATCTACCAGAAGTTCCTTATGGAATAGAGGTTATTGATAAGAAGAAGGCAGAAGGATGGTTTGAAAAGCAACGGAATAATACGGCACCTACAAAGCATCAACAATTTAAGGCAACAAAGGCATTGCTTGCTTATGGTGAATCAGTTAGCAAAAGAAGGCAGGAATGGCTCGATTAACATGGATCAAGGTTGCGAATAACGAGACTTGAGTGGAGCCTATATATGAATGAATGGTATTTTATCATCAATCCAGTAGCAGGACATGGAAAAGGACTCTGTACTTGGAGGAATATAGAGAAAGAATTGCAAAAGATGGAGATCTCATATCGCTCTTTTCTTACCCAGCATGAAGGGCATGCAGAAGTATTGGCAAGACAAATTGCCACAATGCAGGATGACAGGCTGAAGCGTCTTATTGCGATAGGCGGTGATGGCACCATTCACGAAGTGCTAAATGGCTTAAAAGAAACAGAGCATGATGTTCAGCTTAGCTTTGTGCCGACTGGTCATTGGAATGACGCTGCTAAGGGACTTGGAATCCATCGACATGATGTATTAAAAGAAGTGAGAAAGCAAAAGAGACTGCTCACTAAAACATTTTCTCTCGGCTCATTTCAAGATCATGCAGAAAGCCCGCAGTCTGTTCTGTTTATTAATCATATAGGGATTGGGTTTGATGCGCACGTCCTAAAAAAGACTGCCCATTTCAAAGGGAGAAAATGGCTGATTCGTCTCAAATTAGGGTTTATCATATATCTTATGTCGTTTCTCCATTCTCTATGGTCATTTAAGCCTTTTGACCTTGCTCTTTTTATTGAGAATGAGAAAAAAGTCTTTCGTCAAGTGTGGTTTGTCATCGTATGCAATCACCCTTTTTATGGCGGTGGACTGCAAGCAGCACCTGAAGCTACTTCTCGGCAACCAGGATTTCAAACGATGGTTGTCACGAATTTAAATCCATTTAAAGTCTTCGTGTTTTTAAGTGCTATGGTATTTCGGAAGCATATCACAATGGATGGTGTCACCCTTTTTCACCATGAGGAAGCTTATTTAGAAGCAGATGAAAAAATTCTGTTTCATGCAGACGGTGAAGTCATCGGTGCAACCCCTGTCTTTGTGAAGGCAAGTGAACGATCCTTAAAATTACGTGCTTAAAAAAAGCAACTAGACCAGCGCCTCGTCAAAAGAACCAAATAGCTCACCCGATTTTGAAAAAGCCATGCTTCGGTCGTGTTCTTGTCCTGATTTTTTAGTTTTGCTTGACGAGTATAAGAAGGTAGCGATAAAATCTATAGGACGGCTATTGTTTAGCATCTCAATTTCAATAGCTGTCCTTTTTGTTTTTATGATCATATAAATAAAAAAAGCAGCCAATTGATCTTCAATCGGCTGAATTTTGTTGACTAAAAAAGCGTGATTCAAAATATTTTAAGAAATGATGGGTTGAAAATTGATATGAACTGGTTGGGACAAATATTAGGTAGCGAATGGCACATCTCTCCTGCTGGAGGCGCTACGGGAGATGCGTACTTCGCAACACACAATGACCAAAAGCTATTTTTAAAACGCAATACATCACCGTTTCTTGCGGTTTTGTCAGCTGAAGGCATTGTGCCAAAGCTTGTCTGGACAAAACGAATGGAAAATGGGGATGTCATTACAGCACAACATTGGCTCAGTGGCAGAGAGCTAAAGCCTAAGGACATGAATGAACGTCCTGTTGCGGAACAGCTAAGAAAAATCCACACATCAAAAGAATTGCTCGATATGCTTAAAAGGTTAGAAAAGCACTCGCTTGACCCAGCATCCATTCTGATGCACATCAAGCAGTCTATTTTAAAAGAGCAAATTGATTCCAATGACATAAAGCGTGCCATTCAGTACTTAGAGAAGCATGTAGATGCGGTCCATTACGAAGATAAGGTCGTGTGCCACTGTGATCTCAATCATAATAACTGGCTACTGACAGATGAAAATCAGCTCTATCTCATTGATTGGGATGGTGCCATGATTGCGGACCCAGCGATTGATCTAGGACCTCTTTTGTATCATTATGTCGAAGAAGAGAATTGGGAAAACTGGCTCTCCATGTATGGCGCTCCGCTAACGGACAATTTGCGAAAACGCATGGCTTGGTACGTGCTTGCAGAAACGGTATCCTTTGTCATATGGCATAAAAGAAAAGGAAATGAGAAGGCACTAAAAGAGGTGCAAGCCGAACTAAGCGCATTGCTCAAACGGTTAAACATTCATTAAGATAGTGGAATGTTCTCGACCCACTCAGACAGATGAGATTGATGCTCCTCGATATGCGCATCAATTGAACTGACGGACACTCCTTTTTGGCTATATTCATAAATATCGGTTAAAAGCTGACGGATATCCGCATCGAGATCCTCTTTTGCCAGCATTAATTGAATCACACGTCCCACCTGTTCATATTCTGCAACAGTACCACAGCAATCAAGCTGATGATCGGTTAAAATATCTTTGATTAATTGAAGCTGATGTTGACGGTTTAATCCCATACGTATGCTCCTTTTTGAGTATCGTTTATGTGGTTAAACTGTGCATCAAGCTTTTATTTTATACATGCGACAGATCAGCTCAGCGAGAGGCTGGTCTTTTTTCGTATACGCGTATCAGATGCTGTCTTGCGGCTCTTCATGTTTCATGATATCTTGATAAAATGTAAAGAAAATAGAGGTGTATCAAATTGAGAATGCGGCATAAACCATGGGCTGATGATTATTTAGCTGAAAATGCTCATATTGTCCTAGCAAACCCTGAACAGTATAAAGGAAAATGGCACGAGTTGTTTGGAAATGATCATCCAATTCATATCGAAGTCGGTACAGGAAAAGGGAGCTTTATTGCTGGAATGAGCAAGCTTCATCCTGACATCAACTATATTGGCATTGAATTGTTTAAGAGCGTCATTGTAACAGCTGTAGATAAAATCAAAGAAACAGATGTCCAAAATGTGAAGCTACTCAATATTAACGCAGACACGCTTACAGACGTGTTTGCCGAAGGTGAGATAGATCGAGTGTACTTAAATTTCTCTGATCCATGGCCAAAAACAAGACACGAAAAACGTAGATTGACCTTTAAAGCATTTTTAGAGCGATATGAACATATCCTCTGCCCAGGCGGTGAATTGCATTTCAAAACAGATAATCGCGGATTATTCGAATATTCCTTGAAGAGCTTTTCTGCCTACGGACTCCTCTTAACATATGTGAGCCTTGATTTACATGCGGATGGACTAGAAGGAAATGTGATGACCGAATATGAAAAGAAATTCTCTTCTATGGGACAGCCCATCTATCGATCAGAAGTAAAGTTCCCAGAATAACATGTGAAAAAAGCTGGCTACAACAAGGTGTTGTGGTCAGCTTTTTTTCATGACAAGAGCCGATTGGTACATGCGATTTCTGGGCGTATTTGCTACGATAGAAGTAGGAGGGATGACAGCAGTGGAAACAATGAAAATAGGTGAAATTGAGTTGTTCTGGTTAAACGGGGGAGATACCCACATGGACGGCGGTGCTATGTTTGGTGTGGTGCCAAAGCCTTTATGGTCGAAAAAATACCCTGTAAACGATCGAAACCAAATTGAGTTGCGATGTGACCCCATTCTCATTAGATGGAATGGTCTTCATATGTTAGTAGATTCAGGCATCGGATCAGGTAAACTGACTGATAAACAAAAACGAAATTATGGTGTCACAGAGGAGACAAAAGTTGAAGAATCACTTGCCACTCTAGGCCTTCAGCCAACAGATATCAATAAGGTATTAATGACACATCTACATTTTGACCATGCTAGCGGGTTAACCAAATGGGAGGGAGACAAGCTCGTTTCTGTCTTCAAAAATGCAGAGATTATCACGTCAGCTATCGAATGGGATGAAATGAGACAACCGAATATCCGTTCAAAAAATACATATTGGAAAGAAAACTGGGAGCCAGTATCTGATCAGGTGGTCACATTTGAGCAGAGTCTCGACGTGACAGACGGTATTCAAATGCATCATACAGGCGGGCATAGCAACGGACACAGTATCTTAACACTGACAAGTAACGGAGAAACAGCCATTCATTTAGCTGATATCATGCCGACACATGCGCATAGAAATCCACTTTGGGTGCTTGCATATGATGATTATCCAATGACCTCAATACCAGCCAAACAAAAGTGGCAAGCATTTGCTGAAGAAAAAGATGCGTGGTATTTGTTTTATCATGATGCCATTTATCGCGCTGTCAAGTGGGATCAAGAAGGACACCTCACACATAAAGTCAAAAGAGCAAAAGGGGTATAAAAGATGATCTGCATGTTTTTTCGCCTTTCACACAAAATAACCACAAAATGAACTTGTGAAAGGAAGAGTGCAGGTGAATCAATTTTATCGAGTACATGGTCAAATCATCGAGACGACATTAAGAGGGATGGAAGTCATGTCTGTCCCTTATTTAAACAAAGGGGTCGCGTTTACAAAGGAAGAGCGGGAGGAGCTTGGTCTAAAAGGATTCCTACCGCCGAAGGTATTAACATTAGAAGATCAGGCAAAGCGTGCATACGAGCAGTTTAAAGCCCAGCCGGATGCGCTTGGCAAAAACATTTATTTAACGGCTCTTCACGACAGAAACGAAGTGCTGTTTTATAAATTATTAAATGAACATTTAGCTGAAATGCTTCCAATCGTATACACACCGACAGTCGGCACTGCCATTCAGCGTTATAGTCATGAATATCGAAAACCAAGAGGTCTATATTTATCCATTGATGACCTTGACGAGATGGAAGATATTTTCGCCTCATATGGTGTGGATGAATCCATTGATTTAATCGTGGCAACGGATGCTGAAGGCATATTAGGCATCGGAGACTGGGGAGTCGGCGGAATTGCGATTTCTGTTGGGAAATTGGCTGTTTACACTGCGGCAGCAGGCATTGATCCTAGCCGTGTACTGGCGGTTGTACTTGATGCAGGAACGAATCAAGAGAGCCTGTTAAATGATCCGCTTTATGTCGGAAACCAGCATTCTCGTGTACGCGGTGAGCGCTATGACCAGTTTATTGATCGATATGTAGAGCTTGCACGAGCGACTTTTCCAAATGCCCTGCTTCACTGGGAAGACTTTGGCACAAAGAATGCACGCGCTATTTTGGAAAAATACAAGGATCATATATGTACATTTAATGATGATATTCAAGGAACTGGAGCGGTTTCACTTGCAGCAGTGCTATCTTGTGCAAAAGCATCAAAGATCCCGCTGAAAGACCATCGAATTGTCATTTTTGGAGCAGGTACAGCAGGAATAGGAATTGCTGAACAAATTCGTGATGCCATCGTGAGAGAGGGTGTCAAAGAAGAGGAATCATACGGGCGTTTTTGGTGCATTGATAAAAATGGATTACTCACAGATGATTCGACTGAAATACTACCGTTCCAAAAGCCATATGCAAGAACTTCTGAGGAAGTAAAGGACTATGCCCGTAATGGTCCAAAGCATTCGATTGATTTATTGGAGGTAGTGAAGCAGGCTAAACCAACCATTTTAATTGGAACATCTACAGTGGGCGGAGCATTCACTGAGGAAATCGTGAAAGAAATGGCGTCACACGTCGAGCGCCCAGCTATTTTACCAATGTCTAACCCGACACCTCTTTCAGAAGCGAAGCCAGAAGATCTGATCGAGTGGACAGAAGGACGTGCACTTGTGACAACAGGAAGTCCATTTGATCCTGTTGAATATAATGGGGTTACCTATGAAATTGGTCAGGCAAATAATGCTCTTGTCTTTCCTGGCCTTGGTCTTGGAACCATTGTGTCTAGAGCCCGTCTGATGACAAATAGCATGTTTGTTGCGAGTGCTGAAGCCATTGCCAGCATGGTGAATATCGGAAAACCGGGTGCGGCGATGCTGCCAAGTGTCGATCAGCTTCGAACGGTTTCAGCCACAGTGGCTGTCCGTGTGGCGCAAGCGGCCATTGACGAAGGCGTTGCACAAGAGACACCTGATGATTTAATACAAGCTGTACAAGATGCAATGTGGCATCCAGTTTATAAAAAAATCAAAGCCATATAAAAAGAAGCTTCGCAAGGATTATTTCTTTGCGAAGCTTTTTTATCAAGCGACAGAATCAATGACATCAACGATCATACCGGTTTTTGCATCAATCATCACTTCGTACTGTTCAAGCTCGCCAAAGGCAGAGCGGGTAATGCCAGATTTGTATACATCAATTGTTTCACCATTTACGGTATACGGCTCTGGTACAGTATAAATCCAAGAGCCATCAATCGGGCCGCGCTGTTTAAAAGCAGATTTTACAATTTTTAACGCTTTTTCAGACGAGATATACGCAGGGAAACATACTTTTTTTGCAACAATTGCAGCGGCTACGCCAATACTCGCACCAATCAGAACATGTTTTAACTTCAACGTGCTGCACCTCCGTATTGCTGTTTTTTCCATTATACAAAACTTGTCCATTGATGTTAAGGAATCCGAATACTTGAGAGCATATTCAAAATTTCTGGACAGATACTTGGAAAACCGAAAGAATTCTTATAGTATAAAGTGAGTGTTATTTTTATAGGAATATATATGGTCATGTCATAGAAAAGAGGTCAACGATAGAATGAACGAAGAGACATTGTCGCTTTTCCGAAATTTAACAGAATTACAAGGAACCCCAGGTAATGAGCACCATGTGCGTGCTTTTATGAAACGCGAACTTGAGAAATATGCAGATGAATTGATCCAAGATCGACTTGGTGGTGTGTTTGGTATTCGGAAAGGACAAGAAAAAGCACCTGTCGTGATGGTTGCTGGTCATATGGATGAAGTTGGTTTTATGGTATCGTCGATTACAAAGAACGGAATGATTCGGTTTCAAACCCTTGGTGCCTGGTGGAGTCAGGTGATGCTTGCTCAACGTGTTGACGTCCACACAGATCACGGACCGATTCCAGGTATCGTGTCAAGTACACCTCCTCACCTTCTGACACCAGAACAAAAAAGCAGATCTGTAAAGCCTTCAGATATGCTCATAGACATTGGTGCCGATAGTGCAGAAGAGGCAAAAGAGCTCGGCATTCGGCCAGGTCAGCAAATTGTGCCTGCTACTGTCTTTACCCCAATGGCCAATCCGAAAAAGATTTTAGCCAAGGCATGGGATAACCGCTATGGCTGCGGACTCGCTATTGAATTATTAAAAGAGTTAAAAGACGAAACGCTCTCATGTCAGTTGTATTCAGGAGCAACTGTGCAGGAGGAAGTGGGATTAAGAGGTGCAGAAGTTGCTGCCAACATGATTAAGCCAGATCTTTTCTTTGCTTTAGATGCGAGTCCAGCAAATGACGTTACTGGTGATAAAACACAATTTGGACAGCTTGGAAAAGGCACACTTCTTCGTATTTTTGATCGAACGATGATGACGCACCGGGGCATGAGAGACTTTGTGCTCGATACAGCAGAAACGTATAACATTCCATATCAATACTTCGTATCGCCTGGCGGTACTGATGCTGGACGTGTGCATATCTCTAACCATGGAGTACCGTCTGCTGTGATTGGTGTATGTGCCCGTTATATCCATACAAGTCACTCTGTTTTGCATGTGGATGATTATGCGGCAGCGAAAGAGTTAATCGTTCGTCTTGTAAAAAGCTGTGATCAAAGCACTGTGGATACCATTTATCAAAACGTTTAATGACTTTTAGAAACAAGGGCTGCCTTCTTGAATGCGGGCAGCCTTGTTTCTTATTGTTGTTCGAAGACATATGATAACGCCTTGATTGCTTGATTCACTGTTTCGACGGTGATATTGGCTTTGTTTGACAACTCTTTTAATGGATGGTGCAGTTCTTTTGGGCGTATCAAAATGAGCGGCTTCCCTTTGGCGATGGCAGATGACGCATCCATTGCGGTATTCCACTGTTTATATTTTTCACCGAAGCGAGCAATGACGACATCTGCCTTGTTTAACAAAATTTCTGTACGAAAATTGTTTAAATCAGAAGCGGCATCATCTTTCAATATTGCATTTGGCTGCTCTCCTAGGATTTCTTCGCCGATGTTGTCTGAACGATCGTGATGTTCCATTGGACCAACGAATGTAACTGGTAGCTTTAAAGATTGACTTTTCTCCTTGATTTCATCACGCCATTGGCTATGAATTTCTCCTGCTAAATATACGGTTAATTGCATAACGATATCCTCCTTGTGGACAAACTTAGTAAAGGTTTCCCTTGTTTCTTTTCATGTTACACAAGAAGTGCTTGATAAAGCAAAAAAAATATGATTATGATATTGATGGTAGAGGCTATTTTTCATCGTAAGAAAACTACATATGATAGGAAGGACAAGCAATTTCGTCTTTCCTATGAGAAAGCAGGAAAACGACATTGATGACTTATTTGAAAAGAAAGGGAGTTTCCCTTTCGCCAAAGGTGTATTTCATTGATGCACTTTCTTATATGGCTTTAGGCTTATTCGCTACATTAGTGGTAGGGCTCATCTTAAAAACAGCAGGCGGGTTGTTATCGCTTTCGTTCGTCGTTAAAATGGGGACGCTGGCGATGGGGCTAATGGGACCAGCCATTGGCGTAGCGGTTGCCTATCGCTTGAATGCTTCTCCGCTGATCATTTTTGCGAGTGTTGTCTCAGGTGCCGCAGGAGCTGAGCTTGGTGGGCCTGCTGGTAGCTTTGTTGCTGCCTTAATTGGTGTAGAATTAGGCAAAGTTGTAAGTGGTGAGACAAGAATAGATATTATTTTAACACCGCTTATCACCATTATGACAGGGTTTATGACCGCTACTTTTATCGGACCAGGCATTGAGGCCATGATGACAGGACTAGGTAGACTCATCATGTGGGGAACAGATCAAAGCCCGCTTATCATGGGCATGCTTGTGGCAACTATTGTAGGGCTCGCCCTTAGTTCACCGATTTCAAGTGCTGCGCTTGCGCTCATGCTTGATTTAAGCGGAACAGCTGCAGGTGCTGCAACGATTGGCTGCTGTGCTCAAATGATCGGCTTTGCTGTTGCAGGATTTAGAGAAAACCGCTTTGGCGGTCTCGCTGCTGTTGGCATTGGAACGTCAAAACTTCAGCTTCCGAACATTGTGAGAAATCCCCTCATATTAATACCGCCGACGATTGCAGGCATCATTCTTGCGCCAATTGGTATTATTGGTTTCGGTATGGTCAATAATGCGGCAGGAGCGGGCATGGGGACAAGCGGTCTTGTCGGACAATTAATGACACTCACTGTGATGGGGTTTCATCCGTCCGTCTTACTCGCGATTGCTCTCTTGCATATCGTTGGTCCGGCAGTGATTAGTTTGGTAGTATCAGAATGGATGAGAAAAAAGGGCTATATTCAATTCGGAGATTTGACCATACAAACAGGAGGAATCAAACATGAAAAAAATTGAATCAAACGAACAATTACAAAAAGTTATTCAAGAAGACTTAACCGTATTACTATTCTCAGCTGACTGGTGCCCGGACTGCACATTTATTGAACCATTCTTGCCTGAGATTGAAGCAAATTATCCTGAATTCGAATACTTCTATGTCGACAGAGATCAGTTCATTGATACGTGTGCAGAGTGGGAAATTTACGGAATCCCAAGCTTTTTGGTCTTTAAAAACGGACAAGAGATCAACCGGTTTGTCAGCAAAGACCGTAAGACAAAGGAAGAGATTGAAGCATTTTTGAAAGATTCTCTTGCAAAATAGACGAAAGGAGAGTCTGATAGATGGCTAACATCACATCGAGACAGCTTGCCAATCAATTGAAAAGCCGTCTTGCCAATGACAACTGGTCACATCAGTTTGACCGGGAAAAAGATACACTTCGTATTGAAGATAAACAAACAGGTAAAGGCATCACGCTTGAGCTCCCACCTATTATTGCGAAGTGGGAAGTGAAACCGGATGAAACGATGGATGAAATCGTCTATTATGTCAAAGAGGCACTGAGCGCAATGAAAGGCGAAGCTCAGCACATTTCAGGCAAAGAGAAACAAATTTATCCGGTCATTCGTTCGACTTCCTTTCCAGAGACATCAAGTGAAAATATTCCGCTCGTTTATGATGAGCATACAGCTGAAACAAGAATCTATTATGCACTTGATCTTGGAAGCACCTATCGGTTAATTGATGAGAACATGCTTCAAAAGGAAAACTGGACAAAAGAGCGAATCAGGGAAACCGCAAGCTTTAACGTCCGCTCACTTGAAACCGTGGTGAAAATGGATGAAGTGGCAGGCAATCGCTTTTATTTCTTCCGTGCGAATGACGGATACGATGCAAGCAGACTTTTAAATGAATCAATTTTACAAGAATACGCGCAAAAAATAGAGGGGCAGATGGCCATTTCTGTTCCCCATCAAGATGTATTCATTATTGCAGATGTTCGCAATGATTCAGGCTATGATATTTTAGGGCAAATGTCGATGAGCTTTTTTGCAAGCGGGACTGTTCCGATTACCGCACTGTCATTTTTATATGACGAGGGAAAGCTTGAACCGATCTTTATCCTTGCGAAAAAAAGACCAAAACAGCAGTAGAAGGGAATTTTGAGGGATGAACGTTTTTTATAATGCAGAGGGTGTGGGTGATACACTCCTCATTTCGATCAAAGATGTGACAAGAGAACAAGTTGATTTTGAGAGATTTGGAGATGTTGTAAGAATTTTCAATCAAGACACAAAAGAAACGACCGGTTTTAATATTTTCAATGCTTCAACGTATATGAAAATGAAAGAAAATGGATCTGTGCCACTATCTGAGACACTTGTTCAAGATATCAATGAAATTTTAAGCCGTAACGGTGTGAGTGAAACATTAACGGTTGATTTATCACCAAAGTTTGTGGTCGGTTATGTGAAAGAAAAGGAAAAGCATCCTAACGCAGATAAATTAAGCATTTGTCAAGTGGATGTCGGCCAAGAAACACTGCAAATCGTGTGCGGTGCACCAAATGTAGATCAAGGTCAATATGTAGTGGTTGCGAAAGTCGGTGCAGTGATGCCTAGCGGCTTGGTGATCAAAGATGCTGAGCTAAGAGGTGTTGCTTCAAGCGGAATGATCTGTTCAGCAAAAGAATTAGGTCTTCCTGATGCACCATCAGAAAAAGGAATCCTTGTACTAGAAGGAAGCTATGAAGCTGGAGAGCCTTTTGAAGGGTAACCTCCCATAAACGGGCAGATACGAGCGAAGAATGTGTTATATCAAAGTCACTAAGTGCGTACTTAGTGACTTTTTTTCATCTACATAAATGACGAACGACCAAAAGCGGTGCTTTTCTCGCTTTTCTGCTTGAAAAAGCAATGGTATACTAAAAATCGCCCAAGAAAATGTAAGGGGAGTTAAAGTGAGTGATAAATCATGAGTTGGTTAGATAAATTTTTTAGTGTATTTTTAGGAGAAGAAAAAGCTGACAGGCAGCAAGAAGGACGACCCGTTGTGCCAAGACAGCAATCTCTTGATCATAATAAAGAATATAAAAAGATTGAAGAGACAAAAGTCTACTATGAGTATCCGAAAGGCAAATTCCGCTTTCCTCTCGTTCCAGATGAACCTACACGTGATGGAGTTTATCAGCAGGAGAGAAGGCGAGTCCGCCAAGAAAAGCCAAAAGCAAAGCAGACTACATATCAGTCGAAACAAAAGATCCAGCCTGATGTGAATAAAAAGCCGTTTAAAACGGAGCAAATTCCATCACCCATCTATGGCTATCATCAAGATATGCGCCCGAAACGAACGGGACCGAAGAACGATGCAGCCTCTGTTCAAATGAAGTCATCTGAAGAAGCGACGCAGCGTGTGACGCTTTTATCTGAAGAAGCGGAACGTGAACGAAATGTCAGACAGCAAATGAATATTCCGTCCATCCGTAAAGAAAATCGTGTCAAAGCAGCATATTCCGCTTCTGCTGAAGAAAAAGAGGAGACGCCGTTTACAGTGCAAGAGGAATTCTCCCAACAGGATTTTGTTCAAACAAATATGGAGCGTTCAGAGCACGATCATCTCATGTCAACAAATGAAACTGATCAAATAAGGCCTGAATCTCAAGAACATAAGCAGGCTTACCTGCATGAGGAGAAAAAAGAACCTGCATATGATGATCAACCGATTGAGCATCAACCAGTCAAGGCGGCAATAGAAGAACAAGAAGAATGGCGACAAATAACCAACGATCCTATGAATATAACTGATTCTGAAGATCAGGTTGAGGCAGTGGGAACGTTAGACCTTGGCGAAGCAGCCGATAATGCATCGGTAGCGATCGACATGGTGAGAGAAAGGCTAGCAGCAGACGAGACGGGGACAGAAGAAATAATAGAAGTAGATCTTGAGGAGAAAGAGTCAGTTCCAACAGAAGAGAGACAAGAAGAAATATCGGTAGCGGATTCTACAGAACATGAGCCAGTTTTACAAAACAACATTCAAGATAACCTGCTAGAAGATGACGTGGTCGCTAAAGAGCAAGAATCAGTAGCAGAACCTGTACGGGCACAAGAGCTTCCTGCATCTCAGCCAGAGGAAACAACGAATGAAATGCATGAACAAGTGCAACAAACATCAGTTGATGCGAAGCAGGATGATGTAAAAGAGGCTTCTCTGCAATCGAAGCGTTCAAGCGGTCAAACATCAACCGTTCCTTTTAACGTCATGATGTTCAAAAGTGACAAGCGTATGCAGCAGAAAAAAGCACGACATCAACAAGGGTATGTATTTCCTAGTTTAGCCCTTTTGGACGTTCCGCCAGCACAAAAAGAAGAGGATGGTACATGGGTGAAAGAGCGGGCAGACTTGCTCAACGCAACTTTAAAGAATTTCAATGTGAGGGCAAGTGTGGTCCATGTCACACAGGGGCCATCTGTCACAAGATTTGAAGTGCATCCCGAACCAGGCGTGAAAGTGAACAAAATCACCAATCTGTCGGATGATATTAAACTCAGTTTGTCAGCAAAGGATATTCGAATTGAAGCACCCATCCCAGGTAAGAACACGATCGGAATTGAAGTGCCCAACCTCCACAGTAAAATGGTATTTCTAAGGGAAATGGTGAGAAGCAGTGCATTTAGAGATAATCCTTCCCCTTTGACGGCAGCTCTTGGGTTAGATATCTCAGGTCAGCCTGTCGTTGTTGACTTGCAAAAGATGCCGCATGGCTTAATCGCTGGGGCGACGGGTTCTGGAAAGAGCGTATGCATTAACACAATTTTAGTGAGCTTGATGTTTAAAGCATCACCAGATGAAGTGAAAATGCTCCTAATCGACCCTAAAATGGTTGAACTTGCCCCTTATAACAAGATTCCGCATCTCGTAAGTCCCGTTATTACGGACGCCAAGACAGCAACAGCTTCCCTAAAATGGGTTGTAGATGAAATGGAAAGACGCTATGAACTGTTCGCTCACTCCGGCGTAAGAGAAATTAAACGATTCAATGAGCTCGTGAAAGAAAAACAAATGGGTGAAAAACTACCGTATCTCGTCGTTGTCATTGATGAGCTCGCTGATTTAATGATGGTGGCACCGAATGAAGTAGAAGAAAGCATTTGCCGTATTGCACAAAAAGCAAGAGCATGCGGTATTCATTTACTAATTGCGACACAAAGACCATCCGTTGATGTCATCACAGGTCTGATTAAAGCCAATATCCCAACAAGAATTGCCTTCTCTGTCTCAAGTCAAGTTGATTCAAGAACCATTATTGATATGGCAGGTGCAGAAAAGCTTCTAGGAAAAGGGGATATGCTCTTTTTAGAAAATGGTTCTGGCAAACCAACAAGGCTACAAGGAAACTTTGTCTCTGACCGTGAGATTGATCGAGTGGTGGCCCATGTCAGAAAACAACGCAAGCCGGTTTATCTTTTCGAACAGGAAGAATTGATGCTCCAAGGTTCGGCGATTACAGATGAGGATGAACTGTTTGTGGATGCCTGCCGATTTGCGATAGAGCAGAATAGTGCAAGTACATCTAGTTTGCAAAGAAGATTTAGAATTGGCTATAATCGTGCAGCAAGGCTGATTGACATGATGGAGCGAGAAGGCATGATTTCTGGTGCGAAAGGAAGTAAGCCAAGAGAGGTCCTCATGACACTCAGCGATTTAGAGAAATTGATCTAATCAAACCGCTTCATTTTTTTGATAAACATGGTATGATAGCACATAGGTGCAATTTTGTAATTGGACACTTTTTGCATGCCTGTCTGAAAGCATTTCACATAAAATACGCTGAAACAGGTGTAAGAAATAGGGAATTTGTTGGATACTAATCATAGTGAATATTGATTAGAATAGGAAAATCGGAAAAAATTTAATTTGGAGCTGCGATTTGTGATCATCAACAGACGAAAATCACAAGTTGCAAATTGAAATGAGCGTCATATACTGAAAGTCAGATAGACGTTTGTTGGAGGTACAATTATGACTGTTTATCATTTTGTTGGAATAAAAGGGACAGGTATGAGTCCACTGGCCCAAATTCTTCATGATACTGGGCATACTGTCCAAGGATCGGATATCGAAAAACATATCTTCACACAGAAGGCGTTAGAAGAAAGAAACATTACAATTCTACCATTTGATGCAGATAATATTAAGCCAGGGATGACTGTTATTGCAGGAAATGCATTTCCTGATACACATCCTGAGATCGAACGTGCCCTTTCTGAGGGGATTCCTGTGATTCGCTATCACAAATTTCTTGGAGAATACATGGATTCATTTACAAACATTGCGGTTACTGGTGCTCATGGTAAGACATCCACAACAGGACTGCTTGCACATGTGATGCAATCTGCAAAACCTACTTCGTACTTAATCGGTGATGGATCTGGTATGGGGAAAGAGAACAGCGAGTATTTTGTGTTTGAAGCTTGCGAATACCGTAGACATTTTCTGAGTTACCATCCAGACTATGCGATCATGACAAATATTGATTTTGATCACCCTGATTATTTTTCAGACATTAATGACGTATTTGATGCGTTTCAAAACATGGCACTTCAAGTAAAGAAAGCAATTATCGCTTGTGGAGACGATGAGCATTTGCTTAAGATTCAAGCAAAAGTACCTGTTGTATACTACGGATTGAATGAAGAAAACGATTTTCAAGCTAGAAATGTTGTGAAAAGTACGGAAGGCACCACATTTGATGTATTTGTACGCAATACGTTTTATGATACCTTCTCCATTCCTGCTTACGGAAATCATAATGTCCTCAACTCTTTAGCTGTTATTGCGTTATGTCATTATGAAGCCATTGATGTAGAGCTGATCAAAGCTTCACTTATGACATTTGGCGGTGTGAAAAGACGCTTTAATGAAAAAGTCATCGGTGAGCAAGTGTTAATTGACGATTATGCGCATCATCCAACTGAAATTCAGGTTACCATCGAGGCTGCCCGTCAAAAATACCCAGACCGCGATATTGTGGCTGTCTTCCAGCCGCATACCTTTACACGAACACAGCAGTTTTTAAATGAATTTGCAGACAGCTTAAAAAAAGCTGATTATGTGTATCTGTGTGATATCTTTGGCTCAGCCCGTGAAAATATTGGAAAACTGAGCATTGCAGATTTACAAGAGAAAATCCCACAAGCACAGCTAATTGATGAAAAAGATACATCTGTGCTTAAAGCTCATAAAGATGCCATTTTGATCTTTATGGGAGCTGGAGATATTCAAAAATATTTGCGTGCTTATGAAAAAGTAGCTGTATAATATGTAAAAAAGTGCCGATTGTACCGGCACTTTTTTATGTCGACTTAAATGTGACAAAGGGGCTAAATGTGTCAGGATATGCTGCTTTTTTTCTTCGCTGTGGACAGGAATTAACAAATAAGTGTAGAATTATTATTCAATCGGTCATTCTAGGTGAGGTTTGAATGATACAACGAGAGGGTATTGAATTAAATATGCCCGCAGCAAAGGAGGTATCAGATGATGATTATTCTATATTTAAGCGTTGCATTGATTGCGATTGCTTTCCTCATTCTTGTCATCTATTTGTCCAAAACATTAAAAACTTTACAGTTGACGTTAAAGAATGTTGCATCAACTTTAGAAAGTCTTGAAGGACAGATGCAAGGCATCACCACAGAGACAGCGCAGTTGCTACATAAGACAAATCAACTTGCTGAAGACATTCAAGACAAATCGACAAAACTAAACACAGTTGTGGATGCGGTGCAGGGAATTGGCGGCTCTATCAACCAATTTAATACAAGCATAAAGCAGGCAGCCAGAGCGGTTTCTTCATCCGTTGAGAGGAATCAAGAAAAAGTAACGGATGTGGTGAGTTGGAGTAATGCAGCACTTGAAATTTATAAAAAGTGGAAAGAACGTAAAAAACAAAAATAAACCATTTTCGCATAGGAGGAATAATCATGAGCAAAGACGGAATGAATAGCAAAGACTTTTTGTTCGGAACACTAATTGGTGGCATTATTGGTGCAACAACAGCACTCTTTTTAGCACCGAAGTCAGGAAAAGAGCTCCGCGGTGATTTGAACACCCAAGCGAATGCTTTAAAAGAAAAAACAGATCGACTCACAACAGATGCAAAAGAAAAAGGCACTGAGTATGTGACGATTGCGAAAGATAAAACATCTGAACTATCACAGCTAGTGGTGGAGCAATCAAACCAGATTTTAGAAAAAGTGAAAGACATAAAAGAGCGTGCAACTGGAAAAGCTAATCAAGTAAAAAGTGATGCAGAAGAGGCTGTATCAGATGTGGCCAGCGAAGTGTCAGATGTGGCAGATGAAGCAAAAGTAAGAGTAGAAGAAACAAAATCAGAGATTGAAGAGGGCATCAAAGATGTCCAAGAAAAAATCGATCAATCAACAAAAAGTTAACGAACTGTTCAATTTAGAGAGGAGCACATCATGTCAAAGCAACTCATTGAAACAGAAGATCAGTTTAATCAACTAACGAATCAAGACGGAACATTTATCTTATTTAAGCACAGTTTAACATGTCCAATTAGCCAAGCCGCTTTTCAAGAATTTGAAGCATTTGCGTCTGAACACGAAGATATACCTTCTTATTTCTTGCAAATTCAAAGCGCAAGAGAGCTTTCGTCATATGTGGCTGAAGAGACAGGGGTAAAACACGAAAGTCCACAAGCACTCATCTTTAACGGTGGAAAAGTGAAATGGCATGCGTCTCACTCCAACATTACAAAAGAGGCGCTCGAACAAAATATTTAGAAACACGTCAACAATCTGACGTCAGCTTATGCTGACGTTTTTTTGATCAAAAAATGTACATAAATTAAAAGTGTGCTATTATCTTACACATATTACTTTATCGCTTAAAAGCGTTTAGGTAATAAAGAATTTTTTCGTGACAATTCCGAAATCTTTGTTTATAATAAACCCTATCATAGGAGAATGAAAAATAAAAAGCGAGAGCAGGCAGAGGAAAGGATGACAAAAATGAGCAACAATGAATTAGAACAATTGAGACAGCAAGCAGATGAGCTGAATCTTCAAATCTTAAAACTGATCAATGAAAGAGGAAACATTGTAAAAGAAATCGGTAAGGCGAAGGAAGCGCAAGGTGTTAATCGTTATGATCCTGTCAGAGAGCGCACAATGTTGAATCGAATTCTTGAGGAAAATGATGGACCATTTGAAAACTCAACCATCCAACATATTTTCAAAGAAATTTTCAAAGCAGGCTTAGAACTTCAAGAAGATGATCATAGCAAAGCGCTTCTTGTCTCTCGTAAGAAAAAACCAGAAAACACAATTGTGAACATTAATGGTGAAGCAATTGGTGATGGAACACAACGTTTTATCGTTGGACCATGTGCTGTTGAAAGCTATGAGCAAGTAGCAGAAGTCGCAGCTGCTGCTAAAAAGCAGGGGCTGAAACTTCTTCGCGGGGGCGCATTTAAACCTCGCACAAGTCCATACGATTTTCAAGGGCTTGGTGTAGACGGTCTAAAGATTCTAAAGCGTGTTGCTGATGAATATGGTCTTGCTGTCATTAGTGAAATTGTTAATCCTGCTCATATTCAAGAGGCCATTGAACATATTGATGTCATTCAAATTGGTGCACGTAATATGCAAAACTTTGAACTATTAAAAGAAGCCGGCTCTGTTAAGAAGCCAGTCCTTTTAAAACGTGGCCTTGCAGCAACCATTTCAGAATTCATCAATGCAGCTGAATACATCATCGCTCAAGGAAATGACCAAATTATTCTTTGTGAGCGTGGTATCCGCACATACGAAACAGCCACTAGAAATACACTGGATATCTCTGCAGTGCCAATCTTAAAACAAGAGACGCATTTACCAGTCTTTGTTGATGTGACGCATTCAACTGGACGTAGAGATCTTCTTCTTCCAACCGCTAAAGCAGCTCTTGCCATTGGAGCTGATGGTGTCATGGCGGAAGTGCATCCAGACCCATCTGTTGCTTTATCTGATTCAGCGCAGCAAATGGACATTCCTCAATTTGAGAAATGGTTAGACGCGCTAAGACCGCTTGTGAACATTCACGCGTAAGAATAGGTAGAAACCGCCGGATAACAACCCGGCGGTTTTTTAATGGAAAAAATAAGATGACATTGGGAATGAAAGCAAAGGGGCATATTGCAATATCAAAAAACACTGTTCACAATGTTTTCATTTTTAAAATTCGACAGAATCTGCTAAGATCATTGTCATAGCTGACGTTCACGACTATTTTTATAAAATATGATTCAATATACAGGTAACAAGCTGATGAAAGTTTGTTTAATTTAATTATAAAAAGAAAGGGAACGTTTTCATATGGCAAAAAAACGTGTATAATTTCATAAAAGAATGTCATTTTGATGTAGATTGAAAAATTATGTGTCTCTTTTCATCTTTTTGATGACAAATAGGATATTATTTTCCTCGTATCTGACATGTCTCTATCCAATTGGTGAATGCTATAGATATGAACTGTATTTGAAGGAGTGATTTATGTGAATAATGTTACAATATATGATGTAGCGAGAGAAGCAAATGTAAGTATGGCAACGGTATCACGCGTTGTAAATGGAAACCCGAATGTGAAACCAACGACAAGGAAAAAGGTGCTTGAAGCGATTGATCGCCTTGGCTACCGTCCAAATGCAGTAGCGCGGGGGCTTGCAAGTAAAAAGACGACAACTGTTGGTGTCATCATCCCTGATATATCTAGTGTTTTTTACTCTGAGCTTGCACGTGGAATTGAAGATATCGCCACAATGTACAAGTACAACATCATTTTAAGCAACTCAGATCAAAATACAGATAAAGAGCTTCATTTGTTAAATACGATGCTAGGTAAACAGGTGGATGGTATTGTCTTTATGGGCGGTAACATTACGGATGTGCATGTAGAAGAATTTAAGCGCTCTCCTGTACCGATTGTACTTGCAGCATCTGTCGAAGAGCAGGGAAAAACACCATCTGTAAACATTAACTATGAACAAGCGATTTATGATTCAGTACAATTATTGGTAGAAAAAGGACATAAACGCATTGCGTTTGTATCTGGTCCTTTGTCAGAACCAATTAACTCTGTTAGGAAGCTTGCAGGTTATAAGCGTGCGCTTGAAGAAGCGGGCATTGCTTTTGACGATAGGCTAGTCGCAGAAGGTGATTACTCTTATGACTCTGGGATTGAAGCGATTGCAAATCTGCTTGAGCAATCAGATCGGCCGACCGCTGTCATTGCAGCAACTGACGAAATGGCCCTTGGCGTCATTCACGGTGCACAGGATCGGGGAGTGTCAATTCCTGAAGACCTTGAGATCATTGGCTTTGATAACACAAGATTGTCCCTCATGGTGCGTCCTCAGTTGACAACCGTCGTGCAGCCAACATATGATATCGGTGCAGTGGCTATGAGACTACTCACAAAGCTAATGAACAAAGAACAAGTGGATGATCAAATTGTTGAACTGCCACACAGAATTGAAGAAAGACAATCAACGAAATAACAATGACACTAAGAAAGCAGCCCACATGATTTGTGGAGGTCTGCTTTCTTTTTATGATATTGAATTGAACCTTTTCTTGTTTATATGTTTCTGTATGATGGCCTTGTGTCTTCTTGTCAAAAGAATATAACGGTAATATATTCGATTGAGGTAAAAACGAATAAGAACATAAGCGAATTGTTAGAACGCACGAGATCCCTTATTGAGTGAAAAAAGGATCATCTATATTCCCGAAGACGTTTTGACTTGTTTAAAACTATTGTTGTTTGTAAACATTTTTATGCATTTTTCTTTTCTCTTCTTACAGGCATCAGCACTTTTTCAACCGTTTGCGCATTTTTTTCTGTAATCTCAGCTCTTCTTGGTATAGGAGCATATAAATCGTCAGGGTCTGACCATGTGTCAGGGAGCGTGACAGGCGATTGCTTGTTCCATGCAGTAATCCAGTCCTGAGGAATAGCAGATGGAGGTGTGATGCCTTTCATTTCAAGCCAAATGCGGCTCCATGCTCTTGGCACAACCCGCCAAATATCATAACCACCTCCGCCAACTGCAATCCATCTCCCGTCACAATATTGATGGGCAAGCTCATGTGCCAGTTTTGGAATTTCCTCATAAATTTTCATTGTGGCTGATAAATGTGTCAATGGGTCGTAATAATGAGCATCTGCCCCATTCTGCGTCAAAATCACATCTGGTTTAAAAAAAGCAGCAATCTCTGTCACTGCCGTTCGGTATGCATCAAGGAACGATTCATCTTCTGTAAATGCATCGAGCGGGATATTATAAGCATATCCATAGCCTTTATCGTGACCTCTTTCCTGTACTTGTCCAGTTCCAGGAAATAGGTATCGACCCGTTTCATGAATGGATACCGTACAAACCTCTGGATCATCATAAAAACTAAATTGTACACCATCTCCGTGATGAGCATCTGTATCAATATATAAAATTCTCGCACCATATTTTTTTTGAATATATTGAATGGCAACGGAGCTATCATTATAAATACAAAAGCCAGACGCACGCCCTTTAAATCCGTGATGAAGTCCGCCTCCAAGATTGACAGCATGCTGCGCATTTCCCATCATGACTTGATCGACAGCTGTTAATGTACCACCGACAAGAAGAGAAGCGGCTTCATGCATGCCTAAAAACATAGGTGTATCTTCTGTTCCAAGTCCATATCGTTCGCCCTCTGCTGTAGACAGCTTTCCTTCGCTTGCACGCTGAACGGCTTGGATATAATCCGCTGTATGCACGAGCTTTAATTCCTCAATCGTGGCTATACGCGGCGCAATGATCTCATCATCTGTTAATGCCTTCATTTTTTGAAGGAGATCAAATGTTAAGTAGACGCGTAGCTGATTGAAGGGATGATCTTGGTGGAATTGATACGTTTGAAAAGAAGGTGAAAAAACAAAGATCGCTTCTTTCATCTGATCGTCTGCTCCATTGGCCAGATCACTTTGTATCCTTTTGCACGAATGATTCTTGTCACATGATCCGCATGAATGGTTCTAAGGCGGAATACGAGCACTTTAGATGCCTCGTTTGCATGCGGATATACAAGTACGCTTAATATCTGAATATGATGCTCTTTTAAAATGGCCGTAATGTCTGCCAGCCCTTCCGTCATTTGTTCCACTTCAATCTCTAAGTGTGATCCCGGTTTGTCTGCACCTGTCAGTCTGACAAAGGTACGAAGTAAATCCGTTTTTGTGATAATCCCTACAAGTTTGCCGCGTCTCACAACGGGAAGGCAGCCAATTCCATGTTCAAGAAAGACATTCGAAATTTCCTCGACGAAATCAAGCGGGTGAGCCGTGACCGTTTCGAGCACCATAATCTCTTCAACCGGTCGCTGAATAAAAAGCTGTCTTTTTTCTGTTTCAAAAATACTTGGACTGGCATTTTTAATATCCCGATCTGTTACCATCCCAATGACAGAACCTTGATCAGATACGATTGGAATATGCCGAACGTGATGTGCTCTCATTTTTTGAATGGCTTCTTCAATCGTATCGGTTTTTCGCAATGTGATCACATTGCGCTGCATAATTTGTTCAATCATCATGTTTACCAATCCCCTTTGCCAAAAAACGAATGGAATGTTAATACATAAAGCGTTGATGGAAGCGAAGACGATCAAACTGTTCGATCGATTCAGGACTTACCTTACTGCCGATCCTTGCCATCAAGCAATTGGCTGGATGAGAGCTGATTTCCGGATCGTCGGTTGCAAACCAAACAAGACCTCCTGCATTCATCATTTTCTCCATCATTTTTCGATATTCCCAGACGTTTTTCTTTGTCCCCTTTAAGTCCCAATGCCAGTAATACTCGGTTGTCATAATGATGTAGTTCTCCATTTGCTCATCCATCATGCTCACATCAAGTAAATGCTTGCCTAATGAATACCCTCTAAAAGGAGGCGTGACCTCAATCGCACCAAGCTCAATTAAATTCTCCATATTGCCTTCTGACCAACGCTCAAGCGGATCAGGATACAAAAACGTCACATAGCCAACGACAAGCTTGTCATCTCTCGCAATGATAATGCGTCCTTCGGGAAGATCTGCTATTTCAACAAGTGCTTGTTTCTGTTCTTCAGGCGTGCGAAATGCCGTTAGTCCTTCATGAAACGTATAGTTCGCAAGCTCTGATGCAGGTACTGGTCCTTCAATGAGAATGTTGCCTGTTTCTCGTTCAATTGTTTTTGAATAATAAGTTTTAGGATGATCCACGTATCCACCGCCTCAAATTCTAGTGAGTCGTTTCTATTTTATCTTAAATCTTGCAGAAATTAAAACGGTTTCATTACAAGTTTTTTAAAAATTGAGAAAAAAATTCATCTATACTATAATGGTCATTGTAAACGTATGCAAAGGGGGACTGTTTGATGAAAGTCGAAACGCTACCATCAGTAAAAGGGGACTATCATTTAAAAGATTATGAAAAGGCATACAAAGAATTTAAATGGGAGGAAGCGAGAAAAAATTTCTCTTGGTATGAAACTGGAAAAGTAAATGCAGCATATGAAGCAATTGACAGACATGTGGACTCATTTCGGAAGAACAAGGTGGCGCTTCACTACAGAGATGCACAGCGAGATGAAAAGTATACGTTCTGGGATATGAAAGTAAACACAAATAAAGCGGGAAATATTCTAAGGGAAGAAGCACATGTTCAAAAAGGTGATCGAGTCTTTATCTTTATGCCAAGATCTCCTGAGCTCTATTTTATTTTGCTCGGCGCAGTCAAAATTGGTGCAATCGTCGGTCCATTATTTGAAGCATTTATGGAAGGTGCAGTCAAAGATCGTCTAGAGAACAGTGAAGCAAAGGTGATTGTCACAACACCTGACCTGTTAGAGCGAATTCCATTTGCGGAGCTCCCAATGCTTGAATCGGTCGTCATTGTCGGTGGTGAGCCTGAAGCCATTGATGGTGTGCGTACCATTTATTATGGAGAGGCATTTCAGCAGGCGTCAAAGGAACTCGAGATTGAATGGGTGGATGAAAAAGACGGGTTCCTGCTTCATTATACATCAGGTTCAACCGGTACGCCAAAAGGTGTTTTACATGTCCATGGAGCTATGGTGCAGCAAGGTCAGACTGGAAAATGGGTGCTTGACCTGAAGGAAGAAGACGTCTACTGGTGTACAGCAGATCCAGGTTGGGTGACAGGTACGGTTTACGGAATCTTTTCACCATGGTTAAATGGTGCAACAAATGTCATTTTAGGTGGACGGTTTAACCCTGAAACTTGGTATGAAACCATTGAATCACTAGGCGTGACGGTTTGGTATAGTGCACCAACAGCTTTCCGAATGTTGATGGGAGCTGGTGATGATCTTATCCAAAAATATGATCTTCGCTCACTTAGACACATATTAAGTGTAGGAGAACCTCTCAATCCGGAAGTGATTCGCTGGGGAGATGCTGTTTTTGCTAAGCGTATTCACGACACGTGGTGGATGACAGAAACAGGTGCACAGCTCATTTGCAATTATCCATGCATGGACATTAAGCCAGGTTCTATGGGAAAACCGATTCCAGGTGTGCAAGCAGCGATTGTGGATCATGCAGGGAATGAACTTCCTCCGTACCGGATGGGGAATCTTGCGATAAAAAAAGGGTGGCCGTCCATGATGCATGCGATCTGGAACAATCCTGAAAAATATGAATCTTACTTTATGCCGGGAGATTGGTATGTTTCAGGGGATTCAGCTTATATGGACGAAGATGGTTACTTTTGGTTCCAGGGACGTGTAGACGATGTCATCATGACATCAGGAGAGCGAGTCGGCCCATTTGAAGTAGAGAGTAAACTGGTCGAACATCCGGCAATCGCAGAAGCAGGTGTCATTGGGAAGCCAGACCCTGTCCGCGGTGAAATCATTAAAGCATTTATCGCTCTTCGAAGCGGCTATGAGGCAACAGATGAGCTGAAAGAAGAGATTCGAACCTTCGTGAAAAAAGGACTAGCGGCACATGCGGCTCCGAGAGAAATCGAGTTTAAAGACAAACTGCCAAAAACACGAAGTGGGAAAATTATGAGACGTGTGCTGAAAGCGTGGGAGCTGAATTTACCTGCTGGCGACCTTTCAACAATGGAAGATTAATCTCTTCGCCAGTTGACTTGATATCAAAAGTATGTTAAAAATGACTTTAGTTGAATATAAAAAGGTTTTGACTGAGATACAGTAGAATGATCTTTCCCTGTCCAAGAGAACTGACGGCTGGTGCGAGTCAGTACAAAGAGATATTCGAATTACCCTCACGAACCGCTTTTACGAAAAGGAGCAAAGAGTCTCTCTGATTAGTGAAAGAACGGATCTATCCGTTATCAGTGTAAGTGAAAAGACGTGATGTTTTGTCTTTTAAGCAGGGTGGTACCGCGATATATATCGTCCCTTCGTTCATTCGAAGGGGCGTTTTTTATGTTGAAATGAAAAAAAGGAGATTTGAATATGAGTCAACTGATTGAAGATTTATCGTACAGAGGATTAATTCAGCAACAAACAGACGAAGAAGGTCTGAAGAAATTATTATCAGAAGAAAAAATTAAGCTCTACTCTGGCTTTGATCCAACAGCAGACAGCTTGCACATTGGTCACCTATTACCGATTTTAACATTACGCAGATTCCAGGAAGCAGGCCATCACCCGATTGCACTTGTTGGCGGGGCGACTGGACTGATCGGCGATCCTAGCTTCAAAAAAGCAGAACGCTCGCTAAACCCTGCAGAAATCGTGCAAGAGTGGTCAGAGAAAATCAAAGGACAGCTGTCTCAATTTCTTGATTTTGAAGCAGGTGAAAACCCAGCCGTCATCGTAAACAACTATGACTGGATCAGCCAAATGAATGTCATCACATTCCTTCGTGATATTGGAAAAAACTTCGGTGTGAACTTCATGCTCGCAAAAGATATCGTCAGCTCCCGTATCGAGACAGGGATTTCTTACACAGAGTTCAGCTACGTGATTCTGCAATCTTTAGATTTCTTAAACCTTTACAGAAATGAAAACTGTAAGCTGCAAATCGGTGGAAGTGATCAGTGGGGAAATATCACATCTGGACTTGAGTTGATCCGTAAGTCTGAGGCAGAAGGCGCAAAAGCATTCGGTCTCACAATGCCGCTTGTCACAAAGGCAGACGGCACGAAGTTTGGTAAAACAGAAGGCGGCGCCATCTGGTTAGATAAAGAAAAAACGTCACCATATGAATTTTACCAATTCTGGATCAACACAGATGACCGTGATGTCGTGAAATACTTAAAATACTTTACGTTCTTATCAAAAGAAGAGATTGCATCGTACGAAGAAAAAGTGCAAACAGCTCCTGAAAAACGTGAAGCACAGCGCCGTTTAGCAGAAGAGGTCACGACACTTGTCCATGGTCGTGAGTCACTAGAGCAAGCCGTGAATATCTCAAATGCTTTATTTAAAGGAGATATCAAATCTCTTTCAGCAGAAGAAGTGAAAGTAGGCTTTAAGGATGTTCCATCAATGGAGAAAAGCAGTACAGAAGCATTAACACTAGTCGATGTACTAGTTGAATCAAAGCTGTCTCCATCAAAGCGTCAAGCACGTGAAGATATTACAAATGGGGCCGTCTATATCAACGGAGAGAGACAAACCGATAAAGACTATGTTCTTTCAGCTGAAGACCGAATTGAAAACCAATTTACCGTCTTAAGAAGAGGCAAAAAGAAATACTTCCTTGTGACTTACAAGTAAGAATGTGTGCAGCCGGTCTGCGAAAAACCGGCTGCTTTTTTTATGCAAATTGAGAGATGAGAGCCCTCATAGATCCTAATAGACTCTTAGAAGAGAGGTTGTCTAGTCTTTTGGCATTGGCCTCTGCGAAAGTCAAAGGTGCTTTTTTATTATTTAATGTCTATAAAATGATTGGACAAACAGTGCCTTGTTCACTTTTTTGTCATATTTTTCTTGTTTAAAATAAAGACGAACAAGATAAATAAGGGGGAATGAACGTGTCACTATTGATGAAAAGGAGTTTGCAGATTCTCGTTGCATTTGCATTGGTAGTTGGTTCAATGGTTTTTATCCAGCCGAAAGAGGTCAAAGCGGCTGAGCATAATCCGGTCGTGATGGTACATGGCATGGGCGGTGCTTCTTATAACTTTGCGGCGATCAAAAGATACCTGGTGTCACAGGGCTGGGACCGAAACCAATTATATGCAATTGATTTCATAGACAAAACAGGTAATAACCTGAACAATGGTCCGCGTTTATCCAGATACGTCAAAGATGTGTTAGCCAAAACGGGCGCCAAAAAAGTAGATATTGTGGCACATAGCATGGGCGGAGCCAACACGTTATATTATATTAAGAACCTAGACGGCGGAGATAAAATTGAAAATGTCGTCACACTAGGTGGAGCGAACGGACTCGTTTCACTCAGAGCATTACCAGGCACCGATCCAAATCAAAAAATTCTTTACACATCCGTCTATAGCTCAGCCGACCTCATCGTCGTCAACAGCCTCTCTCGCTTAATAGGCGCAAGAAACGTCCTCATCCATGGTGTTGGACATATCGGTCTATTAGCCTCAAGCCAAGTCAACGGCTATATTAAAGAAGGGCTGAACGGCGGGGGACAGAATACGAATTAAAAAAATGAAAAAAAGACAGCGAAACTGCTGTCTTTTTTGATGTCACCGAACATATTGAACTGCTAGATGATCAAAGATGCTTTGAAAGCATGAATGTCTTATTGATATAGGAGACACAGCGATGAAGCAAAAACTTAAACAATATTTCTTAGGATACTTTCTCTATTTTCCCTATTTATTTCTCATCATCTATTTCATTTAGATGAGTATCGTCAAATCAGTTCAAATAGGTAAGGTAACCTCTAACTGTACAACAATCATCGGGATCTATTACATCATAGCCAGTGGGTGGTTTGTCTTTTTGATGCAAAATCAGACAAAACATCGGTAAAAGCATGTACAAATTGACCACTATTCCTTACACTACATGTAGTGAACGAGAATCTTTGGAGGTGGGCGTTTGTGCAAACGAATCAAAAGGCTTTGATCATTGTAGATGTCCAAAAGGCGTTCGAGCATGAAAAATGGGGAGAACGAAATCATCTAGATGCAGAGAAGAATATCAGTCAACTTTTGACGTTTTGGAGAGAGAAAGGCTGGAAAGTGCTTCATATTCAGCATACCTCTGACAAGCCGGACTCTTTATTTCATCCGGCAAATGAAGGGCATCTTTTCAAAGAGATCGCCAAACCGCTAGAGGGAGAAACGGTGATACGAAAGAAAGTCAACAACAGCTTTATTGGTACAAACTTAGAGGAACAACTAAGAGCAAACGAGATCGACACTGTTGTGATCGCGGGATTAACAACCCCTCACTGCGTATCAACAACAACAAGAATGAGCGGGAATCTTGGCTTTGACACGTATCTCATTTCAGATGCAACCGCCGCCTTTGGACTAACAGATCAAACCGGTACATATTATGATCCGGAAACGATTCATCGGCTTTCGCTTGCCACACTGCATGATGAATTTGCGACTGTCATGACAACCGAACAATTGATTAGGGAATGGGAAAAATAATAGATAATGGCTTACGTTACGATAATAGTTGAGAGAAATATGGAACAAAAAATCCTCTGGAATTCCAGGGGATTTTTTCATTACTATAGATAACATGGATTTGAATGGGTTCTTAAGACTTGAGCGTTCTCAATAAAATATAATAGATGACCTTAGCAAAAATCAACTAAATTTTCACAACTAGAAGGCTTTTAAAAGAGTCTAGGAGATTATCTTTGTTCCATGCTTATTTTTATTCTTTATGCATTTAACTTATCACCTATTTATAGATTCAACATATGAATAATAATAAAGGAGATGAACAACTGATGAGTTGTGATAAGTATAAAAAATGCCCTCATTGCAAACAGAAACTATCAAAATCAAACTGTTGCGTCATTTGTAAGACAAAAGTTATTGTAGGACGACGAGGATTACGGGGATTAAGGGGAGCTACTGGGGCCACCGGTCCAACAGGTCCAACCGGAGCAGGAGCAGGAACTACCGGAGCCACTGGAGCTACCGGAGCCACTGGAGCTACAGGAGCTACAGGAGCCACCGGTCCGACCGGTCCAACCGGAGCCACAGGAGCCACCGGAGCCACCGGAGCCACAGGAGCTACGGGAGCCACAGGAGCCACCGGAGCTACGGGAGCCACCGGTCCGACCGGTCCAACTGGAGCCACGGGAGCCACCGGAGCTACGGGAGCCACCGGTCCAACAGGTCCAACCGGAGCCACAGGTGACACTGGAGCCACGGGAGCCACCGGAGCTACGGGAGCCACCGGTCCAACAGGTCCAACCGGAGCAACAGGAGCCACCGGAGCCACCGGAGCCACCGGAGCAACAGGAGCCACCGGAGCCACCGGAGCTACGGGAGCAACAGGTCCAACAGGTCCAACCGGAGCCACAGGTGACACTGGAGCCACGGGAGCCACAGGAGCAACAGGAGCCACCGGAGCCACAGGAGCAACAGGAGCCACCGGAGTTACAGGAGCCACCGGAGCTACGGGAGCCACCGGTCCAACAGGTCCAACCGGAGCCACAGGTGACACTGGAGCCACGGGAGCCACCGGAGCTACGGGAGCAACAGGTCCAACAGGTCCAACCGGAGCCACAGGTGACACTGGAGCCACCGGAGCCACCGGAGCCACCGGAGCCACCGGAGCTACGGGAGCAACAGGTCCAACCGGAGCCACAGGTGACACTGGAGCCACCGGAGCCACCGGAGCTACGGGAGCAACAGGTCCAACAGGTCCAACCGGAGCCACAGGTGACACTGGAGCCACGGGAGCCACCGGAGCTACGGGAGCAACAGGTCCAACAGGTCCAACCGGAGCC
>NZ_JBIVPN010000004.1:0-122870 GCF_044754665.1 Bacillus sp. NPDC093026 | reverse complement strand
GCCACAGGTGACACTGGAGCCACCGGAGCCACCGGAGCTACGGGAGCAACAGGTCCAACAGGTCCAACCGGAGCCACCGGAGCAACAGGAGCCACCGGAGCCACCGGAGCAACAGGAGCCACCGGAGCTACGGGAGCAACAGGTCCAACAGGTCCAACAGGTCCAACCGGAGCCACAGGTGACACTGGAGCCACCGGAGCCACCGGAGCTACGGGAGCCACCGGAGCCACAGGTGACACTGGAGCCACAGGAGTAACAGGAGCTACGGGAGCCACCGGAGCTACGGGAGCCACGGGAGCCACAGGAGCTACAGGAGCTACGGGAGCCACCGGTCCAACAGGTCCAACCGGAGCCACAGGTGATACCGGAGCCACGGGAGCCACCGGAGCCACAGGAGCTACGGGAGCCACCGGAGCTACAGGAGCCACCGGTGCAGGATTAGCTGAATTTGCATATGTATACAATCTAAGTGCTCAAACAGTAGCTTTGGAGGCACCAGTGATTTTTGACTCAACTGGAATTATTACACCTGGCATTACACATACTCCTGGAACAGCCCAAATTATAGTAACCACTCCAGGAAATTATGAGGTGACTTTTTCAGCCTCTGGTGTAGAGCCAAGCCAATTCAGCTTATTTGTAAATGGAGCTCCTGTGACGAACACAGTTTATGGTTCAGGAGCTGGTACTCAACAAAATACTGGTCAGGCAATAATTGCTTTAGCAGCAGGTGACACTCTTACTCTTGTAAATCATACTTCTGCAGCGGCAGTTACTCTTCAGACTCTAGCAGGAGGGACACAAACAAACGTAAACGCTTCGATAGTCATTAAAAAACTAGACTAAATATATGTTTAGAGAGGCTTTTAGAGCCTCTCAGTCATACACAAAAACCCCACTTTTGCTTGAAATGAAAGTGGGGTTTTCACT
The DNA here is from genome assembly GCF_044754665.1 of Bacillus sp. NPDC093026. Lineage (NCBI taxonomy): Bacteria > Bacillati > Bacillota > Bacilli > Caryophanales > Bacillaceae > Bacillus > Bacillus sp. NPDC093026. Next base: position 121,940 of record NZ_JBIVPN010000004.1, on the reverse strand, counting down.
TGTTTTTATAAGTGTACATAAACTGGATCGATTTTTTCTGTGTCTAGCTTGCCAGTTCTGTTAGTTTCAAGCGAAAAGAGCGTCAGGAGTTTCTATACTTAATCAGTCGGATTTTATTTATAAAGTCTGCTCACAAAAATTATTCGCCTTAACCTGTTATTGTTTTGTTTTTGCCTCCTTAATTAAGGTCTAGACTAACCTAAATTTATGAGACACTATAAAATACCTTCGACATGGTCCACTTAAAAAAGTATGAATTCAGAGGCCATCAATCATTTTAAAAGTAACCAATCTTGTTACAAAGGGGGGACAGGAGTAAGAAAATTACAAAAATATCCATCTGCTCTTTTTTTATATCTGACAAGGTCGCTAATAATAACGGCATTGATGGCTATTACGGGCCGAAGACAAAGGCGAAAAAATCTCCAAATCCTTATCAACTTCTGTTTAAAACGTTGATTAACGAATCAACCATTTGTTTTATTTGCTCTTGATTTAGATTTCTCATCCCATGTTCTCTTATGACAATATTGGCTGCATTCCATTGATCTTTATTTTTTATCTCATGAAGTTCATAAAGGAACTTTTTTATATTTAAATCACTCTCATCTTTTCTGTATTCCTCTGCTAAAGTTGTAATATCAGAGTAATCCATACTAAGATTAAAATAGCATTCTAAAAAATATTTAAATTTATCTAATGTGAATTCTTCATTCATTTTTATCACCTTACTTTACAACAGGAAAACCTGTTACAATTTTATATCCATTCTCCATGGAACTATCTTTTTTAAGAATAATTCTAGAGTTCTTTAATCCATATGTTACTTGTTTTGAGGAGGAGGTTCCATGATTCTTTGTTGAAACGCCCTTACCGATATCAAAATCGTGCTTTGTATTAATTAATAACCTAGGGCTTGAATTCGGATTATTGAGCCATTCAGAAATTTCTTGAGCGTGTTTTCTTATACCTTGTTGTGCTGCTTTTATTGCTGTTTTTTTGTTGCTGAAAGTTGTAGAATTAACACCTTCTTTATTAGCCCGTTTGATTAAATCTTCATTTGATTTTCCAAGATGTTTTTTAATTAAATGACCTTCGTTTTTTTCCATAACATCTAAAATATCATCATTGAGATTTTTGCGTATAATTTCGGGAGTGTAAATCTTAGCCTTAGCTACTTTCTCCCCTTTCATTATTTTAAACACGTATTTTCCAGCTTTAACGATTTGAGCTCCTGGTATCATGTACAAGCTTGATACGAGGCGGTCCGTGTCAGTGACTTTATTACCTGTTACAGGATTTCTCCCTGTAATGACTCGAATTGCATCGTTTATTCCTGTAAATTCTACCGCTGTATTTAATACGTTTTGGGGTTGATCGCCTGTTTTTACATCAGAAATCGGTTTAACGCTCTCAATCGTTACTTTGTTTTGCTCCGATATTCGTAAGCGATACAGCATTCCGTCTCGTATGACCTCTATCGTTTTGGCATTTGCGAAGTCGATATGTTTGTACTCACTTGTATCATACACTTTCCCATTGATGATCACTACGTTTTGATTGATTTTAGTAGGTGGGTTTTCCTTCATAACCGTATCCACATTCGCCCGTTCTTTCTCACTCAGCTTCCTCAGCATGATCATCATTGGGGTCTCGTCAGGATTGTCTATTTTTTCATTCAATTTGCTGATCGTACTGCTCACTTTTTCTGCTTTTCCATCTTTGAAAATAGAGCCTTTTTGATAGCTGGTGATCTCAATTTTTGGACCAGTGAACATGGTGCTTAGGGTGTCTATGTATTGATTCATTGTGTGAAGGGTGCTTTCTGTTTCATGTAAAGCACTCGTTTGTTCCCTGTCAAATGCATGAAGCAGTCCAATGGTTCTTGAGGTCTCAAGCCATGCTTTTTGGTAGCTTTGTTGAAAAGCAGATTCGTCTACATGAGGCAAATGAACAATATGGCTGACCTTGCCGAGGGCTTGATTTACATCTGATACGATATCAGAAACGGTCCGTTCGGCTTTTTTTAACCCTTGGTCAAGCTCGTGTTCAATGAATGATTGAGAGATAAAGCCATTCGGGTTTGATTCAAGTGCATGGAGAGCCTGCTTTGTCTTTTTTAGCGCACTGGTGTATTCTTCAATGACGACCTGAAAGAATTGCAAAAAGGGGATATGACACTCTGCATAAAACGCTCGAATGGCTTCTCCAGTCTTGCCCTTTAGTGCGCCATCTAGTGAGATGATTTGATTGATTTGTATTTCAAGGGATTTGATGTTTTGTGATTGTTGATTTAATTGTTCCAGCGTTTGATCAATGGCATTGTGCAACGCCTGAACATCTAAAGTTTTCATGGCATTCTCCTTTAATGGTTGCGATCAATAGAGATTTTACCATTATACGGAGAATGGGTGGGAAATAAATACTTACATTCCTTTAAAATGAAACGATTTACATAGACAATTAATACTAGATATTTTCCGTAACAGAGCTGATCCTTAGAAGAGATAAGGGCATTTTTGTTTGAATTTCTAAGTAACTTACCGGATGCTTTGCCCTGCACATTACAAAATACGTTTTCCGATTGTTCCTTTTTACACGGCGTTTATGTCACCCGAATCCTATTTGTTAATTTGTTGTTTGTAATATTATTTTAACTTAAAATGCTTTAATGCGGGTCACCAACAAAAGCAAGTCAAAATGAAAAAAAGAGGAATACGTCAGTGCACTTTTCGTAAAAATTCCTCCCCCGCAGAGAATAAACAAAAAACCCTAGAAACGTTGATAAACCAACATTTCTAGGGTTCATGTCTATGCTCTTTGTAGAGCAATGAAATTAACGAGAGTAGAATTCAACAATCAGTTGTTCGCTGATTTCAGGAGCCAACTCAGAACGCTCTGGAAGACGAGTGAAAGTACCTTCAAGCTTTTCAGCATCGAAAGAAAGGTATTCAGGAACAAAGTTGTTTACTTCAACTGATTCTTTCACAACTGCTAGGTTTTTAGATTTTTCACGAAGAGAAATCGTTTGACCTGGTTTTACAGAGAAAGATGGGATATCTACACGGCTTCCATCAACAAGGATGTGACCATGGTTGACTAGCTGACGAGCTTGGCGACGAGTACGTGCAAGACCGAGACGGTATACTAGGTTGTCAAGACGAGTTTCAAGAAGGATCATGAAATTTTCACCTTGTTTACCAGGAAGTTTAGCAGCTTTGTCAAATAGTGTACGGAATTGACGTTCGTTTACACCGTACATGTGACGAAGTTTTTGCTTCTCTTGCAATTGTAAACCGTATTCAGATAGTTTTTTGCGTTGTCCTGGACCATGTTGTCCTGGAGCGTAAGGACGTTTTTCAAGTTCCTTACCTGTTCCGCTTAATGAAATGCCTAAACGGCGGGAAATTTTCCAACTTGGACCTGTATAGCGAGCCATAATGTGACTCCTCCTTATTGTTTTTATTTGTGAAAAATAAAAACCGTCTGTTCTTCCTCTTTTTTGTCATTATGTTTTCATGCATCCTCGCTCCAGCAGCAGGGAGTTACAAGATGCACCTCCAAATAGAAGGAACAAAATGATACAAAAAAGCCGAACAAAAAGGCTGCCATATTTCACACAAACTCTATTATATGATGCTGAATATAAGAAGTCAACCTATTTAGAGATAAAGAAAAAAGCAGACAATTTGCCTGCTTTTTCATCAACTATGCATCTGCGGAGGCAGACAGAGCTTTTTGCAAGACCTCTGTAAATTCAATTAAGTACGTTTCATCTATTTCATCAAAACGATCTTTGACAGGGCTGTCAATGTCGAGCACCCCAATGATTTCATCATTCACTTTCAGCGGGATGACGATCTCTGATTGCGAAGCAGCATCACAAGCAATGTGTCCTGGGAATGAATGAACATCCGCTATGCGCTGAACATCACCTGTTGCAAAAGCTGTTCCACATACCCCTTTTCCAGAAGGGATGCGAACACATGCAGGCAGACCATGAAATGGACCAAGAACTAGTTCTCCGTTTCTCGCCAAATAAAATCCTGCCCAGTTTACGTCAGATAAAGAATGATATAAAAGGCTAGCAGCATTCGCTAAATTGGCAATCAAATCTGGTTCACCAGCCGTAATCGCTTCTACTTGTTTCACAAGCATTTGATAATCTTTCAACTGATTACCAGACTGTTTTTCGACATGAAACATGAAAATCTCCTACTTTCTATCTTAAAAATACATAACTTGCGTCTCGCATGTGGGATTTGTCGAGCAAATGTAAAAGGAACTTCCGCCTTCAATCTTGAAGTATGTACATATGAAGAGGGGTGAGGAGCGGATGAAACCATCAACAGCCGTGCAGACAAAAGATCGTATAATTGATGCTGCCATCAGACTGTTTAACCAAAAAGGATTTTCTGGAACCTCTGTCCGTGAGATTGCGAAGAAAGCAAACGTCAACGTTGCCCACATATCTTATTACTTTCAAGGGAAAGGAGGGCTGCTTGAGCAGCTCGTGTCCGATTTTTATGAAGGCTATATTCATATGATTGAAAAACATATCCATCAAATGGAGACTCGTCACGCAAAAGATTGTTTACTTGGTGTGGTTTTTGATATTTTATCTTATCAGCACGAGCATCGTCAATTAACCCGTTTCGTTTATCGAGAGGTCACAATTGATTCCACATTAATCAGAGAAATTATGTCGACCTATTTGACAAAGGAGAAATATTTGTTTCAACTCATTATAGAAAAAGGGAAAAGCACCCATGTCATTTGTAAGCAGCTCTCACTACCATCGTTTATGATTCAGTTAAAATCACTGCTGATGATGCCGTATTTGCAGCCGCAATACTTAACAGAAGTGCTTTATCTTAATCCAAGCGAGCCTTACTTTTATCAAATGTACTTCAAGGAGCTGAGCCGCTTGCTTGATCATTTGCTAGAACCTAAGGAAGCGAGATTGGATGCTCACATGAATCTCATGATGTCTTCGAATTGATCATAGGCATAACCAACATCTTCCGCTTGATGGGCATCAGACCCGAATATGAGCGGGATTTTTTTCTTTTTCGCAAGTTCAATCATCCAATTGTCTAAATAGATACTTCTGGCATATGTTTTACGAAGTCCTGATGTATTAAAATCTAAGGACATCCCTTTTTTTGCCGTTTCTTCAATACAAAGGGCGACCATTTGGCAGAGTTCAGAAGACATATTATATGGAAAAAGCTGATTGAATTTACGTACAAGGGTGATATGACCGATTCTCTTTGGCTTATAGTCACCCAATGATGATAGAATAGAAGAATGAACTTGCTCATAGTAGCTTTGATACACCCGTTCTATACTGCCATAGATACGGATTAGCTCCTGGAAGGCATGTTCATCAAAATCAAGACAAATATAATGATCACCAGCAGGAAGAAAGTGAACAGATAAAATACCATCATCTAATTCAGGTCCGTAGCAGTCTAAAAAGGCACTTGTTTCCTCTTGATACTCTTTGATATAGTCAACCTCAAGCCCAGTTTTTACTATTAATTGCCCTTTATACTCTTTTTTTAGTTGATCCAGCATTGTCAAATAATCTTCAAGGTCTGTAAGCTTCATAGCACTGTCCTGATCAGGCGTTGGGTCTCGAAAGGAAGGGGGCAGAGGTGCATGCTCAGTAAAGGTTATGGAATCAAATCCCTTTTTAATGGCTTTTTCAATATAAGAATGAAAGGAATCGAGCGAGCCGTGTGGGCAAAACGGTGTATGAATATGTGCATCTTGTTTCAGCATGTCGTCACCTCTTGTCGATATTTTGAAAAACGTGATGTTTATCAGCGAAAATAATGAAAAATCATGACCAAAAATGCTGGTTACATGGTATCATAATAACAATGAAAACGACAGCTACCGTACACATAAAGCAGTTCACATCTAGAGGTGTGATCAAATGATTGAAAGCTGAATTACTTTCTTGAAAAAACATACATAAAACCGTGAATGGATGTTAATGAAAAATATGTGATATTGCGAATAAAAAACAAATGCAAAGCATACACGAAAGGGTTCTCAGGTCTTACTTGGGACACTTTTACCCTGACATCACTTAGATCACAACAAGGGGGCTCATTATGGAGTTAATCATCGGTTTAATTGTCATTTTGCTTGCTTTGTTTTCAGTCGGTTATTTTTTGCGAAAAAATATATATAAAGAAATTGACCGATTGGAAGCATGGAAGATTGAAATTTTAAACAGATCAATTGTAGAAGAAATTTCAAAAATCAAACATCTCAAAATGACCGGAGAAACAGAGCAATTTTTTGAAAGGTGGCGCTCAGAGTGGGACGATATCGTCACCTCGCATCTTCCAAAGGTAGAGGAGCTATTATATGATGCAGAAGAGTATTCTGATAAATATCGATTCTCCAAAGCCAAGCAAGTCCTTACGCACATTCAGGACTTGCTAACTGCTGCTGATTCGAACATTGAAGACATTTTAAAAGAGATTGCAGATCTTGTCACAAGCGAGGAGCAAAACCGCAAGGACATTGAAAAGGTCAAAGAGCAATATCAAACAGTTCGTAAAAATCTACTTGCGTATAGCCACCTATATGGAACCCTTTATGACAAGATGGAGCAGGATTTAGATGAGGCTTGGGAAGGGATGAAGCAGTATGAAGAAGAAACAGAAAACGGAAACTACATGAAGGCAAGGAAAATTCTTCTTGAGCAAGACCGCAGACTCGATCAGCTCCAATTGTATATAAATGATGTACCGAAACTCATTGCTGATTGTAAACAAACAGTACCAGGACAGCTAACAAAGCTGAAAGACGGTTACAAAGAAATGACAGAAAAAGGCTACAAGCTTGAGCACATCCAAATCACAAAAGAGCTAGAGAAATTAAATAAACAGCTCAGCCGTGCGGAAAAGCTTCTCATTGATGAGCTTAATCTAGAAGAGGCATCAAGTATTCTGCAAATGATTGATGAGGCGATTCAGACGCTATATGATCAACTAGAAGCTGAAGTAGAGGCAGGTCATGAAATCAAAAGCAAGATGCCGGAACTCACTGAAGCGTTCGAAAAGCTCGAACAAGATCATGTGCAAACAAAGGCAGAGACAGCCCTTGTGAAAGAAAGCTATAAGCTGACGGCAGGAGAGCTTGATCAGCAGAAAGCGTTTGATAAACGATTAGAAGAAATTGAAAAGCTCATGAAGCAAATTCGCGAGAAGCTTGATCGTGATCATGTGGCGTATTCGTTATTAATGGACGAAATAGACCAGCTTGCGACTTTTATCGATGAAGCAAAGGAATTGCATGAAGCATTTAAAGAACATCTTCAATCATTACGAAAAGAAGAACTGCAAGCAAGAGAAACGCTTGCTGAACTCAAAACGATACTGACGGATACGGTGCGTCAGTTGCAAAAAAGTAACATTCCAGGCATACCTGCTGACATAAAGGATCGAGCCCAAAAGGCGCAGGACATGATTCAGCAAGCCCATGAACAGCTTGAGAACCTGCCGCTTAATATGACAGCAGTCAATCAGCAATTAAAAGAAGCGTCTGAAACAGTGAGAAGTGTCTATAACGATACACAAGACATGCTGAATAAAGTTGATCAAATTGAACGTATTATTCAATATGGCAATCGTTTCAGAAGTCAAAATCATATTTTATCAGAGCAGTTAAAAGAAGCAGAACGAAGATTTTATGCATACGATTATACAGGTTCATTTGATGTGGCAGTAGCAGCGGTTGAAAAAGCATCACCTGGAGCAGTTGAGAAGCTACTGGCTCAACAGAAAAAAGAATATCAGCATCAATAAAAAAGCTGAAGTCCATTTACCGGACTTCAGCTTTTAAATGTTATGATGCTTGTTCTTGACGCTGCTCTGGAGCAGAAGAAGTGAAAAGAGAAATAATGAATCCAACAACAATTCCGAGTAAAGCAGGAACAATCCAGCCAATGCCAAGATCATATAAAGGTAATAATGTCATAAAGACGTCTTTTACTGGACCAATTGGGATGCTGGCAGCCGCTAAGCCGTCAAATAAGCTCACACAGCCAGTTAAAATTAAAGATATAACATAAACAGGTCTTCTATGACCAACCCATTTATCTGCCAGTGACAGGACAATGATCACAATGGCTAGCGGGTAAATAGCCGTTAGAACTGGCACAGAGAAAGCGATAATATGAGCAAGTCCAAAGTTTGAAATGATAAAACTGAATAATGTCACAAGTGTTATGACCATTTTATAAGAAAGTTTAGGTAATAACTTTGAGAAATACTCTCCGCATGATGTGACAAGACCAATACTAGTTGTTAAACAAGCCACAGTAATAGCGGCACCTAATACAATATTTCCTAGACTGCCGAATAGAAATTGAGAGGACTGAGCCAAAATTTTGCTTCCGTCTCCAATGAATCCAATCGCATGTGTACTAGAAGCGCCTAAATAAGCTAGTGACAGATATACAAATGTTAATCCGCACGCAGCAATAAGCCCAGCTTTGATACAAGCAGAAGCGAGAGCCTTTTTACTTGTCACACCGCGTCCTTTAATGGCATTGATGATGACAACACCAAACACAATAGAAGCAAGAGCATCCATTGTTTTATATCCTTCTAGAAATCCTTTGAAAAATGAACCATTGCTATATGAGGCGTCTGGTGTGCCAATGATTCCCATTGGCGTTAAAATGGCTTTCACAATGATAACAAAGATAATCATAAATTTAATCGGTGTAAGAATTTTCCCTACACGGTCGACAACCTTTGTTGGATTTAAAGCAAGATAATACGTAATACCAAAGAATACAAGTGTGAATAAAAGAAGCGACAGCCAAGCTGGTACACCAGCTAAAAATGGTAATGCTCCAATCTCATATGATACCGTTCCTGTTCGAGGAATGGCAAAAAGAGGTCCAATAGATAAGTATAAAATGACTGTAAACACTGTGCCGAATGTCGGGTGTGCTTTATCAGCAAGCCCTTTTGCATCACGACCTGTTAATGCGATTGCGATAATGCCAAGAAGTGGTAAACCAACACCTGTTAATAAAAATCCGCCCATTGCTTTCCACACATTTTGCCCAGCATATTGGCCGAGCTCTGGTGGATAAATCATATTACCGGCGCCGAAGAATAAAGCAAATAGCATAAAACCTATAATAACCGTATCTTTCGTCGACAAAGTTGCCTTCATTGAATAAAGCCTCCATTGTTATGTTGAAATATTCTGTTAATTAGTTGCTAAAAATCGTTCTTAATCAACATTCACTAATTATAAAGGATGTACGTCTGATGTCAACATGTGTTTTCATACAAAAGTCATGAATTTTTCTATTTCAGTATTTGAAGAAAAATAATAAATATTCGTAAGAAGCGAGCTGTTTGGCGGGGAAATAATTCGCTTCCTGTTTTTTATCATATTAAAATATTCTGACATTTTAGATGGCGATATGACAATGGCACTATGCATGATATAGTGAAAATGGAAAGTTGTCAACCTGCCATTTATCAGATGAATTCTCGGTCTATTTGCAATATGTTAACATATAGATAAACTTTTTTAAAAAAGCTTTTCTATAAGGAGTTCCGATATGATTTATCTTGACAATAGTGCAACAACAAAACCTTACCCAGAGGTTTTACATGTATATCAACAAGTAAGTGAACGGTTTTTTGGAAACCCGTCTTCCCTTCATCAACTTGGAATTGATGCAAATCGATTACTAAGTGAGACACGAAAGCAAATGCTTCAATATGTAGGCTTGAAACAACACGAGATCATTTTTACTTCTGGTGCAACAGAAGCGAATAACATTGCTATTAAAGGTGCTGCTCTCGCCAAAATGAATCGAGGCAAACACATTGTGACATCAACAATTGAGCATCCCTCTGTCATTGAATCATTCAAACAGCTTAAAGCGTTATTTGGCTTTGACATCTCCTATATTCATGTAAATAATCATGGACATTTAGATTTGACTTCATTGAAAGAAGTTCTTCGTCCTGATACGGTGCTCGTGAGTATCATGCATGTGAACAATGAAACGGGTGCCATTCAGCCAATTGAAGAGGCTGGCAAAATCATACGTGAGTATGCAAAAAACGCACTTTTTCATGTGGATGGTGTGCAAGGGATGGGGAAGGTAGAACTGAATAAACAACAAATCGATATCGACCTTTTGACAATGTCAGGCCACAAAATTCACGGGTTGAAAGGGACAGGTGCTCTCTTTTTTAAGAAAGGCACTGTGCTTACGCCTCTATTCACAGGAGGAGAGCAGGAGTTTGGTATACGTTCAGGTACAGAAAATCCTGCCGGAGCCGTCAGCTTAGTAAAAGCAGTGAAACAATCATTTGAAAAACTGGAGAAGCACCGCAATGAAATGCTGTTGCTCAAAACAAAGTTGCTTGACCAGCTTGCTGAAATAGATGGTGTCGTTATCAACACACCGAATATGCAAAGTGCTCCGCACATTGTGAATTTTTCTGTGCCAGGTATTCAAATAGAAGTCCTTCTCCATATGCTTGAAGAAGAAGGCATTTTCGTTTCCACAACATCCGCATGTTCAGCAAAGAAAAAGGAACCAAGTCGTGTACTGTTAGCCATGGGGAAATCAGAAGAAGTAGCTAAAAGCAGTATGAGAATCAGTTTAACATATGGACAAGGTCCTGAGCTCGTTTCACATGTCATCACATCCATCACACAAAGTGTGAAAAAATTAAAAGGAATGAGATAATCAACATGAAGTATGATCACATTTTAGTCCGTTTTGGTGAAATCTCTACAAAAGGGAAAAATAGAAAAAAATTCATTGAAAAACTGAGACAGCATATTCGATTCGTCCTGAAAGACTTTGAAGCATTAAAGTATGCTTCTGACAGAGACCGCATCACGATCATGCTAAATGGTGAAGATCCAGCGCCCATTTCAGATTGTCTAAAAGGTGTGTTCGGCATTCAAAGCTTTAGTCTTGCTGTTAAATGTGAAACAAATCTTGATGCGATCAAGCAGGCGGCACTAACTGCTGTACAAGAAGTGTATGAAAAAGGCAATACATTTAAAGTCACCACAAAAAGGTCATACAAACAATTTGAGCTTGATTCAAATGAAATGAACCGTGAAATTGGCGGACATGTGTTGCGAAATACAGAAAACTTGACTGTCAATGTAAAACAGCCGGATGTCCATTTGCGAATTGAAATCAGAGAGCACGCCACTTATATTACTTTTAAAGATGTAAAAGGAGCAGGCGGATTGCCAGTAGGTTCAAGCGGAAGAGCGATACTTATGCTGTCAGGCGGCTTTGACAGCCCAGTAGCAGGCTATCATGCCATGAAACGCGGCATTCAAATTGAAGCGCTTCATTTTTTTAGTCCGCCGTATACAAGTGAACGTGCAAAGCAGAAGGTGATTGATCTTGCAACCGACCTTGCCTCATATGGAGGTGAAGTCAAGCTTCACATTGTTCCGTTCACAAAAATCCAAGAGCTGATTCACAAACAAGTGCCAGAAAACTATACGATGACCTCGACGAGACGAATGATGCTGAAGATTGCCGATAAAATAAGAGCAAAGCGTGATGCACTTGCAATTATTACTGGGGAAAGTCTAGGCCAAGTAGCAAGTCAAACACTCGAAAGCATGTATGCAATTAATCATGTCACAAACACACCAATCATTCGTCCACTCATTGCAGTTGATAAAAATGACATTATCGAAGAGGCGAGACGAATTGGCACATATGATACAAGCATTCAGCCTTTTGAGGATTGCTGTACGATCTTTACACCACCTTCCCCAAAAACAAAACCAAAGCTTGAGAAAGTAGAAAGGTACGAAAGCTTTGCTGATTTCGAGCCGCTGCTTGACGAAGCATGTGAGCAAATGGAAACAATCGTTGTCACAAATGAAAAGAAAACGGCGGATCAATTTGCTGATTTATTTTAAAAAGAAAATTTCATAATAATTACCATCAAATCAATCGCATGAAGTCATGTGTTTCTACACAATCTATATTCACAAGGAGGTGAGAACACATGGCTCAACAAAACAGACAAAGCAGTTCTAACCAATTACTAGTACCAGGCGCTGCTCAAGCAATCGACCAAATGAAGTATGAAATCGCTTCTGAATTCGGTGTAAACCTTGGACCAGAAACAACAGCTCGCGCTAACGGATCAGTTGGTGGAGAAATCACTAAGCGTCTTGTATCTTACGCTCAACAACATATGGGTGGCGGATCTTTCTAAGACACACAATGAAAAAGCTATGGCTTATGAGCGGGATTATTCCCGCTCTTTTCTTTTTGTACATATGAATTGTTAGAATATTTATAAAAATGGAGACGAATCAAAAAAATTATGGCATAATACTAGGAGTAGGTCCTAATCTAAGCATTTTTCAGTTATGAGTGTTAAAATAGGTAAATCGAAACATAAAAGGTTTCAAAGAAAGAGGCTAAAAGGAGCGGTACCATGAAAAGAGAAGACTTAATTGCACCAGCACAATATAACTTAGTAAGTGAGATTGAAGCTTTCAGTCAAGACCGCGGGAAGATGGCCCTGCATTGGCAAGATGGAAATGGTCATGAAGCGCATTTGACATATGCAGCTTTAGTAGAAGAGGCCAATAAAATAGGTCATGTTTTATTAGATGCAGGGTTTAAAAAAGGCGATAAAATCATTGTGATGGTGCCGCGCATGTTAGAAGCATACAGCATTTATTTAGCTATTTTAAAAACAGGCATGGTGGTCATTCCTTGTTCAGAAATGCTTCGTGCAAAAGATTTAGATTACCGAATTTCACATGCAGAGGCAAAGGGAGCCATCGTTTACGCTTCATTCATACAATCGTTTGAGGGAACGAATGACCCGAAAGATTTTAAAACATTCTCAATTGGCAAAAATGATCAAGGTTGGACAAATATTGTAGAACAAAAGAACAATAAACCAAGTGAGCTTCAAATGGCACAAACAGACCGATCAGACATGGCATTTCTATCCTATACATCAGGCACAACAGGAAACCCAAAAGGGGTTGTTCATACTCATGGCTGGGCTTATGCCCATTTACGTACGGCGGCCAAAGCATGGCTCTCCATTCATGAAGGAGATAAAGTATGGGCAACAGCAGGACCAGGATGGCAGAAATGGGTGTGGAGTCCTCTCTTATCTGTCCTAGGCAGTGGAGCAGAAGGCTTTGTATACGGAGGGACATTTCATCCGAACACGTATTTAGAGCTGCTTGAAAAAAATGAAATCAACGTTCTGTGCTGTACACCAACAGAATATCGCTTTATGGCCAAAGTAGATAACTTGGATCAATATCAATTGCCAAAGCTCCACAGTGCAGTGTCTGCAGGAGAACCTCTCAATCGTGAAGTCATTGATACATTCAAAAAGTATTTTAATGTAGATGTACGAGATGGCTACGGTCAGACCGAAAGTACATTGCTTGTGGGCGTGTTAAAAGGAATGGACGTCAAGCCGGGCAGTATGGGGAAACCAACACCAGGTAATGAAGTGGATATCATTGATGAGGAAGGCAATGTATGTGCACCAGGAGAAATTGGTGACATTGCTGTTCATCTTGAAACGCCGGCACTATTTAAGGAATATTACAAAGATGAAGAGCGTACAAAAATGCAGCGCCGCGGAGATTATTTTATCACTGGTGACCGGGCAAAAAAAGACGAAGACGGTTATTTCTGGTTTGAAAGCCGCAGTGATGACATCATTATCAGCTCAGGTTATACCATTGGACCATTTGAAGTAGAAGATGCACTCATCAAGCACCCAGCAGTCAAAGAATGTGCCGTCGTCGCAAGCCCTGACGAAATTAGAGGATCGATCGTTAAAGCTTATATCGTACTTCGTGACGCATCTGCACAAAGTGACGAGCTCATCAGAGAGCTGCAAACACATGTGAAAAATACCACCGCACCATATAAATACCCGAGAGAAATCGAGTTCATTGATGAACTCCCTAAAACACCGTCAGCGAAAATTCGACGTGTGGAGCTTAGAGAAAGAGAACTTGCGCGAAAAGCATAATCAATCATACTGGAAACGAAAAGAAGCGTTTGGATGGAAGACATCCAACGCTTTTTTTATTGTGTCGTATCTTAAGATGGATGTTCCAGATACAACAAATATTTTTTATCGAAGTGACCGATCAAGTATTCAATGAGAGGGTGAAGAGACAATTAAGTGAGGGTATATGCTACTTTTGATATTTTTTGGGAAAGAAAGTTACATGAAAAATAGGAGAAGCATTTTTTGAGCTTCCCTTCTGGCAATTCGCAATTTCATGAGGTGTGAGTGATTCATTGGCAGCTAATTGTTTTAAGATCAATGTAATGTAGTCAAAAGGTAAACAAGACGTGAAGCGGAAGCGCATATATCGCATTTTCAAATGGACATCATGTATTCTAAGTCACTTTCCTTCTAATTTGAACCTGTTCTGATTTAAAATGACAATGATGGGTGAGATACCTCACCCTCGCCACATGAAAAAGGGGGATAATGATGAAAAAGACTCTATTTAAAGATGCGGCCCTGCTGACTCTTGATCCATCTTTAGGTTTTCTAGAAAAGGGAGATATGATCATTGAAGGGGCAAATATTTTAGAAGTCGCACCCTGTATAGAAGCAGGTGATGCAGAGGTGGTGGATGCATCAGATATGGTCTTAATGCCAGGACTTGTCGATACCCATCGCCACGTTTGGCAATCTGTCATTCGCGGTATTGGAACAGATTGGTCTCTGCAGACATACTTAAGCAAAATATATTACGGCAACTATGGGGCAATGAGGCGTCCATCTGATGATCGAATTGCAAATTATTTAGGCGCATTAGAAGCTTTAGATGCAGGCGTTACAACATTTTTAGACTGGACAATGATTAATTCAATGGATCATACAGAAGAGCTCATTGGGGGATTGAAAGATGCGGGCATTCGTGCCGTCTTTGCCTTTGGAACTTCTGGTGATGCAGCATATTGGGATAGAGAGAGCACACTCACAAATATGGAAGAGGCAGCTCGCGTGAAAAAAACGCATTTTCAATCATCAGATCAGTTGTTGACGATGGGACTGGCAATTCGCGGACCGGAATTTTCCTCGTGGGAGACATCAGTCTTTGAAATTGAAACAGCAAAGTCTTTAGATGCTCTATGTAGTATGCACATTGGGTTTGGAAATTGGGGGGGAGCTGACCGATCTATTGAACGGCTTCACCAAGCAGGATTACTAGGACCAGATGTAAACATGGTTCATATCAACGCAATCGATGCAGATCAAATGAAGATGCTGGCAGATAGCGGAAGCTCTATATCGATTACACCTGAAATTGAAATGATGATGGGACATGGTTATCCTGTGACAGGTCTTGCTATTGAACATGGTGTGCGCCCGACGCTTGGAGTAGACGTCGTGACAGCGACGGGAGGAGATCTTTTTGCACAAATGAAGTTTGGTCTTCAGGCAGAACGTGCGATTCAAAATCAATCTTTATTGATGGAAGGCATAATGCCAGGACCAGAACTCGGGCTGTCAGCACACCAAATGCTTGAAGCTGCAACCATTGACGGTGCACGTGCATTAAAGCTAGACCATAAAATTGGCTCGCTCACACCTGGTAAAGAAGCTGATTTCATTATGATCAATCGAACAAGCCTGAATTTCTTGCCAATGACAGATCCAGCCGGTGCGATCGTCCAAACTGCACATCCTTCAAATGTTGATTCAGTATATGTTGCAGGAAAAGCAGTGAAACGAAACGGAAAACTTATCGGTGTGAACCTAGAAGATGTCAAACAAAAAGCCTATGCTGCAAGAGACCATATTTTATCGCACAAGTTTGAATCGACTCCTTTATAAATGTCAACCTTCATAGGATGAGCCTATGGGGGTTAGCATGATCAAGCTTTCCTGATGACTAAACGATCGACAGGATACGAAGAAGGTCAACAGGTGAATTCTTGCATAACCTGATAGAAGTCTGTAATCTCATAGACATCATCAGACCAGTTGACGTAACGTTCTTTGTCTTTGATTTCTTGAAAAAGGGTTGTATCGTCCTCAATCAGTAAAATTTTAAACAAAACCAGCACCACACTTTATCGAAATAGCTTGTATGTAAATGGTAGCGAAAAAAATGCCCTGCCGCCAGAAGCAGACAAGAAAAAAGCAAGGGAAGAGCTCCCTTGCTTCATATTATTTACCTAAGAAATGCTTTTTAAAGAATGATAGTTGGTATTCTAGTGTGAGTGGATCATTAAAATAAAATTCTTCAGCATTTGCTTCAAACACACGATGTTTTTTCACAGCAGGAATGGATTTGTATATTTCACTGTTCTGATAAGAATTATCCATTTCGCTATTTTTACTAATAATCATATAGTCCCCAGCAAAGTCAGGTAGGACCTCTTGTGAAATCGTATAATAGCCGGGTTTTAAAGCTTTTTCTTTTACTTTTTCAGGCATTTTTAGTTTCATTGCTTGGTACAGAATTTCTGTTCCTCGACCCCAAGCATCTCCAAAAACGTAAAGATCTTTTGGACCGCTCTCAAAAACAGAGACTGTCGCATCTTGACCGATTTTTGCTTTGATTTCTTTACCAGCTTCAGTCGCTCGTTTTTTGAAATCTTTTACCCATGCTGTTGCTTCTTTTTCTTTGTTCAATACTTTCCCAATTTCAATATGCTGTTGTAAGTAATCGACTTTGTTATACGTAAACAAGACAGTAGGTGCGATTTTTTTTAGTTTCTCTACATTTTTTGTATTACTTAAGCCAATGATGACATCAGGCTTTAGTTTCATGATTTTTTCCACATTTTCATCGGATACTTCTTCCACATTTTTTAATTTTTTTTGGAAGCGAGGATTCTTTTTTGACCAAGAGTCAACACCAACAAGGTTTACTCCAAGTGACATGACATTGCCCGTATAAGAACCTAGAACAACCACACGTTTTGGATGTGCAGGCAGTTTTACAGGACCTGTTTCAGATTGGTATGTAATCGTGTCAGATGACTTCGATTGATTTCCTTTATTTGAGGATGAGTTGCTGCTACTACCGCAAGCGCTCAACGCAAGCACAAAGATGAGTATCAGAGGGAACAATAATTTCTTCATGAATGTAGACTCCTTTACAATCGGCTCACATGCCGAATATTTGGTATTTAAGTGATAATAATTATCATTATCACTCGAATATCATATCATAGAAGAGGAGTCTGTTGTCAATTACATTTTTTCAGATGCGCATGAAAAGAGGGTAAAAAGTCGGATAATATTCTTTTTTTGACAGAGAGGAGATCTTTTTCAATATAAAAAACCAAAAGATCGAGGCGGCGTATAGCCCTGATCCTTGGTTTTTATTTAAACCAACCTTTTTCTTTTGAGCGGGTAATGGCTTCAATTCGATTTTTTACTTCTAGTTTATCCAAAATGATGGATATGTAGTTACGGACAGTTCCGCTTTTTATGCTGAGTTGTTTTGCGATTTCTTTTGTGTTTTTTCCGTCTGCTACAAGCTCAAGGACGGATTTTTCTCTTTCGGTCAAAGGGTTTTCTTCTCTGTATAAGTCTTCCATCAGCTCGGGGGCATACACCCGTTTTCCTTTCATTACGCTCCGAATGGCACTTGCCAGTTCTTCACTAGGGCTGTCTTTAAGCATATACCCGCTCACACCAGCCTTCAGTGCCCTTTGGAAATAGCCGGGGCGGGCAAAGGTCGTTAAGATGATAATTTTCACATCAGTCTCTTTGAGTTCTTCTGCTGCATCTAATCCGGATTTCCCTGGCATTTCAATATCCATTAAGCAAATATCAACTGGCTGTTTTTTAGCAAAATCAATGGCATCTTGCCCATTTGTTCCTTTACCAACTACTGTCATATCCTCTTCTAAATCGAGGAGTGAACCAAGTGCACCGAGCAGCATTTGCTGATCTTCAGCTATGAAGATGTTGATCATGTGTGCGCCTCCTTTTCTTTTGATGATGAATCATTTGGGATGCTCATGATGAGCTTTGTTCCGCCTTTGGTCTCAATGCGCAGGCGACCATTGGCAAATTCCAGTCTTTCTCTAATTCCTAATAGACCGTGTCCTTTCGTCTGGGAGGACAAATGGTCTCCTTTAAACGTTCCGTCATCTTCAACTGTGATGACTGCTTCCTTTGACTTTTGATGGATCGTGATCTTACAGATGGTGGCATTACTATGTTTGACGACATTGGTGACGGCTTCTTTCATACACATACTCACAATGTTTTCGTTGAGAAGAGAGATGTGTTTCGGTGCTCCTTTTTCATCATATATCAATTTGATGTTGGCTGCTTTAAGAATTTGTTGAATGTTTGACAATTCATCCTTTATACGGATGCCTTTCATGGAAGATACAATTTTTCTCACTTCATTGAGAGACGTTCTGGCTGTTTGTTGGACGCTTTTCAGTTCAGTGCGTGCTTGTTCAGGGTCTTTGTGAATCAATTTTCGGGCAAGGTCACTTTTTAAGCCGATAAGCGATAGCTTTTGGCCAAGTGTATCATGGAGATCCCGAGCAATGCGTTGCCTTTCTTCAAGTTTCACAAGGTCAGCGATACGTTCATTGGCATATTCTAACTTCTCCTCAAGCTGCTCACGTTCCTTCCTGCTACGAATGCTAAGCGGCAGGAGAACGGCACTAATAAACGTGATGACAACAAAGGGAATCTGTGTGAGAAACCACCCTTTTTTTAAAATTAGACTAAAATTCACCGCAACAGCGGCACTAGCAACGTGGGTGTAGTACAAAATATAAAATGGTACTTTGTTTTTAATATGACCATTGAAATAAGCAATGCAAAAAGCAAAATAAAAGTAGCTGTACAGCATCACATATCCAGTAGAAATCGCAATAAGCAGAAGACCTAATACATATAAAGACCAACCTTTTGCGACAAAGGCAAAACGATAGGTCGCAAAAAAGACGATGTTCAAAATGATACCGACCACAATGCCTATAGTCGAAGGGGTCTTAAGGATAAAATAAAAGGGCAGGATGAAAAATATTGCCCATATATAAGGGGAGATCCCATGTAATTTTTGAAATTTAAAATGTTTTTTCATCCAAAGCCACCTTTTCCATATTTCATTCTTTCTCATTACTTTATCAAATTAGGGTCGTTGCTGCATCTTGCAAATACAACAAGCTCCTTCTATGAAAGAAAGAGCCTGCGTATATTAAGCGTTTTTATTTAACATTTCTCTATTGATTGGAGATGTGCTGTTAGCCTTACGTGCTTCTTTAAAGGTAACAAATGTTTTCAGCTCTTCATCCCAAAGTCTGAATTTTATTGAAGCTATACTTGTTTTAAGTGTGATCGTTGGGACGTTTTTGAGCGGCTCGCTCTCTTCATGTGCATGTTCTAATTTATAATTTGGTACTCTTGGGCTTAGATGATGGACATGATGATAGCCGATATTACCTGTTAACCATTGAAGCAATTTAGGCAGTTTGTAAAATGAGCTTCCTTCCACAGCTGCCTGCACATAATTCCAGTGTTCATCGGCTTCAAAGTAAGAATCTTCAAATGTATGCTGCACATAAAACAACCATACACCGATTGAGCCAGAAATTAGAAATATTGGACCTTGGACGAGTAACAAACCTTGCCAGCCAAAGAGAAACCATGTGGCAACTGCCAACAAAACAATCGTTACGTTTGTTAAATAGGTGTTCCAGCGTTCCTTTGTACGAGCGCTTTTGACGTTAAAACGGTTTTGAATTAAAAAGGCAAAAATTGGTCCTAAAATAAACATAACAAATGGATTGCGGTACAATCTGTAGCGGATTTTCGTCCATACAGATGCTTCTTCATATTCTTTCACAGTGAGGAGCCAAATATCGCCTGTTCCTCGTTTATCTAAGTTACTGCTTGTAGCATGGTGAATCGAGTGGCTTCTTTGCCACTGGAGATAAGGGAAAAGAGTGAGTACACCTGTCAGAAATCCAAAAAGGTGGTTAAGCTGTTTCTGCTTAAAAAAGGATTGATGGCAGCAGTCGTGGAAAATGATAAACACACGTACTAAAAATCCAGCTGCAAAGATAGAAAAGATGAGGGTCAAAAGATAGGAGATGTTGAGGCTATAGTATGCAAGAAACCAAAGTGCAAAAAATGGTACAAATGTATTAATCAGTTGCATGATGCTTTTTTTTGTATCGGCTCCAGAAAACTGACCCACTTGTTTTCTTAAAGTTGCTTGTTGTTTTGTATTCGATTGAGTCGTCATGAAAGTTCAAGTCCTTTCTGTTTCGTTTCTAATTCAAAGTATAGGAGGAAAGGGAAGCGGTTCATAGTAGCACCCATCATGCACCCAATATGACATTTGTCATATTGGACACTGAAAAGGCTGATAAATCAGTGTTTTTGAGCCAATATCATGAAAATAAAAAAAGTGGAGACCAGGGGCCTTCACTTTTAAGAACGAGCTTCATGTACTTTGAGTTGTTTTCCTTTAATGGTTGTTTGCCGCATGGCTTTCAGCACAAGATGTCCTTTACCATTTAAGATGTCCACATATGTTTTCGTTTCCTCAATCGTAATGATGCCGATGTCATCAACTTTAACGCCTTCAATTTTGGCAATGGTGCCAACGAAATCGATGGCTCGAAGTTTCTTTTTCTTTCCTCCGTTAAAATAAAGTTTCATTATATCTTGTTCAATCACAGCCTGTTTATTTTCTTTATGAAGAGGCGTTTCAATTTTCTCCTTAAAGATGGTCACATGCTGCTCAGCCTCTTCTTTTGTTGGATAGGGCTGAGTCATAAAGTCAATGTCTGCATCTTTTTCTAATTCGTGAATGAGCGGCTGTGCTGTTTTTGTCATAAAAGCAATCGTTTTCCCGCTTTTACCCGCTCTGCCAGTTCTTCCAGTTCTATGGATATACCGTTCTTTTTCATACGGGAGATCATAGTGAATCACGTGTGTCATATCGCTCACATCAATTCCTCTAGCCGCAATATCCGTTGCGACAAGGTAACGGAATTCGCCGTTTTTGAATTCTTCCATGACGGCAAAGCGATCTTCCTGTCTCATACCTCCATGAATTTTGTCACATGGGATATTCCAATCATCCAGCTTCGTTGTGAGTTCATTCACTCGTTCTTGTGTATTGCAGAAAATAATGCAGCTATCTGGATTTTCAATCACGATGATTCGTTGAAGAAGCGAAAACTTTGCCTCTTCGTCTGTTTCAATGAGGGTATGTGTGATCTGCTGTACAGATGTTTTCTCAGGCACGATATCAATCACTTTTGGCGATTGTAAAAATTGCTCGCTCAGTTCCTTCATCTCATCAGACATCGTCGCTGAAAATAACATCGACATGCGCTTTGGCGGAAGGTGCTGAATGATGGCTGACACTTGATCAATAAACCTCATACTCAGCATTTCATCTGCTTCATCCAAAACGAAAAATTTGAGTTTTTCTAAAGAAAGGGTGCCTTTTTCGAGATGATCCAAGATTCGCCCAGGGGTTCCGCAAACCATATGATTTTTTTGCGCAAGCTCTAATTTTTGTGCTTTAAAAGAGGATTTCCCATAAACTGCGGCTACTTTAATTCGTTTGAATCGTCCGAGCCTTGTGAGATCTTGCTTGACCTGCATGGCCAGTTCACGTGTTGGAACAAGGATGAGGGCTTGAGGTTTATTTTCATACCAATCCGCCATTTCACAGATTGGTAGACCATATGCAACTGTCTTTCCGCTTCCTGTCTGGGATTTGACGATAAGGTCTTGCTTTGAGAAAGCTACCGATAACGTTTCATGCTGAACCGGTGTAGGGGCATGGAAGTTAAGCGCTTCTAACGCTTGTTTCAATTCATGACTTAATGAATATTGATTAAAATGTTGGAATGGCATTGTGTTCTCCTTTTCGTAAGCAAGGCTTACATTCATACTTGTGACATCATATCACATCTTTTCAAAGACACCACATGGTGAAAAGAAAGAAAAGCCCCGTATAGGAGCTTTTCCTTTAAAGAAATCTGCGTTTTACTTTTTCCCAGTACGAGTTGTCCTTTAATTTGACGGTTTTCATCACTTTGCCTGAAAGACCAATGTCAATTTGTTTCACGTGTTTTGTGCCCAGTGCCTCATTATCAAGTCCAATAATCGGATGGTCGTTTCCATCTTGGACGACTTTCAGCGTTAGCTTGCGGTCACTGCTTAAAATGAATGGTGAGCCAAGTGTGCGATACGAGTTATTATTTAATGAAGCAAGCTCTGTCACTTGCATACAAGGGAGCATCGGATCTACAACGGCGCCGCTCACGGATTTATTATAGGCAGTTGAGCCGGTCGGTGTTGAGATAATCATGCCGTCCCCTCTAAACGTCTCAAAGTGAAAATCATCAATAAATACATCAATGACAAAAGTTTTAATGATGCTAGAGCGGATCGACAGCTCATTTAAACAATGGAACTGGTTGGTGCTGTCAACGCTTACATCAATGATTGGATATTTTCGCACTTCAATCTGTTCGGTGTTCATGGCATCCATCATCTTATCAAAATGCTCTAATGAAAAATCGCAGTATAGGTGCGAATTCTCTGTTTTTGATACCCCGACGTACAAGCAGTCATCACGGAAATTCGTTTTACGAACTGCTTGAAGAAATGTGCCGTCTCCACCAATTGAAGCAATTATATGGGCATCCTCTGCACGCTTGACGACATGAAAGCCTTGTTCTGTAGCGAGTTTCTCCAGAGAAGAAATGTGTTCATCCAATTCATGATCTTTTTTGTAAAAGAAAAATACATTGCGACGATTGTCTGTCATTGACGTTCTCCCCTTTGTTGTCAAAATAGATTTCCTATGAAAAGGATTCACATGAGAAAAATCCTTTTTCACATTTTACACTTTTTTCATATGAAAGTAAAAAGAATCGAAAGTGGCTGACAGAAAATAGAGAAAGAGGAGGTCGACTTTTTAGAAATGAGTCAATATACGTGAATAAGAATGACAGGATAGTAAGTATAATTTAGTATTTGTCTCCTTCTTTGAAGGAAAGTTTAGGTGTTTCGTTACGGTGAGTCTCTGTGCTAATGGACGTGTGGAGAAGGATAAAAAATCCATTTTCTTATATGTGGATTCTTACCTCAGACGATATAAAGTTGATCGTCATTTATGATAGGTGCTATCATATGTTGAAATG
Source organism: Bacillus sp. NPDC093026 (assembly GCF_044754665.1). NCBI lineage: Bacteria > Bacillati > Bacillota > Bacilli > Caryophanales > Bacillaceae > Bacillus > Bacillus sp. NPDC093026. Next base: position 98,719 of record NZ_JBIVPN010000004.1, on the reverse strand, counting down.
AAATGTAAAAAACAACAATTCTTGTGAAACATTTCATGTGGAGACTTGTATGTATGAAGTGAGTCAAAAAAGGAGGAAAAAGAAATGAATGCGAAAAGATGGGTAGCCTTAGTCATTGCACTTGGTGTATTCGGATTTTCTGTTGTGATTAGTGTCACGATGGCCTTGTTCGAAAACTTCAATGACAACAAAATGAGCTATCAATTTGGAGATGAAATCGAAGAAAAGGTATTAGAGGATGGCAGTGGCTCAAGTAAAATTGCAGTTCTTGAGATTAATGGAACAATTCAAGATAATGGCGGTGCTTCCAGCTTGTTAGGCGGAGAAACTTATGATCACCGTACGTTCTTAAAAGAACTAGACAAAGCAAAAGATGATGATACTGTCAAAGGTGTGTTGCTGCGTGTGAACTCGCCTGGAGGCGGTGTTTATGAAAGTGCCGAAATACATAAAAAATTAGAAGAAGTGAAAAAAGCGAAAAAGCCGGTCTACGTATCAATGGGGTCAATGGCAGCTTCGGGCGGATATTATGTGTCTACACCAGCAAATAAAATTTTCGCTTCACCTGAAACATTAACAGGCTCTCTTGGCGTCATTATGCAGAGTCTTAATTATTCAAAACTAGCGGATAATTTAGGCATTAAATATGAAACCATCAAGAGCGGAAAGTATAAAGACATTATGTCTCCAAATCGTGATATGACGAAAGATGAGCGCAATATCATGCAAAGCATGGTTGACAATTCATATGAAGGGTTTGTCAAAGTCATCGCTGATGGTCGTGGCATGTCTAAGCAAGACGTCAAAAAAATTGCCGATGGCCGTGTATATGATGGAACACAGGCAAAGGCTAATGGATTAGTTGATGAGCTTGGGTACTATGAAGATGCACTGAAAGCAATGAAGAAAAATGAAAAAGGCTTAAAAGATGCTGAGGTAATTAGCTATTCTCAAAGCTTTGGTTGGAACTCTCTTTTCTCTATGGGTGCAAGCAAGCTCTTTAAAAGTGAAATTGATTTTCTGAACTTGAAAGAAACACTGGCTGGCTCAAACGGGTCTAAACCAATGTATCTCTATTCAAAATAAAGGAGGGAACATAGATGGATTCCACATTCGATGAAGTAAGCGGAAGTCGTGGACCAGTGGAAGAGGCGAACTCGGACTTATTCAAACACTCTTCTATTGAGGCACAGGCATATGCGGGTTTTTGGATCAGGTTCTGGGCATTTATCCTTGATTGGCTCGTTGTCTGGAGTGTCAACCATTTGACGGTTTCTCCACTCTTTAGTTTGTTTGGCTGGTCTAAAGGAGGAGGTTGGTTTTCACCGTATTCGGTCACAACCACAATCGTCTTCCTGCTTTATTTCGCTATCATGACGAAAATCTTTCATCAAACACTCGGCAAAATGGTGTTTGGCATCAAAGTCGTCTCACTTCAGCCGGAGAAGCAGCTCACGTGGGATGTGATTTTCTTTAGGGAAATCGTTGGACGCTATATTAACACGATCGCTGTTCTGTATGCTGTCGTTGCTTTTTCATCCAAAAAGCAAGGTGTTCATGATTATTTTGCTGACACGGTTGTTGTCCATGAACATCTTTATGAAAAAAAAGAATCAAACGTGTAATCTGAAGAGCTTGACCGATTGCGGTCAAGCTCTTTTTTGATGTCTGGGTATAAAATCTAGATTTATAGCCATAATCGTAGAGGAAGCATCATTTGTTATGAAGGAAGTGATACAGTGCTTTATGTATTATGGATCGCAGCTATTTGTCTTCTGGTGATCTTATTGATCCTCATGAAAGTAACCATTTCGCTTGAATATTCACATGCAAATGACAATGATCATATTGCGCTTAAGGTCACCACTTTATATGGAATAGTCAGGTTGAAAAAAGAGATTCCGATGGTAAGAGTGAATATGGAAGATCAAACGATTGATATTCGTGAAAAGAAAATGGCCAAGTCCGAAACGCCTAGTCATAAAGATGAATCCGAACACAAAAAAGTTGGAAAACGTGATATGAAGCAAGTCCTTCATCAAATGGAGCGCATCACAAAAGAGATTGTGGATTTAAATCAAATCATGCGTCAATTCTTCATACATATGAAAATTGTGTCACTTCACTGGACTACATGGATCGGCTTTCATGATGCCGCTTTAACAGGCGTGGCAGCCGGCGGCGTGTGGTCCGTCAAAGGAGCACTGCTTGCTTTTCTTCAAGAGCATCTCACGTTCAAACATAAACCGGTGTATGAAGTGATCCCAGCCTTTCAGCACAATGTGTCAAAGACGCACTTTACATGTATAGCTTATTTTCGTATTGGACATGCTATGGTTGCAGCCATTCGATTACTTGCCCATTGGTTAAAAGGAAGAAAGGCGAGAAAAAATGCCTCTCTTCAAGCAACGAAGAATGAATCATCTGTTTAAGGAGGAACCCGAAAATGGCAGATCACCCAATCCAGGGTCTCATGAAGACTGCGATGGAAAACTTAAAAGAAATGATAGATGTGAATACGATCATCGGTGATCCAGTCGAAACACCTGATGGCAGTGTGATTCTCACAGTGTCAAAGGTCGGCTTTGGATTTGCAGCTGGCGGAAGTGAATTTAATGGAAACCAAAAGAAAGAAAAACGTTCTGATGAACAAGAACGAAAAGAACCGAGACTACCATTTGGCGGCGGAAGCGGTGGAGGGGTATCCATTACGCCCATTGCCTTCTTAATTGTGGGAACAAACGGAGTTCGAATGCTTCATTTGGATGAACACACACATCTGCTTGACAAGATATTGGATTCTGCTCCTCAAGCAATTGAACGTCTTCAACATATGTTTAAGCGAGATGAACGGGAGCATCGTCACAAAGAACGAAAACTAGATGATATAGACCTCTAAAGTTAACTGCTGTGCAGTTAACTTTTTTTTCAGAATGGACGATTATGCTTTGCAGTTTTTTGCTTTCTCTACTATGATAGAACCATACATTCGATAAGGGAGGAATTGTTTTGGCATCGATCACATTTAAAGGGAGTCCTGTGACGCTTGTAGGAAATGAAGTGAAAGTTGGCGAAAAGGCCCCTGATTTCACAGTATTAACGAATTCACTCGGAGAAGTATCGCTTTCTGATTTAGCTGGAAAAGTGACGATCATCTCAGTGATTCCTTCTATTGATACAGGTGTGTGTGACGCACAAACAAGACGGTTCAATGAAGAGGCAGCCGATTTAGGTCCGGTCAATATTTACACGATAAGTGCAGATCTTCCCTTTGCACAAGCTCGTTGGTGCGGAGCAAACGGCATTAAAAATGTGGAAACATTATCTGACCATAGAGACATGTCTTTTGGGGAAGCGTTTGGTGTATATATGAAAGAATTACGTTTATTGGCGCGTGCCGTTTTCGTATTAGACCCTAACGGTAAAGTGGTCTACACAGAATATGTGAGCGAAGCAACGAATCATCCAAATTATGAAAAAGCAATTGAAGCTGCGAAATCACTGTTATAATGGCAGCATTGAAAAGAGCTCCGGCTTCATACTGGGGCTCTTTTCAATGAAAGAATATAGCTTTTAACAAAGCGAGGAGAGAGAAGCATTGCAGAAAGATCAAGTAAGTACTATTTTTGAGCTGCTCGATACAGCGTCTATTCGATTGAAAAAGGAACATCACATCTCTTATATTGAAGCATTGGCAGAAGCTGGGGAGGCCTTTTTTCAGGCAAATGATCAGAACGGTTTACTAAAGGATTTAATAGAGAAAGCAGACTTTGCTTCTTATGACCATGAGCAGATTCGTAAAGCGTTTCAGCTCGCCGTACTAAAAGGACAAAAAGATATTTCACATCCAAATCGTCAAATGACACCAGATACGATTGGTTTGTTTGTGAGCTATTTGGTCAATAAATTTTTAGAAGGACAAAAAGAGCTTGTTGTTTTAGATCCTGCAGCAGGGACAGGGAACTTACTGCTTGCGGTTTTAAACAATGTCACGGCAGAAACAAAAAGAGGTTTTGCCTCTGAAATTGATGACGTGCTCATTAAAATTGCTTGGGCGCAGGCCAATTTGGAAGAGAAAGAAGTAGAACTTTTCCACCAAGACAGCCTTGAGCCGCTTCTCATGTCACCAGCAGATGTCACGGTGTGCAGTCTTCCAGTCGGTTATTACCCGAATGATGAGCGAGCAGCGGACTATGAACTAAAGGCGAAAGAAGGGCATTCCTTTGCTCATTATTTATTCATTGAACAAAGCCTTCGCTATACGAAAGATGGCGGCTTCTTGTTCTTCATCATTCCAAACGATTTGTTTGAAGGAAAAGAAAGTGCGCAATTAAAGGATTTCATCAAAGAAACAGCATATATGAACGCTTTAATTCAACTGCCAGTATCCATGTTTAAAGACAAAAAGCATGCCAAAAGCTTATTTGTGATGCAAAAGAAAAAAGAGGGCCTGGCAGCACCTAAACGGATGTTGTTTGCAAACTTACCATCTTTCTCTCAGAAGGAAGCCATGATAGCTGTCATGAGAAAATTAGACCAGTGGTTTATAGAAGAAAAAGAAACGAACGAATAGCCAGAGTATGATTCTGGCTATTTTACTTTTCAGAAAATAACGACTTATTGATGTAAGCGGTAACAGTTAGAAGGTGTACTTGAAAAGCAAAGTTTTCAGTGTTTAAATGAAAAAGTCAGATATTTTTCGGACTTATCGTTAAACTATAAAAGACCCGTTTCAGCAGGTTGAATATAGCACCGGAAAAAACGTGAAACCTCATATAACCATTGAGTAAAAGGAGCGACAAGAATGTCCAAAATTATTGCAATCAACGCAGGAAGCTCATCTCTTAAATTCCAATTGTTCGATATGCCAGAAGAAACCGTTTTAACAAAAGGTCTTGTTGAAAGAATTGGAATGGATAACAGCATCTTTACGATTTCTGTAGATGGAGAAAAGAAAACAGAAATCACTGATATTCCAGATCATGCAGTAGCGGTTAAAATGTTGCTTGAAAAATTAACGGAATATCACATCATCAAAGACTTTAATGAAATTCAAGGCGTAGGACACCGTGTCGTTCATGGTGGCGAGAAGTTCAGCGACTCTGTTCTATTAACGGATGAAGTGATCAATGACATCGAGAAGCTTTCAGAGCTTGCACCGCTTCATAACCCTGCAAACGTTGTAGGAATCAAAGCGTTCAAACAAATTTTGCCTGATGTACCAGCGGTTGCTGTGTTTGATACAGCCTTCCACCAAACAATGCCAGAGCAATCTTACCTATACAGCCTTCCGTACGATTACTACAAAAAATACGGTATTCGTAAATACGGTTTCCACGGGACAAGCCATAAGTTTGTCACAGAGCGTGCAGCAGAGCTATTAGGACGTCCGCTTGAAGAGCTTCGTTTGATTTCTTGTCACCTTGGTAATGGTGCGAGTATCGCAGCAGTAGAAGGCGGAAAATCTATTGATACTTCTATGGGATTCACACCACTTGCTGGGGTTGCAATGGGCACACGTTCAGGTAACATTGACCCTGCTCTTATTCCATTTATCATGGAGAAAACAGGACATACAGCCGAAGAAGTCCTGACTACTTTAAACAAGAAGAGCGGTCTTTTAGGTGTGTCAGGTATTTCAAGTGACCTTCGTGATATTGAAGAAGCAACAAAAGAAGGAAACGACCGTGCAGAAGTCGCACTTGATATCTTTGCAAGCCGTATTCATAAATACATCGGCTCTTATGCAGCAAGAATGAATGGCGTTGATGCGATTATCTTCACAGCTGGAATCGGTGAAAATAGTTCAGAAGTAAGAGCACGTGTTCTTCGTGGTCTAGAATTCATGGGCGTATACTGGGACCCTTCTCTTAATAACATAAGAGGCGAAGAAGCATTCATCAGCTACCCGCACTCTCCAGTTAAAGTCATTGTTATCCCAACAAACGAAGAAGTCATGATTGCAAGAGATGTTATGCGCTTAGCTTAACGTTTTGAGCTCTTTTCCTGATGGAAAAGAGCTTTTTTATGCTCAAATAGAAGTATGTTATTATATTGTCCAATAGGGAATGAAAGGGAGCGGTGTAAGGATGAGTGTTGCTGAACATAAACGAGAGGCAAGAACCACGCTTCGTTGTAAAGTAATTACAGTAAGTGATACTCGGACAAAAGAAACGGATAAAAGCGGCCGTCTCATGATTGATTTGCTCAAAGAACAAGGCCATTTGATTCTTGCCTACGATATTGTCAAAGATGACACTCTGGCCATTCAGGATGCAGTGTTAGAAGGAACGAGTCAGGCGTCTATTGATGCTGTTTTATTAAATGGGGGAACAGGCATTGCCACAAGAGATGTAACGATCGAATCAATTACTCCTCTTTTCTCAAAAGAACTGCCGGGCTTTGGTGAAATTTTTCGCATGCTAAGCTATACAGAAGACATCGGTTCAGCCGCTATTTTATCTAGAGCAACAGCAGGTGTCGTCAATCAAAAAGCCGTCTTTGCCACACCGGGTTCCACCGGAGCTGTCCGCTTAGCCATGACAAAACTCATCATTCCAGAGCTTCCACATGTTTTGCGAGAACTTCAAAAGGATCAACAATAGCCCCAAAAAACTCTGCCAAGAAAAATCGGCAGAGTTTTTTTCATAAAGGGGTTGAAAAAACAATTTTTCCTTGATACAGTGTATACATACTAAATGCATGTTTATAAATTAAAACTTATTTTTATGCAAAAATTGAATCACAGCATCATAACAAGTGAGAGGAGCTTTTCAATTATGTCACAAAATCAAAAAGTCGTATTAGCATATTCTGGAGGTCTTGATACCTCTGTTGCAATTAAATGGTTACAAGAACAAGGGTACCAGGTTGTCGCTTGCTGCCTTGACGTAGGTGAAGGAAAAGACTTAGCCTTCATTCAGCAAAAGGCCTTACAAGTCGGAGCAGTTCAATCATATATGATTGACGCAAAAGAAGAATTTGCCGAAGAATTTGCACTTACTGCATTAAAAGCACACACGATGTACGAAGGGAAATACCCGCTCGTCTCTGCACTGTCTCGTCCGCTCATTGCCAAAAAACTAGTGGAAGTGGCAGAGAAAGAAAATGCAGTAGCTGTTGCACACGGATGTACAGGAAAAGGGAATGACCAAGTTCGTTTTGAAGTATCCATTAAAGCGTTAAATCCAGACTTAGAAGTCCTTGCACCAGTACGTGAATGGAAATGGTCTCGTGATGAAGAAATTGATTATGCACAAAAACACGGTATTCCAATTCCGATTAATTTAGACAGCCCATATTCAATTGACCAAAACCTTTGGGGCAGAAGTAACGAATGCGGTATTTTAGAAGACCCTTGGGCTGCCCCGCCAGAAGGTGCGTATGATCTGACAAATCCGCTTGAAAAAACACCAGATACACCAGATGTAATTGAAATCACATTTGAACAAGGAAAACCAACAGCCATTGATGGTGTGAAATATTCTTTATCTGACTTGATTCTGCACCTTAACGAAGTCGCTGGTCAGCATGGTATTGGCAGAATTGATCACGTTGAAAACCGCCTAGTCGGGATCAAATCACGTGAAGTATACGAGTGCCCAGGTGCGATTACATTACTGACAGCACACAAAGAGCTTGAGGATTTAACGCTTGTCAAAGAAGTAGCACATTTCAAACCAATCGTTGAACAAAAAATGGCTGAATTAATATACAATGGTCTATGGTTCTCTCCATTAAAAATTGCACTTGATGCATTCTTGCAAGAAACACAAAAGAACGTTACTGGTGTTGTGCGTGTGAAATTATTTAAAGGTCATGCCATTGTAGAAGGCCGTAAATCAGCTTTCTCACTTTATGATGAAAAGCTGGCAACTTATACAAAAGAAGACGAATTCGATCATGATGCTGCTGTAGGATTTATTAATCTTTGGGGATTACCAACAAAAGTAAACAGCATTGTGAACAAAAAGGAGCAGGTTAAGGCATGAAAAAGCTTTGGGGAGGCCGATTTCAAAAAACACCAGAAAAATGGGTTGATGAGTTTGGCGCATCCATTCATTTCGACCAACAATTAGTTAAAGAAGACTTGACCGGCTCCCTTGCCCATGCAAGTATGCTGAACAAATGCGGCATCCTCACTGATGAGGAAGCATCAGTGATCAAAAATGGTCTGAATACGCTGATGAAAAAGGCAGAGGCGAATGAACTAGATTTTTCAGTTGAGTATGAGGATATTCACTTAAACCTTGAAAAAATGCTCATTGATGAGATTGGTCCACTTGGTGGCAAATTGCACACAGCGAGAAGCCGAAATGATCAAGTGGCGACAGATATGCATTTATACTTGAATAACCAAGTAGAGTATATCATTGAGCTTATTTCATCTTTCCAAAAGGTGCTTGTGGAAAAAGCAGAACAGCACGTTGAAACGATTTTTCCAGGATATACGCACCTGCAGCGTGCACAGCCTATCTCATTCGCACATCATATGCTCGCCTATTTCTGGATGCTAGAGCGTGACAAAGCGCGTTTTCAAGATTCTTTGAAGCGAATCAACGTGTCTCCACTTGGATGCGGTGCGTTAGCAGGAACGACATTCCCGATTGATCGTGAATATACAAAAGAGTTACTTGGCTTTGACCATATTTACGAAAACAGCCTTGATGGCGTGAGTGACCGTGATTTTATTTTAGAATTCCTTTCTAACAGTAGTCTTGTCATGATGCACCTCTCACGTTTTTGCGAGGAAATCATTTTATGGTGCTCACAAGAATTCAAGTTCATTGAATTAGATGACACGTACGCAACAGGAAGCAGCATGATGCCGCAGAAAAAAAACCCAGATATGGCTGAATTAATTCGCGGGAAAACAGGTCGTGTGTATGGCAACCTAATGGGGCTTCTAACAATCATGAAAGGTCTTCCGCTTACGTATAACAAAGACCTGCAAGAAGATAAAGAAGGCATGTTTGATACAGTCAAAACGATCGCCGGTAGCCTGCAAATCTTCACAGGCATGATTCAAACGATGACAGTGAACGAAGATGTTATGAAAAAAGCAACAAAGGAAGATTTCTCAAATGCGACCGAAGTGGCAGACTATCTTGCGAAAAAAGGAATGCCATTCCGTGAAGCACACGAAATCGTTGGAAAGCTTGTGTATACGTGCATTCAAAAAGGCATCTACTTAAGTGACCTTCCTTTCGAAACATTCACAGAAGCAAGCGGTCTCTTTGAACAAGACATTTACACTGTTCTTGATCCGTATGTCGCTGTCGAAAAAAGAACAAGTGCAGGTGGGACTGGATTCAAACAAATTCAGCTAGCACTAGAGAAGGCAAAAGCCTGTCTATAAAACGATCAAAAACCATTCGTGTTGCTATGCGAATGGTTTTTTGCTGTGATTTAAAAAGGAGATCCATCATCATTGGAGAAAATGAAAGCATATGGTGTGAACTGCAAATGGGGAACCTTTTCTTACTCATCATGTCGGTCAAAACGTTAGACACAAGACTATGAAGAAATTTGCCCACTGCCTGATTAGCTCACGGTAGAGAACGCTACCGCATTGTTCCTTTGCTCCTTGATATTCATGGCTCATGGAAATGCAAAAGGAGATGAATCATCCTGTGCTGTTCAACCGCATACTTAATAAAGGGTTCAGAAGTGCGCAGGGTGATGGTTTATAGTAAAGTAAAAGTAGTATCAGAATGAATCACATGAACTTGCAACCTTTGCTTTAGGAGGAGATTGTGTGCGACACGCATTAATTACAGCGGGTTCTAAAGGGCTTGGACGTAAAGTAACGGAGTCCTTACTGAATATGGGGTATTCTGTGACAGTCAATTATCGAAGTGATGATGAGGCTGTACGGCGCATGAAAGAAGAATTGCAACAATACGAAGAAAAGCTTCAATTTGTTCAAGGTGATGTTACAAACAAAGAAGATTTAAAAAACATGGTAGAGCTGGCATTTGAACGATTTGGGCGGATTGATGCCCTCATCAATAATGCCGGTCCTTATATTTTTGAACGAAAGAAGCTGGCTGATTATACAGAAGATGAGTGGTATCAAATGATTGAAGGAAATCTGTCAGCTGTATTTCACTTGTTCCGTATGGTTATCCCGATGATGAGAAAACAAGGTTTTGGTCGTATTATCACGTATGGTTTCCAAGGTGCAGATCATGCACCAGGCTGGATGAACCGTTCGGCTTTTGGTGCTGCCAAAGTAGGACTAGCTTCACTGACGAAAACCATTGCCATTGAAGAGGCTGAAAACGGTATTACCGCCAATATGGTTTGTCCGGGTAAAATTGTTGGTGATATGAAAGAATCAACAATAGAGGAAGCACGTCTGATCAAAGACGACGAAACACCAGTTGGTCGTTCTGGGACCGGAGAGGATATTGGTCGCATCATCTCGTTCTTATGTGATGACCGATCAGATCTCATTACGGGAACAGTCATTGAAGCAACAGGCGGACTTAATGTCATTCATAAACATTAAGTTTTTCAGCCATTGATACAGGGAATAGATAATGTTATATAAAAAAGAAAGGTGGATACACATGAAAGCTACATATCATGGACATTCAGTCGTACACATTGAAACAAATGAATATCATATTTGGATTGATCCATTTTTAAATGGAAATAAGCATACGGATATCAAACCGCATGATGTGAAAGCGGATGTGATTTTGCTGACACATGGGCATGGGGATCACCTTGGTGATACGATTGAAATATCAAAAAACAATGACGCCCTTGTCGTAGCGCCGAATGAACTAGCAGTCTATTTAAGCTGGCAAGGCGTGAAAACGCACCCGCTTCATATTGGCGGTGGGTGTCAATTTGAATTCGGTAAAGTAAAGCTTACGCAAGCGTTCCACGGCTCGGCTGTCATTGATGAAGAATCCAAAACCATTACGTATACAGGCATGCCATCAGGTGTTTTATTTACCGCAGAAGGCAAAACGATTTATCATGCAGGAGATACGGCACTATTTTCAGATATGAAGCTGATTGGTGAGCTAAATCATATTGATCTTGCGTTTCTCCCAATCGGTGATAACTTTACAATGGGACCAGAGGATGCAAGAATAGCGGCAGAATGGCTTCGTGCAAAACAGGTCGTTCCGATTCATTACAGTACGTTCCCGCCGATTGAGCAAGACCCGCATGCGTTTGCAGACAGCTTGCACGGCGGAGTAGGTCGTGTGTTAAATAGCGGAGAATCCATAGAAATTTCATAAACATGCAGATAAGCCGGCGTAAAATGCCGGCTTTTTCATGCCTCATCGCTTGCGCAAAAGACAAATTGCTATTAAAAGCCTCCTGCCGTTATAATGAAACATAGATGATAACGCTGAAAATAAAAAGGGTGAACGGGATTGGCGACAAAGCATGAGCAAATTTTATCGTATATTGATTCATTAGATGTCGGTGAGAAGATTTCTGTCCGGCGGATTGCCAAGGAAATGAAAGTAAGTGAAGGTACGGCATACCGAGCCATTAAAGATGCTGAAAATAAAGGATTCGTCAGTACAATTGAACGGGTGGGTACCATTCGGATTGAGCAAAAGAAAAAAGAAAATATTGAAAAATTGACATATGCGGAAGTCGTAAATGTCATTGATGGGCAAGTGCTTGGGGGGCGAGCCGGCTTACATAAAACATTAAACAAATTTGTGATCGGTGCAATGGAGCTAGATGCGATGATGAGATATACGGCTGCTGGCAACCTGCTGATCGTCGGAAACCGGATCAATGCCCACAGGCAAGCGTTAGAGGCAGGGGCAGCTGTGCTTGTCACAGGTGGATTCTCAACAGACGAGCAAATTATTCAATTGGCTGATCAGCTTGAGCTGCCAATCTTATCGACAAGCTATGATACGTTTACAGTAGCTGCTCTCATAAACAGGGCGATTTATGACCAATTAATTAAAAAAGAAATTGTGCTTGTGGAGGATATTTTAACGCCAATTGAACGTACAGTGTATTTATCTCCAGAGGACAAGCTTGAGAAATGGTATGAAAAAAATTATGAAACAGGACACGGTCGCTTCCCAGTAGCAGATGATCAAATGAAGATTCATGGGATTCTTACCTCAAAGGATATTGTAGGTCATGACCGCTCGACACCAATTGAAAAGGTGATGACCAAACAGCCGCTGACGGTGATTGGCAAGACGTCTGTTGCCTCTGCCGCACAAATGATGGTATGGGAAGGCATTGAGGTGCTGCCAGTTGTAGATGACCATGAGAAGCTCATTGGCATGATTAGCCGTCAGGACGTTCTGAAGGCGCTACAAATGATCCAAAAGCAGCCGCAGGTCGGGGAAAAACTGGATGACGTTGTCTCTAGAGGGTTTAAAGAGACAGATACAGAAAAGCCAAAAACAGATGCTGTCTATCAATATGAAGTCACACCGCAAATGACAAACCAGCTAGGAAATATCTCATATGGCGTGTTTACACAAATTTTAATTGAATCAGCCAATCGTTTCTTAAAATCTCATAAAAAAGGAGAACTGATTGTTGAGAGTCTCTCTGTCTATTTTCTAAAGCCGGTTCAAATGGAATCCACCATACAGATTAAACCGAATATTTTAGAGGTAGGACGCAAGTTTGGAAAGCTGGAAGTCGAGGTTTACCACCAAGCAAATATTGTAGGAAAAGCAATGCTGATGGTGCAGTTAATGGAGAGAGGATAAACAAGCAAAGAAGGGCGGAGTGGATTCGCCCTTCCTCTTTTAAGCGTGATCTTTTTCGCCTTCCTTTAAAAAGAGCGGAAGATAATGCTTGTAGGCTTTATATCCAGCCCACGTACTGCCGATACCGACTGCAACAAAAATAAATCCAATGACAAATGCGAGTGACGAGCGATTTAAAAATAATTGATTCACACCGAAGAGCAGGACAAAGCAACCAAGTGCCATACTGGATTTAGCAGACCAGAATTTCTTCTCGACAGGTCTCTTTGTACGGACATTCTTTGCTTTGTAGTATAAATAAAACATGGCAGAACAAATAATAAACACCATCAAAACAAGCATGTGCCAAGCCTCCATTGTAAGTGGTTACAACCCTATTTTAAACATAAATAGGCTTGCTTACTAGAATAAATTGTCTATTCCTCACTTTTCCGTCAGGATAGATTATGATTTAATAATAAAAAGAGTATCGCATGAGAAGGAGTTTTTATGAAAAAAGAACTGATTAGAACCATATCATTATATGACACCATCATCATCCATAGACATGTAAGACCTGATCCTGACGCATATGGATCACAGTGTGGCCTTACGGAAATCTTACGTTGCACCTTTCCAGAAAAAAATATTTATGCGACAGGAACGAAAGAACCCTCCCTTTCATTCTTATATGAACTGGATGTGGTACCGGATGAAGCTTATCAAGGTGCACTTGTGATTGTCTGTGATACGGCAAATGAGGCACGAATTGATGATCAGCGCTATTTGATGGGTGATAAGCTGATAAAAATTGATCATCATCCAAATGAAGACCCTTATGGTGACTTGCTCTGGGTTGATACAGAGGCAAGCTCTGTGAGTGAGATGATTTATGAGCTGTATTTAGAGGGGAAAGAAGAAGGATATCAGCTCAACACAAAGGCGGCTGAACTCATTTATGCCGGCATAGTAGGAGACACAGGCCGCTTCCTTTTCCCAAACACAACGAAAAAGACACTCAAATATGCAGGGGAACTCATTGAATATCCGTTTTCATCATCAGATCTATTCAACCAATTGTATGAAACGGATTTGAATGTCGTGAAATTAAATGGCTTTATTTTTCAACATATATCTTTGTCAGAGAATGGAGTGGCATCCGTTTTTATTAAGCGGGACATTTTGGAATCTTTCCAGACAACGGCTCATCAGGCCTCGCAACTTGTTGGCACACTTGGAAATATTGCGGGAATTAAGGCTTGGGTCTTTTTTGTGGAAGAAAAGGATCAGATTCGTGTCAGATTTCGCTCAAAAGGTGTCGTCATTAACACGATTGCTAAAAAATATAATGGCGGCGGTCATCCACTAGCAGCCGGTGCGTCCATTTATGACTGGGCAGTGGCAGATGATATTTTGCGTGATTTAGAAGAAGTATGTAAATCTTCATCATGAGAGAGAGGGAAGCCTGTTCCCTCTCTCTTTTTCATGGCAGAGAAAAGGGTTATTTGGATAAAGGGATAAACCAGCAGCCGATGTCAGTTGAATCTTCATAAGCTTGGAGATTTTGATGCTTTAATTCTTTTTTGATTAAATGCGCCATCCTATCTGTCTCAGCATAAGCACACATGCCGTCTTTAATCCGGCTTGCTTTGTCTCGTGCCATTTGACGATAGCTGTAAACCTCCATTGTGCTCACCTCTTTCTATTCAAGATGTCGTTCTTCTTTTAGTTTATAAAAATTGCCGGTGAAAAGCGATTATGGAGTGTAGAAATTCATAAAAATTCCACATCATGATTTATTCAGCAAATGAAATACGTACCTGAAGTGAGAGCTTTGTATAAATCGTCAGCTCTGTTACTTTGGCGCGATATGCTTTTTCCCTTATGATATATTCCTTATGTTCGACAGTTCGTTTTAATAATTCCTTTGTTTTATACACACTTTCAATATCCTTTGTAATTACCTCTGAAATATCCTCTTTTACTTGTTCTTCAAACTTTAAAGTATCTGGCTCTGGAATTTTATATTGTTCACGATTGACTAGATGGACATCCACACTCTGAATCAGTAGCCGCTGCTTATTGTCTTCGTTTAGTTTATGCAGCTCTTCCCGATAGAGTGTGATTTGTTCTTTGAGGCTGTCCATATGGTGTTGCTGGTTTCTTAGTAAGGTCACTTGCTTTTCTTGAAAGGTACCATAGGTAAATAAGAAGATCAGCCAACTGATAATGGCACCGAACATCATTCCAGCAAAAAAACGCTGCCATCCTGGGCGTTTATACAGTTCTGGCACTCTCATGACGATACATGCTCCTGTGTAAGCCAAGTAATAATTAAATAACCTGTTTGAGCACCACCCATGGCTGAGATAATTAATAAAATTTGTTTGAAAATATCACGCGTATTTCCTTCAAAAATACCTCTTTCAAAACTATAGACCGCATCAAATGTCCCGCCAATGGCAGCAACAAGTGCCCAAATTTTTAAGCGGTTGGCAAGACTTGAGATGATTGTCATGGGAGGTTGCCCTGATAAATAAGCACCCACACCGCCTATGATCGCACCGCCTAAAATGACCCCAAGCGCTATAAAGTAACAACTGATAAAATTTGGAATAAAGGCTTCCTTTACATCCATTTTTCCCACCTCACTCTATTCAATATATGGCGTGATCTGGACAAGTATGAACAGACGGAAAAGAAAGAACATTTGTTTCTCACAGCATCGCGTTTTATAATGAAAGAATGACTTGAGACGAAAGGAGCGGATGAAGCATGTCCTATGTTCATCTTCAGGTCCACAGTGGATACAGTTTGTTAAACAGTGCAGCCAAGATAAAGGATCTTGTGATGAAGGCGAAGGAACTTGGTTACAAGGCTCTCGCTCTTACTGATGACCATGTGATGTATGGAACAGTTGAATTTTATAAGGAATGTAAGAAACATGGCATCAAGCCAGTGATCGGTTTAACAGCTTCTGTCTTCATAGATGAACAAGAGACAGAGGCTTATCCCTTGGTACTACTTGCAAAGACAAATGAAGGCTATCAAAATCTGATAAAAATTAGTAGTGTATTGAAATCGAAATCAAAAGCTGGCCTGAAAGAAAAATGGCTTAAAAGTTATGCTGACGGTCTGATTGCGATCACGCCAGGAGCATCTGGTTATATTGAAACGTTACTGCAAAATGGTCAGTTAGAAGAAGCTCGCCGTGCTGCACGCCATTTAAAGGCTATCTTTGGTGAAGGACATGTTTATTTGTCTGTTCAGGTGTTTCAACAAGACCAAGCGCTTGTTGAGGGGCTTTACGACGTCTCAAAAGCCACTGATATCCCTCTTGTCGCAACTGGAGATGTCCATTACATCAACCCGCAGGATAAAACAGCTTATACATGTTTAAAGGCCATTAAAGCTGGACAGCAGCTTTCAGATATGGAAGAAGATCCAGGGGACAAGCATTTCAGATCAATCGAAGAAATGACGCAGTTGTATGCAGACCATCGTGAACTCCTCACAAGGGCTAGCGAGATTGCCCGTAGCTGTGAGGTAGATTTAACCCTCGGTCAGACAAAGCTGCCATCTTATCCGACCCCTGATCAATCGACAGCAGACCACTTTTTGAAAAAGGTTTGCTATGAAGGCATGAAACAAAGAAACATCCATTCAAATGAAACATATGTCAAAAGACTTGAGTATGAGCTGAGTATCATACAGAGAATGAATTTTAGTGATTATTTCTTAATTGTTTGGGATTTTATGAAGTATGCCCATGATCATGGGATTGTCACAGGTCCAGGACGGGGATCAGCGGCAGGATCTCTTGTTGCGTATGTTCTTTTTATTACAGATGTAGACCCTATCCGTCATGGACTTTTATTTGAGCGGTTTTTAAACCCTGAACGAATTAGCATGCCTGATATTGATATTGATTTTCCAGACACAAGAAGAGATGAAATGATTTCCTATGTAAAAGACAAATATGGAAAAATGCATGTCGCTCAAATTGTCACGTTTGGAACACTTGCTGCAAAGGCGGCCTTAAGGGATGTCGGGCGCGTGATGGGAATTGATACAAAGGCAGCGGATCGACTTGCAAAGCTCATTCCATCAAGACCTGGAATCACTTTAAAAGAAGCGGTAACCACCTCTCCAGAATTAAAAAAACGGCTAGAAGAATCTGAAGAGCTTCGAATGGTATTTCAAACAGCCCTCAAAGTGGAAGGCTTGCCGAGACATACCTCAACACATGCAGCAGGCGTTGTTCTAAGTGAAGAGCCACTGACTCAGATCGTTCCTATCCAAGAAGGTCATGACGGTGTGTATTTGACGCAGTATGCCATGAATTATTTAGAAGATCTCGGACTGTTGAAGATGGATTTTTTAGGCTTGAGAAATTTAACCTTGATTGAATCGATTAAAAACCAGATTGAAAGACAGGAAAACGTTCACATTCATTTTAGTGACATTTCATATCAAGACAAAAAAACGTTTGACCTGTTATCAAGAGGAGATACGACGGGTATCTTCCAGCTTGAATCACAAGGAATGCGTCAAGTGCTAAGAAGGCTGAAACCGTCAAGTCTCGAAGACATTGTTGCGGTGAATGCGCTCTACCGGCCAGGTCCAATGGAGAATATTCCGCTATTTATCGACCGAAAGCATGGCAGAGCCAGGGTGACTTACCCTCATCCAGACTTGTATGACATTTTAAAAGACACGTATGGAGTCATAGTGTATCAAGAACAAATTATGCTGATTGCAGCGAAGATGGCAGGCTTTCAGCTTGGAGAGGCAGATTTGTTAAGACGAGCTGTTTCTAAGAAGGATAAGAAGGTACTTGATGAGGAGCGAAGCCATTTTGTTGAAGGATGCCTAAAAAAGGGGTATCCTGTTAATATTGCAAATGACGTTTACGACTTAATTGTCAAATTTGCAAACTATGGTTTTAATAGAAGCCATGCTGTAGCATATAGCATGATTGGCTTTCAGCTTGCTTATTTAAAAGCACATTATCCGCTGTATTTTATGTGCGGACTTTTGACTAGTGTGATTGGAAATGAAGACAAAATCGCTCAATATTTCTATGAGGCAAAGGAAAAAGGGATCTCTGTGTTGAAGCCTTCTATTAATAAGAGCGAATTTCCATTTACGGTCGAAAAAGGGGAGATTCGCTACAGTTTAAGAGCGATCAAAAATGTCGGTATATCAGCAGTAAAGGATATTTACAGAGCAAGGCAGGAAAAGCCGTTTGAAGATTTATTTGATTTTTGCGCAAGAGTATCATCAAAGAGTGTGAACCGAAAAACGATAGAAGCGCTCATTTTTTCAGGGGCAATGGATGAACTTTATCCAAATCGTGCTTCGTTATTAGCATCTATAGATATCGCATTAGAACACGTGTCGTTTTTAACGCCTGAGGATCAGCTAGACTTTCTTGGGGATACAACCTTCTCCATTAAGCCAAAATATGCTGAAATAGACGAAATGCCGCTTGTAGACCTCTTGCAATTTGAAAAAGAGGCACTAGGGTTATATTTATCAAATCACCCAGTACAAACCTATCGAGATCGCTTGAGAAAGAATGGGGCAGTGGAGATCATCAAACTTTCTTCCTATATGAAGCGAAAGGTCTCTTTAGGGGGGCTTTTGACAAAGGTGAAATCAATTCGGACAAAAAACGGACAATCGATGGCATTTGTCACATTTGGGGATGAAACAGGAGAAATGGAAGGCGTTGTCTTTCCAGAGCAATTTAGAAAGCTGTCCCCCTTATTGGAGGAGGGCGCAATGCTTTATGTTGAAGGCAGAATAGATATGAGAAATGACAGCAGTCAAATCATCGTGCAAGAGGCGGTTCTGCTTGAAGAGATGGGTACAAAAAGAAAAGAGGCCGTCTACATCCGTGTCAAAGAAGAGAACCATTCGCAGGAACTGCTAAAACAAGTGAAGCGAGTGATCTCTCTCCACAGAGGAGAAGCGGATGTTTATTTGTATTATGAAAAACAAAAAAAGACGATAAGACTCCCAGATGCTTACAAAGTCCATGCAGATCATGCTGTGATCTTCCAGCTAAAAGAGTTGCTCGGTGAACAAAACGTTGTCATGAAATGATGACAAATCGTCTGAATGTGTTTTACAAATTCACCTATTGTGTTATCATTTTAAAGATTCTGTGTATTGAAAACTGCCAGTGCCAGTATGTGCCTATCAACTTAGCAATTCAATTCATCATTTTCCACTTGAAGGAGTGTTCATCAGATGTCATTAAGAGAAGAAGCATTACATATGCACAAAGAGAACCAAGGCAAACTCGAAACAAAATCAAAAGTACAAGTGAAAAATGCGAAAGACTTGAGCTTGGCTTACTCACCTGGTGTTGCAGAACCATGTAAAGATATTTATGACGACACAAGCAAAGTGTATGATTATACAATGAAAGGCAATATGGTTGCTGTTGTCACAGACGGAAGCGCTGTTTTAGGACTAGGTAATATCGGTGCAGAAGCTTCTCTTCCAGTGATGGAAGGAAAAGCCGTTCTGTTCAAAAGCTTTGCGGGCGTAGATGCATTCCCAATTGCCCTTGCGACAAACGATGTTGACAAAATTGTTGAAACAGTGAAGCTACTTGAGCCGACTTTTGGTGGTGTCAACCTTGAAGATATTGCAGCACCTAATTGTTTTATCATTGAAGAGCGTTTGAAAAAAGAGACAAACATCCCAGTTTTCCATGATGATCAGCACGGAACAGCGATTGTTACAGTGGCGGGACTTGTCAATGCCCTCAAACTTTCTGGAAAATCTATGTCTTCTATCAAAGTCGTAGCAAACGGTGCTGGTGCAGCAGGTATTGCAATTATTAAACTGCTTTATCATTTCGGTGTACGTGACATCATCATGTGTGATACAAAAGGCGCGATTTATGAAGGACGTCCTAATGGCATGAACGCAGTCAAAAACGAAGTAGCAAAATTCACGAACCAAGACCGTAAAGAAGGCGCATTAGAAGAAGTCATTGAAGGTGCGGATGTGTTCATTGGTGTCTCAGTAGCAGGTGCTTTAACAAAAGAAATGGTTGGAAAAATGGCAAAAGATCCTGTGATCTTTGCGATGGCTAACCCGAACCCAGAGATCATGCCGGAAGATGCTCATGCGGCAGGTGCAAGTGTTGTAGGAACTGGTCGTTCTGACTTCCCGAACCAAGTGAATAATGTACTGGCTTTCCCTGGTATTTTCCGCGGAGCGCTTGATGTACGTGCGACACATATTAACGAAGAAATGAAAATCGCAGCAGTTGAAGCCATTGCTTCCCTTGTTTCAGATGAAGAATTAACAGCAGAATATGTCATCCCTGCACCGTTTGATGCGCGAGTAGCCCCTGCAGTAGCAAAAGCAGTGGCAAAAGCAGCAATGGAGACGGGTGTTGCAAGAATGAAAGTTGACCCAGAAGCCGTTGCAGAAAAAACAAGAAGATTAACAATCATTGGCGAGTAACCAACTGGAAAAGTGTGCACGTTTTTTCTGAAATTGGAGGAAAAATGTGTACACCTTTCTTTCTTAAATGAATTTTTTTCATCCTGAATAAGATTTTTTTGTAGACGTTCACAATTCAAATATATCAACTGTTCAGCTCCCCAATTACACACTCATTTCTCGTCAATTCCCCACTGAAAAAATGGAATGAAGGATGACAGCGTTTGACAAAAAAAGTACAATAGTTTCGGTACAGTGATGACATGTCCTATAATAGTGGATGTGCGTGAAAAGAAAAAACCCTTCAAAAAGGGAGGTAGTCATTTGTCAATCAAGAATATTTTTAGTAAAAAGAAAAAATATGCATCTGTACCCTCTGAACAGGCAAGTCAAGATGTGCCTGAAGGCATCATGACCAAATGTCCGCAATGTAAAAAAATAATGCTTACCAAAGAATTAGATAAAAACTTACGAGTTTGCATGAATTGCGGCAGACATTTGCAAATGAATGCAAAACAGCGAATTGAAAGCCTTGTAGATGAAGGTACATTTGAAGAGTTTAACGGGCATCTGATTTCAGAAAACCCGCTTGGTTTCCCAGGCTATGAAGAAAAGCTTGAGAAAGACAGAGAAAAAACATCTTTGAATGAAGCCATTGTCACAGGTAAAGGTGAAATCGAAGGTCAAAGTGCCGTGATCGCTGTAATGGATGCCTCATTCCGTATGGGTAGCATGGGCTCAGTTGTAGGTGAAAAAATTACTCTGGCTATTGAGAAAGCAAAAGCGGACAAGGTGCCATTTATTATCTTTACTGCATCTGGCGGAGCAAGAATGCAAGAAGGTATTCTTAGTCTAATGCAGATGGCCAAAACAAGTTCTGCATTAAAAATGTTCAGTGAGGACCAAGGTTTGATTATCTCTGTGATGACCAACCCAACAACTGGCGGTGTATCAGCAAGTTTTGCGTCTCTTGGTGATTACAACTTTGCAGAGCCTGGTGCATTAATTGGTTTTGCGGGTCGTAGGATTATCGAACAAACCATTCGTGAAGAACTGCCAGAGGACTTTCAAACGGCTGAATTTTTATTAAAACATGGTCAATTAGATGCCGTCATTCACCGTGCTGATATGAAAGAATCACTAGGGCGAATCTTAAAATTACACAGCACAGGAGGTGAGCGAGAGTGGCTGGAGAATTAGAATTTGAAAAACCTGTGATTGAACTTCGCGCAAAAATTGATGAATTGAAAAAGTTCACACAAAACTCAGAGATGGATTTAAGTACGGAAATTGAACGTCTTGAAGCACGTCTCAGTAAGCTTGAAACAGACATTTATACAAATTTAAAGCCGTGGGATAGAGTGCAAATTGCACGTCATGCGATGCGTCCAACAACTCTCGATTACATTCAAGAGCTGTTTGACAACTTTTTTGAATGTCATGGTGACCGTTATTATGGCGATGATGAAGCCATCGTTGGAGGAATTGCCACGTTTAAAGGGCTTCCGGTAACTGTCATTGGTCATCAGCGCGGAAAAGATACAAAAGAAAACTTGCGTCGTAATTTCGGTATGCCTCATCCAGAGGGCTACCGTAAAGCACTTCGTTTGATGAAACAAGCAGATAAATTTAATCGTCCAATCATTTGCTTTATTGATACTAAAGGAGCTTATCCTGGTAAAGCAGCTGAAGAACGTGGACAAAGTGAAGCAATTGCTAAAAACTTATTCGAAATGGCTGGACTTCGCGTACCGGTTATCTGTATTGTCATTGGAGAAGGCGGAAGTGGTGGTGCGCTTGGCTTAGGCGTAGGAAACCATCTATTTATGCTAGAGAACTCAACGTATTCTGTGATTTCTCCTGAAGGTGCTGCTGCACTGCTCTGGAAGGATTCATCACTTGCCAAAAAAGCTGCTGAAACAATGAAAATTACAGCTCCAGACCTGAAAGAATTAGATATTATAGATGATGTTATTAAAGAAGTGAAAGGTGGAGCACATCGAGACGTGAAACAACAAGCAGCCTACATGGAAGAAACATTAAAACAGTCACTTACATCTTTGCTCAAGCTAACTCCAGAAGAATTAGTGGACCAAAGATATCAAAAATACAAAGCAATCGGTAAAGTGTCGATTAAAAATCAATATATTGGGGCAAATTAAATAAACGTACAGCCTTTTTGGCTGGCGTTTATTTTTTTCTCATTTTTGAAAGCGCTATTTGAAAATAATTTTCTTTTGTTTTCATAAAATTTGAGACGTCTAAAACCCTTGATATGAAAGACTTGAGAGTGTTTTAACCGATATGATTTCCTCAGGATTGTTTTCATGATTTTCTTAACTTTTGTTTAAAAACAGTTTATTTAATTGTATAATAGGTACGGTTTTAGAAATTCGTATTGAAAACAGCCGGTTTTGCACATGATTGTTTTCAAGCAGTGGAAATGGTATGTTTAATTCATATATGGTCTCTGAGGTGAAAAAGATGAAGCGTATAGGAGTTTTAACGAGCGGTGGGGATTCCCCAGGAATGAATGCAGCTGTGCGCGCAGTTGTGAGAAAAGCAATTTACCATAATGTTGAAGTATACGGTATTTATAATGGATATTCAGGTCTAATTAACGGTAAAATTGAGAAACTCGAAATTGGTTCAGTCGGCGATATTATTCATCGTGGAGGAACTAAACTTTACACGGCAAGATGCCCTGAATTCAAGACAGTTGAGGGTCGTAAAAAAGGGATTGAAAACTTAAAAAAATTCGGGATTGAAGGTCTTGTTGTTATTGGGGGAGATGGCTCTTTCATGGGAGCTAAGAAATTAACTGAACTTGGTTTTCCGTGTGTAGGTGTGCCGGGTACCATTGATAACGATATTCCAGGTACTGATTTTACAATTGGCTTTGATACAGCACTGAATACAGTGATTGATGCCATTGATAAAATTCGAGATACAGCTACATCTCATGAACGTACATACGTAGTGGAAGTAATGGGAAGACATGCTGGTGATATTGCTCTTTGGTCAGGTCTTGCGGGTGGAGCCGAATCTATATTAATTCCCGAAGCAGATTATGACATGGACGAGATTATTGCCAGATTGAGAAGAGGACATGAGCGTGGTAAGAAGCATAGTATCATCATCGTTGCAGAAGGTGTGGGCAGCGGAGTTGAGTTTGGTAAACGAATTGAAGAGGAGACAAGCCTTGAAACACGTGTGTCTGTCTTAGGGCATATTCAGCGCGGGGGATCTCCAAGTGCGTTTGACCGAGTGCTTGCAAGCCGTTTAGGAGCTTATGCGGTGGAACTTCTCCTTGAAGGAAAAGGCGGACGCTGTGTTGGTATTCAAAGCAACGAACTCGTTCACCACGATATTTTAGAAATCTTAGATAAAAAACATACAGTCGATCAAAATATGTACCGACTTTCACAAGAGCTCTCAATTTAAAACGAGAAGACCTTAGGAGGAACAGTGATGAGAAAGACAAAAATCGTTTGTACAATCGGTCCAGCAAGTGAAAGCATTGAAAAGCTGACTGAATTGATTGAAGCAGGAATGAATGTAGCCAGACTAAACTTCTCTCATGGAGATTTTGAAGAGCATGGTGCACGTATCGAAAACATTCGTAAAGCTGGCAAAGCATTAGGCAAGGACATTGCGATTCTTCTTGATACAAAAGGTCCGGAAATCCGCACACGTACAGTTGAAAACGGCGCAATTGAGCTAGTAGCTGGTGCTGATCTTGTTGTGACTATGGAAGACATTGTCGGGAATACCGACAAAATTAGTGTTACATACGAAGATTTAATTCATGATGTACAAGTGGGATCAACGATTTTATTAGACGATGGTTTGATTGGTTTAGAAGTTAAAGAACTCGACTTTGACCGTAAAGAGATTTTAACCAAAGTCATGAACACAGGTACATTGAAAAATAAAAAAGGTGTAAACGTACCAGGTGTTAGGGTGAACCTCCCAGGTATTACAGAAAAGGATGCAAACGATATTCTTTTCGGTATTGAACAAGGCGTTGATTTCATCGCAGCTTCTTTTGTGAGACGAGCTTCTGATGTTCTTGAGATTCGTGAGCTTCTTGAAAAGAACAATGCAGCAGATATTCAAATCATTCCTAAGATTGAAAACCAAGAGGGTGTCGATAACATTGATGAGATCCTTGAGGTATCTGATGGCCTTATGGTCGCACGTGGAGATCTTGGTGTAGAGATTCCTGCAGAAGAAGTACCGCTTGTTCAAAAAAAATTAATCAAAAAATGCAATAAATTAGGCAAGCCTGTCATCACAGCAACACAAATGCTTGACAGTATGCAGCGTAACCCGCGTCCAACTCGTGCGGAGGCTAGTGATGTTGCTAATGCTATCTTTGACGGCACAGATGCCATCATGCTTTCTGGAGAAACGGCAGCAGGAATTTACCCTGTTGAAGCTGTTCAAACAATGCATAACATTGCTTCACGTTCAGAGGAAGCATTGAATTATAAAGCCATTCTTACTCGCAGAAGCGAAGAAGTAGATGTCAGTATTACAGATGCTATTGGTCAATCCGTTGCACATACTGCAATGAAGCTGGACGTAGCAGCCATTGTCACACCGACGGAAAGTGGTCATACGGCTAGAATGATTTCAAAATATAGACCAAAAGCACCAATCGTTGCAGTGACAGCAAATGAGTCTGTTGCAAGAAAGCTATCTCTTGTATTCGGTGTATTTGCAAAGAGCGGTTCAAATACGAACTCTACAGATGAAATGCTTGAGAATGCAGTAGAAAAATCAATCGAAACAGGCTATGTGAGGCATGGCGACTTGATTGTCATTACGGCGGGTGTTCCAGTTGGTGAAGCGGGTACAACAAACTTAATGAAAGTTTATGTTGTAGGTGACATCATTGCTAAAGGTCAAGGCATTGGCCGTAAATCTGCATATGGACCGGTTGTGATTGCACAAAGTGGAAAAGAAGCAGAAGAAAAAATGCAAGAAGGCGCCATTTTAGTGGCGAACTGCACAGATCGTGATATGATGAGTGCACTTGAGAAGGCATCTGCTCTTATCACTGAGGAAGGCGGTTTAACAAGCCATGCAGCAGTTGTTGGACTCAGCCTTGGTATTCCAGTGATCGTAGGTCTAGAGAATGCCACAACACTTCTAAAAGAAGGAGAAGAGATTACAGTAGATCCAGCACGCGGAGCGATTTATAAAGGCCGTGCAAGCGTTCTTTAAACAAGACACGAGGGGAGTTTTCTGACTCCTCTCTTTTTTTATGTTACACTGAAGAAGAAAACAGCTTTCTATGAAAGAGACCCATGAGGTGATACGGTTGAAATATTTTCTACTATTACTGATTCTGTTTCCTGCAGTGGAAATTGGTTTATTTTTAATATCAAGTCAATTAATCGGAATCCTGCCAACGATGTTTTTTATTATACTCACTAGCGCACTAGGTGCTTATTTAGCGAGAAAACAAGGGATTGCAGCCTTTCAAAAGCTGCAAAGAGATTTACAATATGGCAAAATGCCAGGTGCGACCATTGTAGATGGTTTTTGCATTCTAGCCGGCGGTTTACTTCTCTTGATTCCTGGGTTTTTATCCGATGTTATCGGTGCGCTGCTTTTGATACCTATGACGAGAAAACGATTCAAGCCATTACTTGAGCGCTGGTTAAGAAACATGTCCAACCGCAGACGCTTTACAATTATTCGATAAAGAGACCCTCGTATGAGGAGCTCTTTACTTTTGTATGCCGTGCATAATGAAGTGATGAATATCCCGAAAAACGCCTGCGTGATGAAAAGCCTGCCCCACGACAAGAGAAGCAGGGCCAAGGACAAGCCCGAGAAAACCAAACAATTTTAACCCAACAAATAGTGAGACAAGTGTAGCAAGAGGATTGAGCCCGATGGAATTACTTAAGACTTTCGGTTCTGATATTTGTCTTTGAATTAAAACAACAATATACAAAATACCTAGCCCGATGGCGAGAGAGAGATTCCCTGTTATGACTGAATAAATGATCCATGGCAAAAAGACAGTGCCACTTCCAATATAAGGAAGTAAATCGACGAGACCTATGCATAATGCGATGATGAGGGCATGCTTTACCTTTAAGATGAAAAGTCCAATTAAAACGATGCCAATAGTCATCGCAACGAGCAAGAGCTGTGCTTTCAAAAATCCAGTGATTGCTTTTTTTAATTCAGATAGAATGGCACGTGTATGTAACATCCACCGTGCGGGGAACATACGTGTACCATACTTTTTTAATGTAAACCAATCTTTTGTGATAAAAAAAGTCGCAAGTGCGGAGAATAAAAGAGTCGCTGCCGCATTAGGTAAAAGGCCTAAAAAAGCCGGAATCAGTTCGAGCGTTTTTGAAAGAAAAGACCCGATTTTTGCTGCTGCCTCATCGCCAAGCGCTTGGATTTGTCCTAAAATAGATTCCTTTTGTCCCGCATGAAGTGTGTTAAATTGTGCGGTCAGATCATGATATAAAGGCAGAATCTTATCTGTAAAAAAGCGTTCAACAACATTGATCATCTGATCAAGGTGAGAAGGCAGGACTTTTGCTAAATAAGCACTCCCAGAAATGATTTCGACCACGAAAAGGGTCATCATGCCTGCCGCTGCGACTAAAAACAACAGCAGCACTATGATGACAACAAAGCCTCTTGGCATACCAGTCACTTCTTCTATTTTGCAAACGGCCGGATGAATCAAACAAGAAACAACAAAAGCGATCCAAAATGGATATAAAAACGGAAATGACTGATATAAAAAGACAACCGCAAACACGGCAATGCTGATGATCATCAAGCTTCGCAGAAAAATAGCAATGTAGGTGTGATTCACGCAATCCCCTCCAAAAAACGAGCATGTCCGATACTTCATTTTATTCAAAAAGATTAGTAATATGAAAAAGTCGCAATAAAAAGAAAGGAGGGCGAGCGGCATCATGTTTACTCAAGCAAACTTATTTTTACTTCTCTTACTCGTTATTGCACTTATTGCGAAGAATCACTCGTTAATTTTAGCTGTTTCTGTGTTAATCGTGATTAAAATCATTGGATTGGATCAAAAAATTTTTCCGGTTCTACAATCAAAAGGCATCAATTGGGGTGTGACGGTAATTACGATCGCTGTGCTAGTTCCAATTGCAACAGGTGACATAGGGTTTAAACAGCTTGGAGAGGCCATGAAATCTTCCTATGCATGGATTGCTCTTGGAGCTGGTATATTAGTAGCACTTATTGCAAAGAACGGCATTGTTTTACTCGAGAATGATCCGCACATAACCGCAGCACTTGTGTTTGGCACCATTTTGGCTGTTAGTTTATTTAAAGGGGTCGCTGTTGGCCCACTGATCGGTGCAGGAATTGCTTACTTGGCGATGCAGGCTGTGAAATTTTTTAGCGGATGAAAAGAGAGTGGCAAGTGCCGCTTTCTTTTTTATTTTTTCTTTCTTGAGTTTTTGCAAAAAAACATAATTAAATATATTAAAAGAAGCAAAATCCCTTTATTCCATGTCCTGCACGAAAGGCTGGAAAAAAAATAATCAAAAAAAATTATAGTTAAACATTTAACAAATGTCTGATTATTGTTTATAATGGGAATAGGCTTAATTTTAAACTCATTGATCACATAAGAGAAATGAGGCTAAAAGTGCTATAACCGTATAGGTAAATGTAAGCATTTTCTTTTTGAATCTGCCACCGTATTCGGATTGGATAGCGCTTTCACAAAGCAAGAATTCTGCAACGAAGGGGAATTTTTTAAAAAAGGGGAGATTGAACATGACAGCAACAAGAGGTCTTGAAGGTATTGTGGCAACAACTTCATCTGTAAGCTCAATTATTGATGATACTCTTACTTATGTAGGGTACAATATCGATGATTTAACTGAAAAAGCTTCATTCGAAGAGATTGTCTACCTGTTATGGCACCTGAAGCTGCCTAATGAGCAGGAGCTGAGTGAATTAAAGCAGCAGCTCGCAGAAAACGCTCAAGTTCCACAGGAGATCATTGAGCACTTTAAATCATATTCGCTGGATGGGGTTCATCCAATGTCAGCGATTCGTACAGCGGTATCCCTATTAGGTTTACTTGATAACGAATCGGAAATTATGGACAAAGAAGCGAATTACAGAAAAGCCATTCGATTGCAGGCGAAAATTTCTGGACTTGTCGCTGCATTTTCACGTGTTCGAAAGGGACTTGAGCCTGTACAGCCAAAAGAAGAATACAGCTATGCTGCTAACTTCTTGTATATGTTAAAAGGCGAGGAGCCGTCTCCTGTAGAAATTGAAGCGATTGATAAGGCACTCATTCTACACGCAGACCATGAATTAAATGCGTCGACATTTACAGCAAGAGTATGTGTTGCCACCCTATCTGATATCTACTCTGGTGTGACAGCTGCAATCGGCGCACTGAAGGGACCACTGCATGGCGGTGCAAATGAAGGCGTTATGAGAATGCTTTCAGAGATTGGTGAAGTCGAAAACGTAGATTCCTATATTCATGGTAAGCTAGAGAAGAAAGAAAAAATTATGGGTTTTGGACACCGAGTATACCGTCAAGGTGACCCGCGTGCAAAACATCTAAAACAAATGAGTCAGCGTTTAACCAACCTTACAGGCGAGCCGAAATGGTATGAAATGTCTGTCCGTATAGAGGAAATCGTGACATCAGAGAAAAATCTTCCACCGAATGTTGATTTTTATTCTGCATCTGTATATCACAGTCTTGGTATTGATCATGACTTGTTTACACCGATTTTTGTGATTAGCCGATTTTCTGGATGGATTGCTCACATTTTAGAGCAATATGACAACAACCGTCTCATCCGTCCAAGAGCTGAATACATTGGACCTGATCTTCAAACATTTATTCCGATCAGTGAAAGAGACTAATGTTTATAGAATAAGTGGAGGCTGATTCAAACAAACCAATCAGTCTCCATACCGGCAAAAAAACGAAACATGTGAAAAACTTCTTCGCTTTTAGACAAACAAGCCAAGAAGTTTCAAATATTCACTACATAACCTGGGAGGTAATATCATTGTCACAAGGTGAAAAAATTACAGTAACTGGCGGCGTATTGAATGTACCAAATAATCCAATCATCCCGTTTATTGAAGGGGACGGAATTGGTCCTGACATTTGGAAAGCAGCATCAAGAGTTCTTGAAGCGGCTGTAAAAAAAGCATATAAAGGTGAAAAGCAAATCACTTGGAAAGAAGTATATGCAGGTGAGAAAGCTTACCATAAAACTGGAGAATGGCTTCCTAAGCAAACACTAGAAGACATTCGCGAATACTTAATTGCTATTAAAGGACCACTGACAACACCAATTGGCGGGGGAATCCGTTCATTGAACGTAGCACTAAGACAAGAGCTGGATTTATTCACATGCTTACGTCCAGTTCGCTGGTTCCGAGGTGTACCTTCTCCTGTTAAACGTCCGCAAGATACAGACATGGTCATCTTCCGTGAGAATACTGAGGATATCTATGCTGGAATTGAGTATGCAAAAGGTTCAGATGAAGTGAAAAAATTAATCAACTTCTTAAAAAACGAATTAGGTGTGAACAAAATCCGTTTCCCAGAAACATCAGGTATCGGCATCAAGCCTATTTCTGAAGAAGGCACTCACCGTCTTGTGAGAGCTGCCATCCAATATGCGATTGACCAAGGCCGTAAATCAGTGACACTTGTTCACAAAGGAAATATCATGAAGTTTACAGAAGGTGCTTTCAAAAACTGGGGCTATGAAGTTGCTGAAAAAGAGTTTGGCGACAAAGTTTTCACATGGGCTCAATATGATCGTATTGTAGAAAAAGATGGGAAAGATGCGGCGAACAAAGCGCAAAGTGAAGCAGAAGCTGCTGGTAAAATCATTGTCAAAGACAGCATTGCGGATATTTTCCTTCAACAAATTTTAACGCGTCCAAGTGAGTTCGATGTTGTGGCAACAATGAACTTAAACGGAGACTACATTTCTGATGCCCTTGCAGCACAAGTTGGAGGAATTGGTATTGCACCAGGTGCGAACATCAACTACGAAACTGGACATGCTATTTTTGAAGCGACTCATGGAACAGCGCCGAAATATGCTGGTCTTGATAAAGTCAACCCATCTTCTGTGCTTCTATCAGGTGTGCTATTACTGGAACACCTTGGCTGGCAGGAAGCGGCTGATCTAGTGATTCAATCTGTTGAAAAAACCATTGCATCAAAAGTCGTCACTTACGATTTTGCTAGATTAATGGATGGCGCTAAAGAAGTGAAGTGTTCTGAGTTTGCTGACGAGCTCATCAAAAACTTGTCTTGATTCTTAAACTTTAAAGTTAAAGGGGAAAAAGGAAATGGCAAACAAGCGTAAAAAAGTATCTGTCATCGGAGCAGGTTTTACAGGAGCAACAACAGCATTTCTAACAGCTCAAAAAGAATTAGCGGATGTGGTTTTAGTGGACATCCCGCAACTTGAGAACCCAACAAAAGGGAAAGCACTTGACATGCTTGAAGCAAGCCCTGTTCAAGGATTCGATGCGAACATTACAGGAACTTCTAACTATGAAGATACAGCCGGTTCTGATGTAGTAGTGATTACGGCAGGAATTGCTAGAAAGCCGGGCATGAGCCGTGACGACCTCGTGTCAACAAATGAAAAAATCATGCGAAGTGTGACACGCGAAATCGTTAAATATTCTCCAGAAGCGATCATCGTTGTATTAACAAACCCAGTTGATGCAATGACATATGCCGTTTATAAAGAATCAGGATTACCAAAAGAAAGAGTCATCGGGCAATCTGGTATTCTCGATACAGCGCGTTTCCGAACGTTCGTTGCACAAGAATTAAATTTATCTGTCAAAGACGTGACTGGATTTGTTCTCGGTGGCCATGGCGACGACATGGTTCCGCTTGTTCGTTACTCTTATGCAGGCGGTATCCCAATTGAAACATTGATTCCAAAAGATAGAATCGATGCGATTGTCGAAAGAACAAGAAAAGGCGGCGGCGAGATTGTGAACCTTTTAGGTAATGGTAGTGCCTATTATGCACCTGCT
This sequence comes from Bacillus sp. NPDC093026, assembly GCF_044754665.1. NCBI lineage: Bacteria > Bacillati > Bacillota > Bacilli > Caryophanales > Bacillaceae > Bacillus > Bacillus sp. NPDC093026. Next base: position 67,469 of record NZ_JBIVPN010000004.1, on the reverse strand, counting down.
GCTTCACTTGTTGAAATGGTTGAGGCGATTTTGAAAGATCAGCGTCGCGTCATTCCAACGATTGCTTACCTAGAAGGTGAATACGGTTATGAAGGAATTTACCTTGGTGTGCCAACAATCGTAGGTGGTAACGGCCTTGAGCAAATCATTGAGCTTGAGTTAACAGAAGAAGAGAAAAGTCAGCTTGACCGCTCTGTTGAATCTGTTAAGAACGTGATGAAAGTATTATCTTAATATGAACAAAAAAGAAGGCTTCTCTAAGAGAGGCTTTCTTTTTGTGTACAAAACGAATCTTGTTGAAATTTTAAATTGTCCTCTTGTTAAGCTTTCGTTAAAATAAAATAGAAAGCATGACTTCTCGCTTTTCACATAACATAAAAATACGGATGCAGGGGAAATCACTAATTGGAGGCACAACATGAATAAAAAAATATTAGTTGTGGATGATGAAGAATCGATTGTAACACTTCTAAGTTATAACCTTGAAAGGGCTGGTTATGATGTCGTAACGGCAAGAGACGGGGAAGAAGCGCTTGAAAAAGCAGTAAGTGAGCAACCTGATCTTATTGTGTTAGACTTAATGCTTCCAAAAATGGACGGCATTGAAGTGTGCAAACAACTTAGAATTCAAAAAATGATGTTCCCTATTTTAATGCTGACAGCAAAGGACGATGAATTTGATAAGGTGCTTGGTCTTGAACTTGGAGCCGATGATTATATGACAAAGCCTTTCAGTCCTAGAGAAGTTGGTGCTCGAGTAAAAGCCATTTTACGAAGAGCGCAGCAATCGCAGCCTGCCCCGTCGCATGAGGAAAAGGAAGAGATCCTAGCAGACCAAATCAAAATCGGTGAGTTGCGAATCTTACCCGAACACTATGAAGTATATTTCCAAGAAGAACGTCTAGAGCTAACGCCAAAAGAATTTGAGTTGCTGCTCTATTTGGCTAAACACAAAGGACGTGTACTGACACGTGACCTTCTGTTAAGTGCTGTTTGGAATTATGATTTTGCAGGTGATACACGTATTGTCGATGTACATATCAGCCATTTGCGTGACAAAATTGAAAAGAATACGAAAAAACCAACATACATTAAAACGATTCGCGGCTTAGGGTACAAATTGGAGGAGCCAAAGCCAAATGAATAAAATTAGAACCCGGCTTTTTTCTGGGCTCATCTTTCTCCTGTTTATTGTCTTTTTAGGACTCGGACTCTTTTTGGATCACATGTTTCATGTCTTCTATGAAACAAAATTAACAGAACGAATGGAAAAAGAATCGAACTTTCTCCTTTCTTCAATAAATGGTGATGATCTGAGCGCAAAGCAAAACGAGGACATCCTCAAAAAAGCAAAACAGCATCTCAATATCAATGCTTCTATTGTGGATACTGAGGGGAGCATCATACATACAACGGGTCAAGGAGAACAAAAAGCCATCATTCAAAGAGTGCTGCAAAATGAACGTCTCCAATCAAAAGGAACAGTCATTGATGATGAGCGTGATGCTTTATTTCATTATGCTGTACCTATCATGAAACAGAACGAACCGGCGGGATATCTTTTTCTACATGCTACATTCCAGCCTTTAAATGAAATTGACAGCCAGCTTTGGCTTGCACTTGCATTTTGTCTTGGGACTGCTGTGATCATTATTGTCTTCTTTGGCTACCGAATGTCGATGAAATATGTGAAGCCGATTGATTATGCCACAAAGGTAGCAAAGCAGCTTGAACGAGGTAATTATGATACGAACAATTATGAAGAACTGATCATTGAAACAAGTGAGCTCAATACGTCTATGAAGCGTCTTGCAGAAAGTCTTCAAGAAATGACGAGTACAGGAGAAATGCAGAGAGATCGTCTTCAAACGGTTATTGAAAACATTGGAGCGGGCATTATTTTGATTGATAAGATGGGATATATCAACCTTGTCAATCGAACATTCCGCAAACAATTTAAAGTACAAAAGCACATTTACATGCACAAGCTGTATCATGAAGCATTTACTCATGAAGAAATTATCGAATTAATTGACGAAATTTTCATGACGGAAACCAAAGTTCGGAAGTTTTTGCGTCTTGCAATTGATATTGAACGTCGCTACTTCCAAGTCGACGGCGTCCCGATTTTAAGTACTGATGATGAATGGAAAGGAATTGTCCTTGTTTTTCATGATGTCACGGAAACAAAGCAATTAGAACAGATGCGGAAAGACTTTGTTGCCAACGTCTCCCATGAATTAAAAACACCCATTACATCGATTAAAGGATTTACTGAAACGCTACTTGATGGAGCAATTGATGACAAAGAAGCACTTACGGAATTTCTCTCAATTATACTAAAAGAGAGTGTCCGCTTAGAAACACTCATTCAAGATTTACTAGATCTCTCTAAAATAGAACAGCAGCATTTTAAGCTAAATATACAAGAAGCAAATGCGACAGAAATCATACACGAGATCAAAACCTTGCTTCAGCATAAAGCCGCAGAAAAAGGGATTCAATTACATGTGCGTGTTCCGAAAGAACCCGTCTATGTCATGGCAGATCCGCTGAGATTAAAGCAAATATTCTTAAATCTTGTCAACAACGCACTCACCTATACACCAGAGGGTGGAAGTGTCACGATCACTGCGAGACCACGGAAGGATGGCTATGAATTTGATGTGGAAGATACAGGAATTGGGATGAAAAAAAGCGAGATTCCAAGAATTTTTGAGAGATTTTATCGAATTGATAAAGATAGAAGTAGAAATTCAGGCGGCACAGGGCTCGGGCTTGCCATTGTGAAACACCTTGTAGATGCTCATGAAGGGACGATCTCTGTCCGCAGTAAACAAGGCAAAGGAACGACTTTTACAGTGAGCTTGAAATCGAAATAGAAAAAGGAAAGAGATGTGAAAATTTACATCAACTTTACAATGAGTTCACGTTTTGTTAAACAATCATTGATAGGATGAATAGGAACCCCTTCATCCAAGGAGCCAATTTTGGAAGGACGAAAACACGTTTGTTTTCGTCCCTTTTTTATGCAGGTTCGTCTATTTTCTTTTCAAAATGAACTTTGATAAAATAAAGATACGACTTGATAAAGAGACGGCTGATAGGGCTCAGCCGATGGAGGATTAGAATAATGACAGACAAAAAGAAATTAGTACTTGTTGATGGAAACAGTCTCGCCTATCGAGCATTTTTCGCATTGCCGCTATTATCAAATGATAAAGGCGTTCATACAAATGCTATTTATGGCTTTGCGATGATCTTAATGAAGATGCTAGAGGACGAGAAACCGACACATATGCTGGTCGCATTTGATGCTGGAAAAACAACATTCCGTCACGAGACGTTCAAAGAATATAAAGGTGGAAGACAAAAAACGCCACCAGAGCTATCAGAACAAATGCCGTTCATCCGTGAACTTTTAGATGCTTACAACGTCAAAAGGTACGAGCTCCCTCAATATGAGGCGGATGATATCATCGGGACATTAGCTGTTGAAGCAGAAAAAGATGGCTTTGAGGTCAAAATCTTTTCAGGAGATAAAGACTTAACACAGCTTGCAACAGACCATACAACGGTGGCCATTACGAAAAAAGGAATTACAGAAGTAGAATATTACACCCCCTCACATATTGAAGAGAAGTACGGACTACGCCCAGAGCAAATCATAGATATGAAAGGGTTAATGGGTGATTCCTCAGATAATATTCCGGGTGTCCCTGGTGTCGGAGAAAAAACGGCAATTAAACTGTTAAAGCAGTTTGAATCGGTCGAAAATCTGCTTGAACATCTCGACGAAGTCAGCGGCAAAAAGTTAAAGGAAAAGCTTGAGGAACATAAAGAACAAGCCTTGATGAGTAAAAAGCTTGCCACCATTCAAATTGAAGCACCTATTGATGTGTCAAGTAAAGATCTTGCTTATGAAGGTCCTCACATAGATCAGGTCATCTCACTTTATAAAGAACTAGGCTTTCAAACATTGCTAGAACGTTTAGGAGAAGCACCAGAAGCAGGTGAGCAAGTCGATCTGTCAGCTTTAGAAGTTATCAAAAGCACTGATGCAACGGATGAAATGCTGACAGATCACGCATCGCTCGTGGTAGAACAGCTTGGAGATAATTATCATGAAGCGGATTTGATCGGTTTTGCTATTCACAATGAAAATGGTGCCTTTTTTATGACAAAAGAGGATGCCTTAAGGTCAGAAGCTTTCAAACAATGGGCACAAGATGACACGAAGAAGAAATGGGTGTTTGACTCAAAAAGAGCCGTCGTAGCACTGAGGTGGCATGATGTGGATTTAAGAGGTGTCGATTACGATGTATTGTTAGCTTCTTATGTGGTCAATCCTCAGAAATCCTATGAAGACGTCGCAAGTGTTGCGAAGGATTATGGGTTGAATATATCCTTTTCAGATGAAAAAGTGTACGGAAAAGGAGCAAAGCAGGCGATACCAAATGAAGACGAGCTAAAAGACCATCTTGGACGTAAGGCAGCGGCTATCTCTGCCTTGCATGACCTGACGCTAGAAGCATTAGAAAAAAATGATCAGCATGAATTGTATGAGGATTTAGAGCTTCCGCTTGCACTGATATTAGGTGAAATGGAATCTCTTGGCGTCAAGGTTGATATTGATCGTCTACAGAAGATGGGAGAAGAGTTAACGAAGAAGCTAAAGGAATATGAAGAAACGATTCACCGTTTAGCAGGGGAAACGTTTAATATCAATTCTCCTAAGCAGCTTGGCGTGATTCTTTTTGAAAAGTTGGGTCTGCCCATTATTAAGAAAACAAAAACAGGCTACTCTACGTCTGCAGATGTACTAGAAAAACTTGAAGACAAGCATGAAATTATTCGCTCTATTCTGCATTACCGTCAAATCGGAAAGCTGCAATCTACCTATGTCGAAGGTTTGATGAAGGTAACGCGCAAAGACACTCATAAAGTCCATACGAGATTTAATCAGGCGCTCACACAAACAGGACGATTAAGCTCAACAGATCCTAACCTTCAAAATATTCCAATTCGTTTGGAAGAAGGTAGGAAGATTCGTCAAGCCTTCGTTCCTTCAAAAGAAGGCTGGCTCATGTTTGCAGCCGACTATTCTCAAATCGAGTTGCGGGTGCTTGCCCATATTTCTCAAGATGAGAACTTAATCGAGGCTTTTACGCAGGATATGGATATCCATACAAAAACAGCAATGGATGTGTTCCATGTATCAGAGGATGAAGTGACCTCATCCATGAGAAGGCAGGCAAAAGCCGTCAACTTCGGAATTGTTTATGGGATAAGCGATTACGGACTTTCTCAAAATCTAGGAATTACAAGAAAAGAAGCAGCTGCATTTATTAAACGGTATTTAACAAGCTTCAAAGGGGTCAAAACTTATATGGAAGACATCGTGCAGGAAGCCAAACAAAAAGGCTACGTCACCACGCTCCTTAAGCGTAGACGATATATTCCAGATATCACAAGCCGTAATTTTAATATCAAAAGCTTTGCGGAAAGAACGGCAATGAATACACCCATTCAGGGCAGTGCGGCAGATATTATTAAAAAAGCGATGATTGATATGGCACGGAAGCTGAAAGAAGAGAATTTGCAGGCGAACCTGTTATTACAGGTACACGATGAACTTATCTTTGAAGCGCCGAAAGAAGAAATCGCTATATTAGAAAAAATTGTTCCTGAAGTGATGGAAAATGCACTTCAGCTCGATGTGCCGCTTAAAGTAGAAATTGCATCAGGCCCATCTTGGTATGACGCAAAATAAAAATAAATAGAGAGATAAAGGAGCGAGGAGCATGCCGGAATTACCAGAAGTCGAAACCGTCCGGCGCACTCTTAAGCGGTTAGTCAAAGGAAAAACGATTGAAAAGGTCGATATCAAATGGCCAAACATCATCAAACGTCCTGGGGAACCGGAGGAGTTCGCACGAATGATGGTGGGAGAAACCATACAGAACATTAAAAGAAGAGGAAAGTTCCTACTCTTTCATCTAGATCACTATGTCATGGTCTCTCATTTAAGAATGGAAGGGAAATATCGTGTACATGAGGCAAAAGAGCCTTATGATAAACACGTTCACGTCGTCTTTACGTTTACAGATGGTACCGAGCTTCGGTACCATGATGTACGTAAATTTGGCACGATGCATCTGTTTCAACCTGGTGAAGAAGAAAAAGAGTTGCCACTATCTCAGCTTGGGTACGAGCCTTTTTCAGAACAATTCACACCGGAGTATTTATGGGAGCAATTGAACAAGACATCACGTGTTATCAAAACAGCTCTGCTTGATCAAAAGATTGTTGTAGGGCTTGGAAATATTTATGTCGATGAAGTCCTCTTTAAGTCAGGTATTCATCCCGAAACTAAGGCACATCAGCTAAGCCTTGATGCTTGCAAGGTGCTCCACAAACATATCATAGACACACTTCAAGTGGCTGTTGATGCGGGAGGAAGCACCATTCGCTCATATCTCAATTCACAGGGGGATATTGGCACATTCCAGTTGCAGCTTCTTGTGTATGATCGGCGGGGAGAGCCTTGCCAAACATGTGGGAGTATTATTGAGAAAACGGTTGTTGGAGGGCGCGGCACACATTTTTGTGTGACTTGTCAAAAACGACCACAATAAGGTTCGTCATCAGCATGCTTCCTTTTTGCTGTGCATACGATAAAAAACATTCATTTTTCAGCAAGGTGTAAGACTGACACAAAGCCCACCTGCTCTTCATATAGTGAAGAAGAGTCTCGAAGCCTAGAGGCTCTTGATCATCGTTGCATGAACAGAAAGGAAGAGTTCTAGTATGATTTCGATTTCGCTCCTGTTTTTAGCTATGGCAGTCAGCATCGACAGCTTTTCAGTGGGCTTTACGTATGGTCTTCGGAAAATGAGGATTCCATTTAAAGCCATTGTCATTATTGCTTGCTGTTCAGGGATTGTGCTACTTGTCTCCATGCTGATTGGCAGCCTATTCACCACATTCCTCCCTGTCTCAGTTACAGATAAGCTTGGTGGAGGGATTTTAATCATCATCGGACTTTGGGTTTTGTACCAATTTTTCAAACCTGCGAAAGAGCGCGATTTGCTCCTTCATGAGAAGACCTTACTGAATGTAGAGGTGCAGTCACTCGGACTTGTCATTCAAATTTTGCGAAAGCCGACAAGCGCAGACATTGACCGTTCTGGTACTATTAATGGAATGGAAGCAATTCTGCTAGGGATTGCTTTATCGATTGATGCTTTTGGAGCAGGGATTGGTGCAGCAATTCTAGGTTTTTCTCCAATTGTCATGAGTATCACTGTTGCGGTGATGAGCTCACTTTTCGTTTGTATCGGGCTTCGTGCCGGACATTTTCTGTCAAACTGGCGCTGGATGGATAAACTTGCATGCTTACCGGGTTTTTTACTCATTTTAATTGGTGTGTGGAAGCTATAAAGGGGGAAACAGATTGACGCTTGTGATTGGATTAACAGGCGGGATCGCTAGTGGAAAAAGCACGGTCTCGCACATGATAAAAGAGCAGGGCATTCGGCTCGTGGATGCAGATGAGATTGCAAAAGAAGCTGTTTCTAAAGGGAAACCAGCTCTTCATCAAATCGTTCAAACCTTTGGTGAGGATGTCTTGCTTTCAAATGGTGAGCTAAACAGGCAGCAACTAGGGTCTATCATCTTTTCTGATGAAAAAAAGAGAAAGCAGTTAAATGCGATTATTCATCCTGAGGTCAGAAAAGAAATGCTCAAGCAGCGGGATGAAGCGGTGAAGCAAAACGAAACATTCGTTGTACTGGATATCCCTCTTTTATTCGAAAGTGAGCTGGAGGGTCTTGTCGACCGTATCATTGTCGTGTACACAACGCCTGAACTTCAGCTATCTCGTCTGATGAATCGAAATGGACTTCATGAGGAAGAGGCTCTAAAACGCATACATGCCCAGATGCCTCTTGAGGAAAAATGTAAAAAAGCAGACCGTGTCATAGAAAACACAAAAGACTTGGCTTATACAAGGAAACAATTACAGAACATATTAAACGAATGGGAACATACAGATAGGTAAGAGTACATACACGTACTCTTCTTTTTTATGCTTTTTTCTATTTTCCTTGAAATGATCAGCCCTTTTTAGAAAATATACGTTTACATACTGGCAATTGTATTCTAATGTGATATACTAATTTCATAAATAATTTATTGAGTATAACACATAATAGAGGAGTGACCTGTTCATGAAGGTAAAAGCAGCGATCAATGGGTTTGGCAGAATTGGACGCATGGTCTTTAGAAAAGCAATGCTTGACGATCAAATTCAAATTTTAGCGATTAACGCAAGCTATCCTGCCGAAACGCTAGCACATTTAATAAAATATGACACAAATCATGGACGTTATGAATGCGATGTGATTGCAGATGGCGACGCTTTGATTGTAAATGGGAAAAAAGTACTTTTGCTAAATAACAGAGACCCAAAGCAGCTTCCATGGGGAGAGCTTGGAATTGATATTGTCATTGAAGCAACTGGAAAATTTAATTCAAAAGATCAAGCGATGGGTCATATAGATGCCGGAGCAAAAAAAGTCATATTAACGGCTCCAGGTAAAAATGAAGACATCACCATTGTAATGGGTGTGAATGAGGATGATCTTGATCCTGAAAAGCATGTCATTATTTCAAATGCATCTTGTACAACAAACTGTTTAGCACCAGTTGTCAAGCTGTTAGATGACGAATTTGGAATCGACAACGGCTTAATGACAACTGTTCATGCCTATACAAATGATCAAAAAAATATCGACAACCCGCACAAGGATTTGCGCCGGGCAAGAGCGTGTGCTCAGTCCATCATTCCAACAACGACGGGTGCAGCTAAAGCGCTTTCTTTAGTGCTTCCTCATTTGAAAGGAAAGTTACATGGGCTTGCACTAAGAGTCCCTGTATCGAATGTCTCAATGGTCGATCTTGTTGTAGACTTGAAAAAAGATGTAACAGCCGAAGAGGTAAATGCTGCTTTCTCAAATGCGTCAAAAACATCACTTGCTGGCATTTTAGATTATACGGAAGAACCGCTCGTATCAACAGACTTTAACACAAACCCTTACTCAGCCGTTGTAGATGGACTTACGACTATGGTCATGGAAGGAAGAAAAGTGAAGGTACTCGCATGGTATGACAATGAATGGGGCTATTCATGCAGAGTCGTTGATCTCGTGAAGTTTGTAGGCTCACAGATGAAAGAGCTATCTGTTGTTTGAAATGAAGAAGACAAACTCCCCTTTTCAAGAGATGAGAGAAACCCCTACTAAAAACACAGCTTGCAAAATGGGTCTAAACAAAGTATACTATCTTTCGTGAACTTCTTGTTCGCAGACTCATTCGGGTATACTTAAAGGGTTAGGACCTCTTAGGACTAACTTTCCCCCGTGGTATATGTCCGGTCCGGCTGCTTAGAACTTCACTCTTTTATTCTTGTTTAAGGGGGGTCCATGATGGAAACAATCGGACGTCACGTTATCTCTGAGTTATGGGGATGCGACTGTGATAAACTGAACGACATGGATTTTATTGAAAAAACTTTTGTAAATGCAGCTTTGAAAACAGGAGCTGAAGTAAGAGAGGTTGCTTTTCATAAATTTGCACCTCAAGGAGTAAGTGGAGTTGTCATTATTTCTGAATCTCATCTGACAATTCACAGCTTTCCTGAACATGGTTATGCGAGCATAGATGTATACACTTGCGGCGATCTCAATCCGAATATTGCAGCGGACTTTATTGGAGATGAACTAGGTGCTGAAACAAGAGAAAACATCGAAATACCTCGAGGCATGGGACCTGTACAAGTAAAACAGGCACAAGCCAAAGCACTGTAAACTGAAAAAAGATTACAATGGGAGCTGGCCAAAAGCATTGAATGCCTTTGTGTTATGCTCCTTTTTATATTAGATTGATGTGCAAAACCAACATTCCCCACCTTGTCTAAACTTTTGTTCTAGGAAAACAAAGGTTTTTTTTATAAAATAAAGAAGAGGAGTCACGACAAAGGGGATACGTGTATGACTTTAGGACAAAAAATGAAACAATTCATTTCAAATCATACGGAAACGTCTGATCGCCACCCGGTGTCAGAATTGAAAAGCCGTTACTACAAATCGACAAACAAGCAAGTATTTGAAGTGGTGGAAGCGATGCTTTCCCGAAAAGATTCATTTCAGGTGACATCTGTTTCAGCAGAACGAGGTGAAATCAGTGCGAAAATACGAACACCTAAAAAAGCCTTTATTGTGGCAACTGTCATTTCAATTCGTCCTTTTGAAACAGCTGTCGATTTTAACGTGACAACAGAAACGGCACTACCCATGGACTTTGGTTATAGTAAAAAGACTGTTCTGTCCCTTTATGAAGAATTAGATAAACAACTTCCAAGAATAGATCGGAGCTGATGAAATGAAATGTCCCACATGTCAGCACCTAGGTACAAGGGTGCTTGATTCAAGACCAGTAGATGAAGGGAAATCCATCCGTCGTAGAAGAGAATGCGAAAGCTGCCAATACCGCTTTACAACGTTTGAAAAATTAGAAGAATTGCCTCTGATTGTTGTGAAAAAAGAAGGCATTCGAGAAGAATTTAGCCGAGAAAAGATGCTGAGAGGACTTATCAAAGCCTGTGAAAAACGCCCTGTTGCCTTAAAGCAGCTAGAAGATGTCTGCTTTAACATCGAAAAAGAACTTCGTAATCAAGGGATATCAGAGGTGAAAAGTGAGCTTGTTGGTGAAATGGTGATGGACGAGCTGGCGAAAATTGATGAAGTGTCTTACGTCAGGTTTGCATCGGTGTATCGCCAATTTAAAGATATCAATGTATTTATTGATGAATTAAAAGATTTATTAAAGAAAGAACGCTGAAAAAGAGCTGAAGATTCTTCATGCTCTTTTTCCTGCGTAAAGCGTAAAATGTAAAAAAAGTGTACAATGAAAACAATCGCATAAGGGAGGATCAGCAATATGACAGAGCATTGGAAGGAAGTGCTAGCCTTCGATCCGTATGTCGTCAAAAGCGCTTCTTTGCTCGGTGACATCGATAGACAGCTAATCACTCTTTTATATCAGCCGCTTATTGGCATGTCCGCTTTTAGCTTATACATGACGTTATGGGGAGAACTAGAGCAGAACCGTATGTGGGGAAAACCTGCGCCTCATCGGCAGCTCATGGTGATGCTACAAACGAATTTAAATGATATTTTTGAAGAACGTTTGAAGCTTGAAGCGATTGGCCTGCTCCGCACATATGAACAAGAGACAGAAGATGGCAGACTGTTTACATATGAGCTCGTGCCGCCGCTAAGGCCTGATGAGTTTTTCCAAGACGGTATGCTGAATGTCCTTTTGTACCATCGTGTAGAAAAAGCGAAATATATGCAGCTTCGTGATTATTTTTCTTATCCAAGTGTGCCTGCAGAAGCAAAGAACATTTCACGGTCGTTTGAAGAAGTGTTTCACGTTTTGCAGCCAAGTGAACGTAAAATGACAGAAGAAATCAATCAGGCTTCATTGCTTGAAAATGGCTATGAATATGTGACAGTGGGGGATGCCCAGTCGGCACCGCTTTCAGATGATTCCTTTGATTTTGATCTTTTGTTAGCGGGCATGTCTGACATGATGATTCCAAGAAAAGCTTTGACGAAGCAAGTGAAAGAAACGATCAAGAAATTAGCCGTTGTATATGGCATCACACCATTACAAATGCAAAATATCGTAGCGGGTGCTTGTGGTCCCGATCAGATGATCTCCATAGAGGATTTAAGAAAAGCGGCGAGAGACTGGTATCAAATTGAATACAGCGGTGAACCGCCCAAACTCATTGATCAAAAGCAGCCAAGGCATTTACGTCATGATGCTTTGCAACAAACTGCAGCAGATTCGCCTGATGCAAAGCTGATCGAAAAGCTCAATCGCATTTCACCGAGAGAGCTTCTGAAGGATATCGCAGATGGCATTGAGCCGACCTATGCAGACTTAAGAATTGTAGAAGACATCATGCTGGAGCAAAAACTAGAGCCAGGTGTCATGAATGTTCTCATATACTATACACTGCTAAAAACAGATATGAAGCTGTCCAAAACGTATATGCAAAAAATTGCTTCGCACTGGGTCAGAAAAAAAATCAAAACGGTCGCTGCTGCCATGAAGATTGCCAAAGAAGAGAACAGACAAATGACAGAGTGGGCACAGCAGAAAAAGCAGAGAAGTTCATATGGTTCAGGAAAAGTCATCCGCGAGGAAAAATTGCCTGAATGGATGAAAGAAAATGAAACCAATGAGCAGAAAACAAAAAAACAAAACGATGATCTGTCAACAGAAGATCTCGAACGAGAGAAAGAAAAACTGTTAGATCAGTTTAAAAATATGAAAAAGTACAATGCACATTAATGTGAGGTGAGATGGAGATGAAACCGATCGGTCGTTCATTTGAACAGCTAAAAGGGCGTGTCGATTTTCGTGTGAGATACAATCAAATTAAAGAAAGTGTCTTATCTGATGAAGACGTGCAAGCCTTTTTAAAAGAGCATCAAGCAGAGATTCATGATGATATGATCAATCGTAGCTTGAATCGGCTCTTTGAATATGTTCAGCAATCGAAAGGCTGTTCTTACTGCTTAGATGGGGAGAACGCCAATACTCTTTTAGATGGGTATCACCCGAAGCTTGTAATTAAAGCTCAAAGCATTGATATTGAATATGCGCCCTGTCCTGTGAAGCTGCAATTGGACAGACAGAAAAAGCAGCAAGAGCTTATTAAAAGCATGTACATTCCACAAAATGTACTGCAAGCAACATTTGATGATTTGAACGTCGTCGGAAGACAAGAAGTTATTCAGAAAGTAGGTCAATTCCTTGAAAGCTATGATGAGACTGGCAAGGGAAAAGGCTTATATTTGCACGGTAAATTTGGGGTAGGGAAAACCTTTATTCTTGCAGCAATTGCTCAGCAGCTAGCCGTGAAAGAATACCCATCCCTTCTTGTATATGTGCCTGAATTTGTAAGGGAGTTAAAAAATTCTTTAGCAGATCATACGCTAGAAAAAAAGCTGAATATGGTCAAGTCGACTCCTATTTTAATGTTGGATGATATTGGGGCAGAGTCCATGACAAGCTGGGTGCGTGATGAATTGCTAGGAACCATCTTACAATATCGTATGGCTGAGCAACTACCGACCTTCTTCTCATCCAATTTTTCACCGAGTGAACTTAAGCATCATTTTACGTACTCACAGCGTGGAGAGAAAGAAGAGGTCAAAGCAGCACGTTTAATGGAGCGAATTATCTATTTGGCTGAGCCTGTATTGCTTGAAGGAGAGAATCGTCGTCATTTATAAAAGCGTGTGTCATCGGAAGGAGGAAAAGATCATATGAACAAAAGAAAATGGCTTTTCGTTCTAGTGATTGCCTGTCTGATTGCTGCGCTATGGTGGCTGAAAAAACAACATCTTCAGTTGTCACCGAAAGATATGAAGAATTGGGTGCTTCAATTTGGAATGCTAGCGCCCTTTGTTTTTCTCTTTTTATCACTCTTTCGTCCGTTTGTTCTTGTCCCTGTAACGGTCTTCTCACTAGCAGCAGGTCTGTCATTCGGCAGCTTACTCGGGACGATTTACGCCTTGGTCGGTGCAACAGCAGGAGCAACAGGGTCCTTTTGGCTTGCTTCTACCTTTCGTTCAAACAAGCGTGAATCGAACAACCGGCAGTTAAAAGCGGTCAGGTCCCGTATTCAGCAGCATGGTTTTATTTATATTTTATTCTTGCGAATTGCACCTATTCATTTTGATTTTGTCAGCTATGCGGCCGCAGCTTCTCGTGCAAAATACAGTGTTTTTGTGGCAGCGACCTTCTTGGGGTTGATTCCAGGTACGATCGCGTTGAATGTACTCGGTTCAAGCTTTGTCAGTGGCAACTATTTTGCCTTAGTGATTGTCTGTTTAATTTATCTCATTTTTATCTCTGTACCGCTTATTTTAAAAAGAAAGATGCCTGATTTATTTTAGGCGTCTATTTTTTATGATCTCCCCATATATATGTAACAGATGTCGTTAGGGGGGACAAACATGCTTGAAATAATCTTTGAAGATGAATATGATACCGCCGCTTTTTTACATCTTGCTGAACACTTGGACAGTCGGCATCACATTTCAATTCAACAAGGTAATGACCGGCTTTTCATTAAAGCCAAGGAATCAGAAGAAGCACTTGAGCACATCGTGCGGCCTTTACTGCTTCACTTTTTTTTGGAATGCAAAGAAAATGAACGTATGCGTAGCATCCTTGAAAAAACATATTTATTTAAAGATCCGGAAGAGCAGCACCAAATTCTTTCGATCGCCCATAGCATCATGAAAGGGGATATTGATGATATTCCTGGTATTCATCAAGACCCATCAAGAGAAGCTCTTTTAAAGAAGGAGCTAGAGACCATCTCTTTACAGCAGGGTGTTTTTTCAATTGGTTCATTTATGACATTTAGACTCTCGGAGTACGACCAGAAGTTAAAGAATTATGTAGAGGTCGCCATTGAAGAGTACAAAATGGAACAGGAATATCAAAACTTTATCCAATCGCTCCGTGATTATGTGATGGCTAAACAGCCCAAGCTGGACAAAGTGCATGTGGTGCATCAGGACCGCCTGATGATTTGGGAATTTCGCTACGCTTCAGAGCGTGATCAAAAACAATACATAGATAGACAGTTCGTAAGAGAGCATCCAATGTATATTGATTCGCAGCTTATTGCCCCACTTGTATCCATTGCTCCACAAAAAATTGCCCTTTTCACAAATGACACAGGGCATTCCATGGTGCAAACCATTCAAAATATTTTTCAAGAAAGGGTGGAGGTTTTTCCGCAACATGCTTTTAAGGAACAAAATGTTCGCTTCGTACATGACAAAAGGGAAAAGAAAAATGAAAAGCTTTCTTGATTTTCACAAAAAAACGTTTTATAATACGGTGTAACTTCATACTGTGACCGTATTGATAAGGACATGAACAAATGAACACCCGCTTTTAGAGAGGGAAGCCGCGGCTGAAAGCTTCCTAGTAGAGGATCATTTGCTTTACCACCTTTGAACATCAGCTGTGAACTTGTTTAGTAATGGCTGACGGGAATTCCCGTTATAGAACCGCAAGCCGTATTTGCTTATATCAAAGCAAGTTGCAAATACGGGAAAAAGGGTGGAACCACGATTCCGTTTATTCAACCTCGTCCCTTTCCAGGGGCGGGGTTTTTATATTGCCAAAAAAAGGAGTGACCAAAGATGTCAGAACAAATTCAACTTACATTTCCAGACGGAACAGTCAAGGAGTTTGACAAAACAGTGACAACGGAAGACATCGCGGCATCAATTAGCCCGGGCCTAAAGAAAAAAGCACTTGCCGGTAAATTGAACGGCAAAGAAATAGATTTACGTACGCCGCTATTAGAGAGTGGAACAATTGAGATCATCACGGATAAAAGTGAAGAAGCACTCGATATCATGCGCCACAGTACAGCGCATTTACTAGCGCAGGCAATTAAACGTATTTATGGAAAAGAACATCACGTACAATTAGGAGTAGGTCCTGTTATCGAAAATGGTTTTTACTATGATGTCGATCTAGATGTAGCCATCACACCTGAAGATTTACCAAAAATCGAAAAAGAAATGAAGAAAATCATCAACAGCAATCTGCCAATCGAGCGGATTGAAGTATCAAAAGAAGAAGCGAAAGCACGCTTTGAAGCAATTGGTGATGAATTGAAACTTGAGCTTTTAGAAGCGATTCCAGAAGGGGAAGTCGTGACAATCTATGAGCAAGGAGAGTTCTTTGATTTATGTCGTGGTATTCATGTGCCATCTACTGGGAAAATCAAAGAGTTCAAACTGCTAAGTCTTGCAGGTGCCTACTGGAGAGGTGACAGTAACAATCAAATGCTTCAGCGCATTTACGGTACAGCTTTCTTTAACAAAGAAGATTTAAATGACTATTTACGCTTGCTTGAAGAAGCAAAAGAACGAGACCACCGTAAACTTGGAAAAGAGCTGAAACTATTTGCCAATTCCCAAAAGGTAGGTCAAGGTCTTCCGCTTTGGCTACCAAAAGGGGCAACGATTCGCCGCGTGATTGAGCGTTACATTGTGGATAAAGAAGTACGTCTTGGATATGAGCATGTGTATACACCAGTCCTTGCGAGTGTTGAATTGTATAAAACATCTGGACACTGGGCGCATTATCAAGAAGATATGTTCCCAGTTATGGAAATGGACAATGAAGATCTCGTCCTTCGTCCAATGAACTGCCCGCACCATATGATGATTTACAAAAATGAACCGCATAGCTATCGTGAATTGCCAATTCGTATTGCAGAGCTTGGTACAATGCACCGTTATGAAATGTCAGGTGCACTATCTGGACTTCAGCGTGTTCGCGGTATGACATTAAACGATGCACATATCTTTGTCCGTCCAGATCAAATCAAAGACGAGTTCATCCGTACAGTTCGCTTAATTGAAGAAGTGTATCAAGATTTCGGCTTAAATGACTACACATTCCGCTTATCTTACCGTGATCCAGAAGATACTGAGAAGTATTTCGACGATGATGCAATGTGGAATAAAGCACAGTCTATGCTAAAGGATGCAATGGACGAGCTTGGTCATGACTACTATGAAGCAGAAGGCGAAGCGGCATTTTATGGACCGAAGCTAGATGTACAGGTCAAAACAGCACTTGGCAAAGAAGAGACGTTGTCCACTGTACAGCTTGATTTCTTACTTCCAGAGCGCTTCGATCTCACATATATCGGAGAAGATGGAAAGCACCATCGTCCAGTCGTTATTCATAGAGGGGTCGTCTCCACAATGGAGCGCTTCGTTGCCTTCTTAATTGAAGAATACAAAGGAGCCCTTCCAACATGGCTGGCACCTGTACAATTCCAAGTCATCCCCGTTTCACCATCTGTTCATCTAGACTATGCGAAAAAAGTGCAAGAACGCTTGCAGCTTGAAGGCTTACGTGTTGAGCTTGATAGTCGTGATGAAAAAATTGGTTATAAAATTAGAGAAGCGCAGATGCAAAAGATTCCGTACATGCTTGTGGTCGGTGATCAAGAAGCAGAAAGCGGCGCTGTCAACGTAAGAAAATATGGTGAGCAAGATTCAGAAACAATGGATCTTGAAGCTTTTGTGAAACATGCGGTAGCAGAAGCGAAAAAATAATGACTGTTGATCTAAAGCCGGCGATCTCTTTATGAGATCCTTGGCTTTTTTAATTGAGATCAACATTTTATGATGTGAACTAGATCATTGAATGATTCATTTAGATAGTAAAAGGGGGAATGAGAGCGATAAATCAAACATGGAGTAGCCATTCACACAAGTAATGGAGCAATCAGCCATTATTCGTGCATTGGAACATTCACACTTCTTTATAAATAAACCTCCAGATGATTTTTTCATAAGGGAGATGACATTTGGTTTTATAATCCTTAAATCTTTTAAAAGTCATTCACCAGTACAAAAAATAAAAAGACTATTATAGAAAAAATTAAATTTGACACCAACCAAAAATTTCTTTATGAGACCTCCTAGTCATTCTTATTGATTTCTAAATACAAGTAAAGATATTAAACTATGTAATTTTAATACCAAGATGCCAATAAGCTACAACTTCAAAAGCTTCATTGGAAATCTTATCATCATCTTTCCTATTTTGACCAAATCTCTGTTCAGCATTTATTTTCTTTTTAACCCGCTGTACATCCCCCGCATACTACAGATCTAAATAAAGGATGAGTTAGTTTGATGCAAAAAGCACCCTGTCTTTAAAAGAAGGGTGTTTTCAATATTGATCTACTTTAATATATCAAACAATTCGTGTAAGTTTTTGATTTCGTAATCAGGCGTGACATCTGTTTCATTTTTCTTGTTATGACGATTAATCCAAACGGTTTGAATACCTGCACGAGAGGCACCGAGAATATCTGTTTTCGGGTTATCTCCAACCATGATGACGTCGTCTTTTGTTAAGTTTAATAGCTGAAGGCAGTGCTCGAAGATGCCAGGATCAGGCTTACCTTTCCCATAATCTCCGGAGATCACAATTTCATTAAAATAAGGGGCAAGCTCCGGTACACCCGCAAGCTTTTCCTTTTGAAGACTAGGGTCTCCATTTGTTAAAAGGAGTAGTTCATAGCTTTCTTTTAGACGATCCAAAACAGGAAACGTTTCTTCATAGACATATGGGCGTTTTCTACGTTCTGCCGCAAAGAAGTCGGCCAAGTATTGCCCAAATGCTTCATCGTCAATTCCTGCTTTTTTTAAGCCGTTTGTCCAAGCATTTTTACGATACTCAGGTGCAAGGGCGTTCAGCTTTTGAAAGCCTTCGCTAATCGGTTCACTAAAGTTTGACCATAGCCCTTCGAAAGGGTTAATTCCGATCATGACAGTATAATCATATGTTTCATACGAAGAGTAAAGCTTCCTTGCTTCCTCACGTACGATATGTTCAAACATTTCTGGATCAAGTCCATATTTTTTCTCCGCCTCTCGGCATGTTTCCTGAAAAGTCGTGTGAATGCTTTTTTCATCCCAAAGCAAAGTATCATCTAAATCAAAAAATACGGCTTTCATGATCTTCTCCCTTGTTATGTATGTAGTTACCTTCATTTGCATGTGATAGGCTCATGTTCATTTTACAATAGAAGGTGGAGGCAATAAAGAAAAGATTTGCGTAATCTTTGATCATTGACAGAGCATGATAGGTCAGAAGGTAGTGAAATGACTGGACATTCATTGGGGTGTCCTATAACAGTTATCGTCTGACACATTCGGTTATCCTCTTGTGTATTATTTGGGAGAGAGATGGGAGAAGTTGAAGCGGCATAGTATCGCCGTCGTTGACATGGGAGTCGTCAAAGTGATTATTCAACCCAATTCTTTATATAAAATGATGGATTGAAAAGTTCTTGCCCTAATCGTCATATCATGCTAAAATGAAAAAGTTGTTTCAAGCGTTCGATTACTTGACGAACAAATGAAAATTGTGTAGAATAGGTAACGAATTGAATAGATATCACAAGCAGAAGCACCCGCTTCTCACCTGATTGACACATGTTTGTAGTTGGCAGGTTGACCGTACATTTACTTTTTCATGCAGATGTTCGAAGTGTGGGTGTTTTATATGCCCACACTTTTTGTTTGCCTGTAAAACATACAACGAAATGGTCAAAATGAATTGTGAACTCAATTCAAAATCTCATGGAGGTGGCTCACTATTAGCAAAGATCAATTAGTTAATGAAGGTATTCGTGCGCGTGAAGTTCGTTTGATCGGACAAAATGGCGATCAGCTTGGTATTAAATCTCGTCAGGAAGCTCTGGAGATTGCTGCGAAAGCAAATCTTGACCTTGTGTTAGTTGCTGCAAATGCAAAACCACCTGTTTGCCGAATTATGGACTATGGTAAGTTCCGATTCGAACAACAGAAGAAGGACAAAGAGGCACGTAAGAATCAGAAAATCATTAGCTTAAAAGAAGTTCGGTTGAGCCCGACAATTGATGAACATGATTTTAACACAAAGCTTCGTAGCGCAATCAAATTCCTTGAAAAGGGAGATAAAGTGAAAGCTTCTATCCGCTTTAAAGGGCGTGCGATTACGCATAAAGAAATCGGGCAGCGCGTGTTAGACCGTTTCTCTGAAGCTTGTGCTGAAGTAGCAACGGTAGAAACAAAGCCTAAGATGGACGGACGTAGCATGTTCCTTATGCTTGCACCAAAAGTCGAAAAGTAAAGTAACAGAGGGAGGAAACATCCAATGCCAAAAATGAAAACTCACCGCGGATCTGCTAAACGTTTCAAAAAAACAGGTTCCGGTAAACTTAAACGTTCTCATGCGTATACAAGTCACTTGTTCGCAAACAAATCAACTAAGCAAAAACGTAAATTGCGTAAGAGTGCCATCGTAAGTGCTGGAGATTTCAAACGCATCAAACAACAACTTGCAAACATTAAGTAATTTGGAATTGGAATTATAGGAGGGAAATACAATGCCAAGAGTAAAAGGCGGAACTGTGTCGCGTCAGCGTCGTAAAAAGGTTCTTAAATTAGCAAAAGGTTATTTCGGTTCAAAACATAGATTATACAAAGTAGCAAACCAGCAGGTCATGAAATCTGGAAACTACGCTTTCCGTGACCGTCGTCAGAAAAAACGTGACTTCCGTAAACTGTGGATTACTCGTATTAATGCTGCAGCTCGTATGAACGGTCTTTCTTACAGCCGTTTAATGCATGGCTTAAAGCTTTCTGGTATCGAAGTCAACCGCAAAATGCTCGCTGACCTTGCTGTGAATGACCTAAACGCATTCAATCAGCTTGCTGATACTGCAAAGGCACAATTAGACAAGTGAGCCGCATCAAAAGATCATTCCTTCGAGGGGTGATCTTTTTTTCTCATCATGTGAGGTGAAATGAATGAACATAGGAATGATACTGCTTCTTATGATCGTCAACGGCTATTCGTTTTTTCTCATGGGAGAGGATAAACGCCGAGCAAAAGCGCATAAATGGCGTATTTCAGAGGCTCACTTATGGTGTGCTGCTCTGCTTTTTGGGGCTGCCGGATCGTTTCTTGGTATGCAGTATTTTCGTCATAAAACAAAGCATGCTGCCTTTCAAATAGGTATTCCTGCTTTAATTGTCCTTCAGTCTATTCTATTAGGGTATCTGTATATAAGCTGAAAAAAAGAGCAGACGCCGTTATTATGGCGTGTCTGCTCCTTTTTTTTGTTTAATTTTTTTGATGGGCTGATCCCAGTCAATTTTTGTTTGAGGATATCGTTCAACAATGTTCTTCTCAATTTTTTCAAAGTCTTCTAATGTAAATTCACTTAGCTTCTCAGGCGACTCCGTCCAAACGTAAATGGAGTGGACAAAAAGAGGATGATCTTTAGAAGGAACATGTTTCTCCCCTTCAAACAAGACACCTTTATAGACGAAATTAAAATTTTTGCGTGCATTGTGTTGTTCGTCCATAAAATAAAAACCTTCTTTTAATTGTGCTTGTTTCAGTTTTCTTCTCGGATTTGAAAAGAATTTTACCGCCATGTAGAAAATATAGACAAGCAGTGCAACAAGAGCAAGTCTAATGAGGATCACAAACATGACAGGATGCACCTCCAATACCGTTATCTGATGTAATACGAATGAAGAGAACAAAAGGTTTCAACTTTTTTTGAATAATATTTCGTTAAACGAAAAAATATTCGTAAAAAGATCGTATTGAACGAAAGAGGTTCTGTATAATAAGAATGCACCACGAAGATTAAGGAGGATGAATGGAATGACAAAGCTAGATCAAACGTTAACTATGCTCAAAGCCCTAACGGACGCAAAAGGTATTCCGGGAAATGAACGTGATGTCAAAAAAGTCATGCAGACATACATAGAATCATACGCAGATGAAGTCTCTTCAGACCGCCTTGGCAGCCTCATTGCTAAAAAGGAAGGAAATGCAAACGGTCCTAAAATCATGCTGGCCGGTCACTTAGATGAAGTTGGATTCATGGTGACAAAAATCGATGATAAGGGCTTTATTCGCTTTCAAACGGTCGGCGGCTGGTGGTCACAGGTGATGCTGGCACAGCGTGTGACCATTGTGACAAAAAAAGGGGATATCACAGGCGTTATTGGTTCTAAACCACCACATGTTCTGTCACGAGAAGCACGTAAAAAACCAATAGAAGTCAAGGATATGTTTATTGATATTGGTGCTTCAAGCAAAGAGCAGGCCATGGAGTGGGGTGTACTGCCTGGAGATCAAATTGTGCCTTACTTTGAGTTTACCGTGATGAATGATGAAAAGTTGCTGCTTGCCAAAGCATGGGATAACCGTATAGGCTGTGCTGTTGCCATTGAAGTCATGAAGAATTTGCATGAGTCTCAGCATGAGAATATTGCTTACAGTGTTGCAACAGTTCAAGAAGAAGTGGGAATACGTGGAGCAAAAACAGCAGCTTCAACCATCCAGCCTGATATTGGATTTGCCATTGATGTCGGTGTAGCAGGAGATACGCCGGGTATCACAGAAAAAGAAGCGACAAGCAAGCTTGGCAAAGGACCAACAATCGTTGTGTTTGATGCTTCTATGATTTCTCATAAAGGGCTGCGTGAATTTGTTGTCCAGACAGCAGATGAATTGAGCATACCTTACCAATATGATTCAGTGCCTGGCGGAGGAACTGATGCTGGCGGTATCCATTTAACAGGTCATGGTGTACCATCTCTTTCAATCGGTATTCCAAGCAGATATATTCATACTCATGCAGCAATGATTCACCGTGATGATTATGAAAACGCAGTGAAGCTTTTAACAGAAGTGATTAAAAGACTTGACAAAAAAACAGTCGAGCATATTACTTACGGCTCTTAATGTTTACAACTTTCCTCATAATGGGGAAAGGTTTTTGTTTAGGAGTTCATTTCCCAGGAAATGAACTCATTCTATATAATCTTTTTTATATTGATTCATAAGACCTATTTTTTTAAAATGAAAGAGAGGATATTGATCTAATGACCCATTTTCTGAGAGAGGATTTTGGGAACATCTAGTTACTAAATGCAGATGTGATCATTCCTTTATTTTTGTAAGATATCAATAAAAAGGACAGAGCTTAAAGACGGCTCTGCCAAAAGAGATTTTATGGAAGTAGGTGAAGCTAAATCTAGATTAAAACAACTATTCCTATTTGTCAACTATGTTTTAAAACAAAAGAAAAATCAATTAATTCATGTTATATTTGTTACAAATGGTTTTCATAAAGGGGATGGTTAAATGAATGCGGTTACAATTGTAATAGGATCTATGTGTATTTTAGCAATTGCTTATCGGCTATATGGCACATTTATGATGGTCAAAGTATTAAAGGTGACAGACGATCATCCTACACCCGCTCATACACTTGAGGATGGAAAAGATTATGTTCCAACAAATAAATGGGTCGCTTTTGGTCATCACTTTGCTGCTATTGCAGCTGCTGGTCCGCTTGTTGGACCAATTTTAGCGGCGCAATTTGGATATTTACCAGGGCTTCTTTGGCTTTTAATAGGAGCTGTTATTGGAGGAGCTGTGCATGATCTTGTCGTTTTATTTGCTTCCATGCGAAAAAAGGGAAAATCACTTTCAGAGGTAGCAAAAGAAGAACTAGGGCCTGTTGCGGGGTTTTGTACAGGGCTCGCTATGCTATTTATTATCACGATTACAATGGCAGGGCTGTCAATGGTCGTGCTTCATGCGCTAGAACGAAATCCTTGGGGGACATTTGCAGTAGGGATCACCATTCCGATTGCAATGGGGGTAGGTCTTTATTACAAAAAAACCGGCAATTTAAAGCTTGCAACATCCGCTGGATTTATGTTGTTGATGCTGGGTGTTTTCCTTGGACCGAATATTCAAGGGACGGTACTTGGTGATGTGTTAACACTTGATACAAAAACGCTTGCATTGGCACTACCGATTTATGCTTTCTTTGCTGCGGCACTTCCGGTTTGGCTGCTATTGGCGCCAAGGGACTATTTAAGTAGTTTCATGAAAATCGGTGTGTTTATTGCACTCATTGTAGGAATCTTTGTGGTCAATCCGTCGATTCAATTTCCGGCATTTACAGAGTTTGTAAATGGCGGGGGGCCTGTCTTAGTAGGTCCAGTGTGGCCTTTTATTTCAATTACGATTGCTTGTGGAGCCATTTCCGGTTTTCATGCATTCGTTGGATCAGGGACAACGCCGAAGATGCTAGACCGCTGGAGTGATATGAAACCTGTAGCGTTTGGAGCGATGCTCGTTGAATGTTTGGTAGGAATCATGGCGTTAATTGCAGCCACTGCCCTTCATCCAGGGGATTATTTTGCGATTAATAGTACACCAGAGGTTTTCCGAACGCTCGGTATGAGTGTCGAAAACCTTCCGCAGCTCAGTAAGGAAATTGGGCTAGATTTAGAAGGGAGAACTGGGGGAGCTGTTACATTAGCTGTAGGTATGGCATACATCTTTACTGGGATTCCATTCTTTAGCCACTTGGCGTCTTATTTCTTCCAATTTGTCATTATGTTTGAAGCTGTCTTTATTTTAACAGCCATTGATGCAGGAACTCGTGTTGCACGATATTTAATTCAAGATTTCTTCGGAGAGGCGTATAAACCGCTCAAACGCAATGACTGGGTACCTGGATCAGTGTTTGCAAGTGCGCTTGCCTGCTTCATGTGGGGATACTTGCTTTACTCAGGGGACATTGGGTCAATTTGGGCGCTGTTTGGTGTATCAAATCAGCTAATGGCCTCGATTGGTTTAATTATTGGCGCAACTGTTGTATTGAAAATTGCTGATAAAAGACGGTATATGCTGACTTGTTTAATCCCGCTCGCGTACTTATACGTGACGGTCAATTATGCAGGATACTGGATGGTGGCGAATGTGTATTTAAATCCGAAAGCTTCCGGTTACAGTGTGTTGAATGCGGTCTTGTCGATGATTATGCTTATTTTAGGATTGGTCATTATCGTGTTTGCCATTAAAAAATGGTTCGACATTTGGCGTGATCCGGCAATGCGAATGGAGGTACCGATATCTAGTTAAGCCAAAAAATGCGGCCTGCTCATTGTAGAGCAAGCCGCATTTTTTTAATGCTGAGGTTTTAAGCCTTGTTCTAATGTTTCAAGGATATCATTTTTTTCGTTATCTGACGCCTCTTTCCATAGCACCTCGAACAAAACGCCAAGGCCCGGTAGCATTTTTTCCTCTCCACTTTGAATGGCATCTAAGATTGTTTGTTCAAGCTGCTCTTGGTTATGCCCAGTGATGTTTTGAATGACTGCACCTCTTAAGTTAAAATCCATTGACCCACACTCCTTTTTTAATAGTAATAGCCCTATTCTGTCTCAATGACAGGTTTATTATGTAGTGTGCATGAGATATAATAAATTCAAGATGCTTAAAGGAGTTAAAATCTTTTGAAATATATCGAATCAGCAAAAAACACAAACATTAAACAATGGAAAAAGTTGCACACAAAAAAAGAACGAACAAAAACAGGACAATTCCTAGTTGAGGGGAAGCATTTAGTAGAGGAAGCATTAAAAAGCGGGGTTGTGAAGGAATTAATGGTGACGACCCCTGACATGCTGCCAGCAGACATTCAACCCGACATTACACTGTATGAGCTGAGTGAAGAGGCTTTCTCTGCAATGACAGAGACAGAAACGCCACAGCACATTGCAGCAGTTTGTACAGTTCCTGTATTTGAGGAAAAGACGTATGAGAGAATTCTACTTTTAGATGCAGTTCAGGACCCAGGAAATGTAGGCACATTGATTCGTACAGCGGACGCTGCCGGTCTAGATGCGGTTATTTTAGGAGATGGAACCGTAGATGCCTTTAACGGGAAAACGCTGCGCTCAGCACAAGGATCTCATTTTCATCTTCCTATTTTGAAACAAACACTTCAAAAGGCGATTCCAGCGTTAAAGGAGCAGAGGATACCGGTATACGGAAGTGCCTTGAGTGATGCGAAAGAATATAAAAACGTGACGGGAAAAGGTCCGTTTGCGCTGATTGTTGGCAATGAAGGTGCTGGCATCAATCCAGAGATACTACAAATGACGGATCAAAATCTATATGTTCCTATGTATGGGAAAGCAGAATCATTAAATGTCGCCATCGCTGCTGCGGTTCTTGTCTATCATTTACGTGGATAGTATTGCATCATCTACTGAATTTCACTATAATAAAACTAATATTTTAAAAACCATGATAGAGGAAGATTGTTTCAATAAGCTGCCTTCTAGGGAGAATGCATCGTAGACTGAAAGTGCATTTAAGGAATGCTGAAGCAGGAATTCACCTCTGGAGTTGTCACCGGGACCGTCATTTTTGCGTAAAGGTGAACCGGATTCGTTCGATTCCGTTATGTCAATGAAGCTTATCGGCACATTTGTGCCTAAAAAGGGTGGTACCGCGACCACAACTCGTCCCTTCTATCATTAGGGGCGGGTTTTTTTATTGTCTTCGGAATAAAACGGTCGTTTATCCAGACGGCTTCGTATATCAAAAGGAGGATGACATTTATGCAAGAAACGTTAAAACAGCTAGAACAAGAGGCGGTAGCGAAGGTAGAAGCAGCCGGCTCACTCAAAGAGGTAAATGATATTCGTGTTCAATATTTAGGGAAAAAAGGACCCATCACAGAAGTACTTCGTGGAATGGGAAAGCTCTCCGCTGATGAAAGACCGAAAATGGGCGCACTCGCAAACGAAGTAAGAGAGCGTATTGCAAATGCAATTGCTGAAAAAAACGAACAACTGGAAGCTGAAGAAGTAAAAAAACAGCTAGCTTCCCAAACGATTGATGTCACATTGCCGGCAAGTCCAATTAAAATGGGGGCAAGACATCCACTAACGATTGTTGTAGAGGATATTGAAGATTTATTGATCGGGATGGGCTATACCGTAGAGGAAGGTCCTGAGGTTGAAACGGATTATTATAACTTTGAGGCATTGAACCTTCCAAAGGAACACCCTGCGCGTGATATGCAGGATAGTTTCTACATTACTGAAGATACGCTGATGAGAACACAAACCTCTCCAGTCCAAGCACGTACACTTGAGAAATATAAAGGCCAAGGTCCTGTGAAGATGATCTGCCCTGGTAAGGTATATAGAAGAGACAGTGATGATGCAACCCATTCACATCAATTCATGCAAATCGAAGGGCTTGTTGTTGATCACAATATTAGCATGAGTGACTTAAAAGGAACGTTAGAGACAGTTGCCAAAAAGATGTTTGGTGAAGATCGTGAAATTAGATTGCGCCCAAGCTTTTTCCCATTTACAGAACCATCTGTTGAAGTTGACGTTTCATGCTTTAAATGTGGAAGTAAAGGCTGTTCAGTATGTAAAGGGACAGGCTGGATTGAAATTTTAGGTGCTGGTATGGTTCACCCGAATGTACTTAAAATGAGCGGATTTGATCCAAATATTTATCAAGGTTTTGCTTTTGGAATGGGCGTTGAACGTATTGCGATGCTGAAATACGGTATCGATGATATTCGCCATTTCTACACAAATGATATTAGATTCATAAAGCAATTTAAGCAGGACTAAGGGGAGGAAATCATCATGTTTGTTTCATATAAATGGTTAGAAGACTATGTAGATTTAGAAGGCATTCAGCCGGCTGAATTAGCAGAAAAAATCACAAGAAGCGGAATTGAAGTAGAGGCGGTTGAGTATAAAGGTGAAGGCATGAAAGGTGTGGTTGTCGGTCACGTGATCGAGTGTGAACAGCACCCTAATGCTGATAAATTAAATAAATGTCTTGTCGATATCGGTGAAGAAGCACCTGTACAAATTATATGCGGGGCTCCTAATGTCGATAAAGGACAGTATGTGGCGGTAGCTACTGTTGGCGCTGTCCTTCCTGGCAATTTTAAAATAAAAAAAGCAAAACTGCGCGGTGAAGAGTCTCATGGGATGATTTGTTCACTGCAAGAATTAGGAGTGGAAAGTAAACTCGTACCAAAGGAATATGCAGACGGCATTTTTGTGTTCCCAAATGATGTTCAGCCAGGAGCTGATGCACTTCAGGCACTTCAATTAGATGATGCTGTGCTGGAGCTTGGTTTAACACCGAACCGTGCTGATGCACTGAATATGCTTGGTGTTGCCTATGAAGTTGCGGCCATTCTAGGTCGTGATGTCAAACTGCCTGACACGATATATCAATCTTCAACAGAAAAAGCAGCAGACTACATTTCTGTGCAAATTGATGATCAAGAGGCGAATCCTCTTTATGCAGCAAAAATCATTAAAAATGTGAAGATTGGACCTGCACCATTATGGATACAAACAAGACTCATGAATGCAGGTATTCGTCCTATTAACAACGTAGTGGATATTACGAATTTTGTCTTGCTTGAATATGGTCAGCCACTTCATGCATTTGATTATGACCGGTTTGATTCTAAGAAGGTAGTTGTGCGCAAGGCCGCTGAAGGCGAAGTCATTCAAACATTAGATACCCAAGAACGTACATTGTCATCTGAGCACCTTGTTATTACAAACGGCTCAAAGGCTCACGCTGTAGCAGGTGTGATGGGAGGTTTTGAATCGGAGGTGCATGATGAGACGACAACGATTTTATTAGAAGCTGCTTACTTTAACGGTCAAACGGTTCGTCAAGCATCTAGAGACTTAGGACTTCGCAGTGAATCAAGTACACGTTTTGAAAAAGGGTTAGATCCGCAACGTGTGAAACCGGCAGCAGAGAGAGCGGCGCAATTGATCAGTGTCTATGCAGGCGGTGAAGTGCTTAGTGGAACTGTGGAGGAAAATCACATAGAAGCGAAAATGAATGTCATTCATGTATCCACTGAACGTGTGAACAAAGTGCTTGGAATGAACATTTCAAAAGAAGAGATGATTCATATTTTCAACAAACTTGGCTTTGCAGTTGGAGAATCAAACGATGTTCTTGTCGTTACGGTCCCTTCTCGCAGAATGGATATTACCATTGAAGAAGACTTAATTGAGGAAGTGGCTCGTTTATATGGTTACGATAATATTCCCTCTACACTTCCTGCTACAGGTGGAACCGTTGGCGGTCTTACACGATACCAAGTGAAACGCAGAAAGGTCAGACGTTTCTTAGAGGGTGCAGGGCTCTCGCAAGCGATTACGTATTCATTAACGAATCAGCACAAGTCAACAGCTTTTGCTCTGCACCCAGCTTATCAAACGAAACTATCTCTTCCAATGAGTGAAGAGCGAAGTGTATTAAGACAGAGTCTTCTTCCGAACTTACTCGATTCTGTCGCTTATAACTTGGCAAGACAGGCTGATTCATTCGGACTTTATGAGACAGGTTCTGTTTTCCTAGCAGAAGACGAAGGCGCAAAGCCAATAGAGAAAGAGCATGTTGCTGGTGCTATTACAGGCTTATGGCATAAAAATCTTTGGCAGGGGGAGAAGAAAGCTGTTGATTTTTATGTAGCAAAGGGGATTACTGAAGGGCTGTTTGAAAAGCTTGGTGTATCAGATCAAATCACATATGTTCAAGCAGAGCGTGAAGGTCTTCATCCAGGACGTACAGCAGATGTTCACTTAAATGGAAAGGTCATCGGTTTTGTTGCTGAGCTTCATCCGGTGGTTGAAAAGGAATTAGACTTAAAAGAAACATATGTCTTTGAATTGGATTTAACGGATGTTATAACGGCTGAAACAGAGAGTATGAAATATAAAGCCATTCCGAGATTCCCAGCTGTAACAAGAGATATTGCCCTTGTCGTAGATCAGCATATTTCAAGCGGACAGTTGGAACGGGTTATTTATGAAGCGGGTGGCAGTTTGCTTACCGATCTTTCAGTCTTTGATGTGTATGAAGGTGAGCATATGGAAGAAGGAAAGAAATCCGTTGCTTTTTCTCTGCAATATTTAAACCCAGACCAAACATTAACAGAAGAAGAAGTGACAGCCGTTCATACAAAGGTATTAAAAGCACTAGAAGATACGTATCAAGCCGTCTTACGTGGATAATGAAAAAGGAGCTGTAGCCTCATGTGCCGCAGCCCCTTTTTTTAATGCAATAATTTTTTTGCTTTTTGTGTGTTAGCAAAATGCAGTTTTGTAAATTGTCGTAAAGCGTCTTCGCCATGGAGTTTGATCAGTTTTGCAGCCGCCTTGTCTACATGAGGACCTGCTCCTTTTGGGATGTCAAAGCCGGCTGCTTTTGATAATTTATCCATCTCTATTAAAAAGGCATACCTTGCGATAATTGAAGCAGCAGCAACAGATAAATGAATCCCTTCCGCTTTTGTGCTGAAGTATGTGCGGTCTTTAATAATCTTTCTCCCTGTAAGATGCTTGAAATAAATGCTGGGTTCCGCAAATTGATCAATTAAAATGGCTTCTGGTTTTCTGCCATCCAGCTTGTCAAGAACAGAGGTGATGACTTGGTTATGAAGCAGGGCCTTCATTTTTCCTTGGCTCATGCCCTTTTCCTGCATTGTATTGTACTTTTCATTGTGAAGGACAAGCAGGCTGAACGGGATGGTTTTTATGAGATCTTTGGCGATATTGATAATGTGCGAATCTTTTAGACCTTTAGAGTCTTTGACGCCAAGCTCTTTCATAAGCGCAAGCTGACTTGAATCAACATATGCTGCACAGACAGTAATTGGTCCAAAATAATCACCAGTGCCTACCTCGTCTGAGCCGATAACCGACATTGAAGCGATGTTGGCAGGAGGTGTATATTTGGTCACGACAGGTGTTTTTTTACTTTTTCCATCAGCTTTCTTTAAGTGGCTGAAGTGACCTGCTTCAGCTTCTGCTTTTTGTCCTTGAAACAGGACTTTTCCTGATTGATAGGCTGTAATCGTACAGCCTGGAACCTTTGCTTGAAATAGTGCGCCTCTTGGCAAGTTGTCAGTCAAATGGTGAGCATACACGCTCTTTATCTTCTTCATGTCTTCTGAAGTTGCTTTTAAGACGGATTGGGGCACAGTGGATAACTCCTTTTTCCTTGATATTATTGATTTCTAAAGTGTACCATAACAGGGAAGGGCTCGTCTTTCCATTCAATGTCTAAACATGTTATGATAGAGACTAGGATTCTCGTGGAATGGAGGAGAAACGTTGTCTGACGGCGGTAAAACGAAAACAACAGTTGAGATTTACGGACAGTCCTATACAATCATCGGTCAAGAGACGAAGATGCATATGCGACATGTTGCTTCAATTGTTGATGATAAAATGAGAGAAATAAATGAAAAAAACCCATATCTTGATATAAACAAATTAGCTGTACTGACAGCAGTCAATGTCGTCCACGACTATTTGAAATTAAAAGAGCAATACGAAAAACTCGAGCTTCAGCTTAAAGAAAAGGAATGAAATCACCGTGATCGATATCATCATTTTGTTTTTGCTTCTTATGGGAACGCTTGTCGGTCTAAAACGCGGGTTTATTCTTCAATTTATTAAATTGATTAGCTTTGTTGTTTCTATTTTAGTGGCTTCTATGCTTTATCAGTCACTTGCGCCACAGCTTACGTGGATTCCATCACCTCATTTTAGCGGAGGTCAAGCGCAGCTTGCTTTCATTAGTGGGAATTTAGAAACAGCTTATTATAATACTATTGCGTTTATCATTCTGTTTATCTTGACAAAAATCCTGCTCGCCATCATTGGCGGACTGCTCACAACCATTGCAAGTATACCTGTGATTAAACAGGTAAACAAACTGCTTGGCGCTGTTTTAGGATTTCTTGAAACGTATTTATTTGTGTTTATTCTATTGTTTGTCACTGCATTACTTCCAGTCGATGCGCTGCAAACGATGATAAGCAAATCAGTATTAGCAGATGTGATCGTAGGCAACACCCCTTATCTGTCCAGTCTTGTGAAAGACTTATGGACGACGTATGGAGCTTAAAAACTTCTCCTTTCTTGGAGAAGTTTTTTCTCATTCCATGACTTGAAGTTGTCGGATGAAGGAAAAGTTTATATATTTATAAAGGAAGATGCCAAAGTGGCTGGAGGATGAGATGATGAATAAAAAAGATATTATCAAACTTCTTGAAACAATTGCAGTTTATATGGAATTAAAAGGAGATAACCCTTTCAAAGTATCGGCCTTTCGCAAAGCAGCAGCGGCGCTTGAACAAGATGACCGTAGCCTTTCTCAAATAGATAATCTATTAACATTACCTGGAATCGGCAAAGGAACTTATGCCGTGATCACTGAGTATATTGAAAAAGGACGATCAGAGACACTTGAACAATTAAAAAAGGAAGTGCCTGAAGGACTGATTCCATTATTAAAACTGCCAGGATTGGGCGGGAAAAAGATCGCAAAGCTTTACCAAGAACTTGGTGTACATGATGCTCAATCTTTAAAAGAAGCGTGTGAAACGGAGAAAGTCCAATCATTAGCTGGCTTTGGTAAAAAAACAGAGGAAAAAATCCTCACAGCGCTCGAGGAAGCAGGTAAGCAACCAGAACGTTTGCCGATCGGTTTTGCTTTAGATGTAGCAGAGCGTATTGATCATGCGCTTGAACACATGAAAGGAATTATCCGCTTTTCTAGAGCAGGCAGTTTAAGACGTGCGTGCGAAACAGTGAAGGACTTAGATTACATCATTGCAACGGAACACCCTGAACAGGTAAGAGAGCAACTCGTTGCACTAAATGATGTGAAAGACATCATTGCAAGCGGAGATACGAAAGTATCCGTTATTCTTGCACTAGATTTTGAGATTAGTGTGGATTTCCGTCTTGTGACATCAGAGCAATTTGCCACAACGTTACATCATTTCACTGGATCGAAGGATCATAACATCAGAATGAGGCAAATTGCAAAAGAACGCGGTGAGCGCATTAGCGAATACGGTGTAGAAACAATTGAAACTGGAGAAATAAAAACATTTAAAGACGAAACTGCTTTTTATGCACATTTTCAACTTCCGCTGATTCCGCCAGAAATTCGTGAAACCGGAGCGGAGATTGATTCGTATAAAGAAAGTATGCAATTTATTGAACTACAAGATATAAAAGGTGACCTTCATATGCACTCAACTTGGAGTGACGGGGCGTTCTCTATTCGTGAAATGGCAGAAGCATGTATCGCTAGAGGCTACGAATACATGGCAATTACAGATCACTCGCAATATTTAAAAGTAGCAAACGGATTAACTAAAGAACGACTGCGGCTTCAAGCAAAAGAAATTGACAAGCTCAATCAGGAATTTGAGCATTTTCACATTTTCAAAGGGGTCGAAATGGATATTCTGCCGGATGGATCATTAGATTATGATGATGAATTTTTAGCTGAAATGGATTTTGTCATTGCTTCCATTCATTCTAGCTTTTCACAGCCGGAGGAAGTGATAATGAAACGTCTTGAGACTGCGCTTCAAAATCAGCATGTGGATGTAATTGCGCATCCAACTGGGCGTTTGATTGGAAGGCGAGATGGCTATGCCTTGAATATTGATCAGCTTATTGAACTTGCCAAGCAAACGGGAACAGCATTAGAGCTAAACAGTCATCCGTCAAGACTTGATTTGAAAACAGAGCATTTAATGAAAGCGAATGAAGCAGGTGTGAACATTATGATCAATACAGATGCACACAACATCGCCATGCTAGATCATATGGAAATCGGTGTCACAGCTGCGAGAAAAGGTTGGA
Organism: Bacillus sp. NPDC093026; assembly: GCF_044754665.1. NCBI lineage: Bacteria > Bacillati > Bacillota > Bacilli > Caryophanales > Bacillaceae > Bacillus > Bacillus sp. NPDC093026. The sequence continues at coordinate 34,206 of NZ_JBIVPN010000004.1, read as the reverse complement.
CACCAAAAGCAAATGTCGTGAACACATTTTCACTCAAAGAGATGAAAAAGTTTTTAACGCGTGACAGGTAGTCGTTAGGAGGCTGTACAATGCTGCAACAAAAAGTGTTAGCATCATTAGAATTTCATAAAGTAAAAGAAAAAGTGATGTCATATGCTGCATCCACCCTAGGGAAAGAGCGGGTACAGGACTTAACCCCGCTCACAGATATTGAAACCATAAAGCATCTGCTGGAAGAGGTGGCAGAAGCACAAGACGTGATTCGTTTAAAAGGGTCTGCGCCTTTTGGCGGTTTAACAGATATTAGACGAGGAGTCAAACGGGCAGAAATTGGCAGTACATTAAGTCCCTCTGAGCTAATGGAGATCGCAGGACTATTATATGCTGTGAAAAACATGAAGCACTTTCTCTTATCCATGTATGAAGATGGTGTCGATATACCACGCCTTCATACATATGCAGAGACATTAATTTTACTGCCTGAATTAAGAAAAGAAATCGAGAGTTCTATTGGTGATAATGGGGAAGTGCTTGATCATGCGACCCCAGCGTTACGCGCGCTACGCACACAATTACGCTCTTTAGAATCAAAGGTGCGTGATCAATTAGAATCTATGATTCGTTCACAATCTGCTTCAAAAATGTTGTCAGATACAATTGTGACGATTCGAAATGATCGCTTTGTTATCCCTGTCAAGCAAGAGTATCGCTCGAATTATGGTGGGATTGTTCATGACCAATCCTCTTCTGGGGCGACACTTTTTATTGAGCCTCAGGTCGTGGTGGATTTGAACAATACATTGCAGCAAACCCGCCTAAAAGAAAAGCAAGAAATCGAAAGAATACTGCAAATGCTGACAGAGAGCGTTTCCGAGCATATTGATGAACTACTTCATAATGTAAAGGAACTTCAGACATTAGACTTTATCTTTGCAAAAGCAAAGTATGCAAAGGCGGAAAAAGCAACGAAGCCTTCTGTGAACGATCAAGGGGAGATTTATTTAAAACGGGCGAGACATCCCCTTTTACCCCGAGATCAAGTGGTGGCAAATGACATTGAGCTTGGGAAGGATTTCTCGACCATCGTGATCACAGGACCAAATACAGGTGGGAAAACGGTCACGTTAAAAACACTGGGACTTCTCACACTCATGACGCAGGCGGGTCTTCATATTCCGGTTGAAGAAGGATCGGAAGTGGCTGTTTTTGACCAAGTATTCGCCGATATTGGAGACGAGCAATCCATTGAACAAAGCTTGAGTACTTTCTCTTCTCATATGGTCAATATTGTGGACATTTTAAAGAATATGACCTCGAATTCACTTGTTTTATTTGACGAACTAGGCGCAGGGACAGATCCTGCTGAAGGTGCTGCACTTGCAATGAGTATATTAGATGAAGTTCATCAAACAAATGCTCGCGTGATTGCGACCACTCACTACCCTGAGCTGAAAGCATACGGATATAACCGAGAAGGTGTGACAAATGCGAGTGTAGAGTTTGATATCGAAACGTTATCACCAACGTACCGTTTGCTCATTGGTGTCCCAGGGCGGAGTAACGCTTTTGAAATTTCCAAACGACTCGGTTTGCCTGCTCACCTTATTGACAGAGCAAAAGCGGATATACATGCAGAGCATAACGAAGTGGATCAAATGATTGCCTCATTAGAAGATAGCAAAAAGCAAGCTGAAGAAGAGTTGAAAGAGACAGAATCCTATAGAAAAGAAGCGGAAAAACTGCACAAGGAGCTGCAAAAGCAAATCCTTGAATGGAATGAGAAAAAGGACAAGCTGCTAGAAGAAGCGGAACAGACAGCAAAGGAAAAAATTGAACAAGCGGTGAAAGAAGCAGAAGATATCATTCATGAGCTACGGTCTATTCAAAGTGAGCACCGCTCGTTCAAAGAACATGAACTCATCGATGCGAGAAAGCGTCTAGAAGAAGCTGTTCCTGAATTTGATCGGAAGAAAAAAGCAGAAACAGTAAAGAAAAACGCGAGACAATTAAAACCCGGTGATGAAGTGAAAGTGCTCACGTTTGGACAAAAAGGAACCTTGCTTGAAAAAACGGGTGACAAAGAGTGGAGTGTCCAAATGGGCATTCTGAAAATGAAAGTAAAAGAAAATGACTTGGAGTTTATCAAATCGGCTCCAGAATTTAAACAAGAGAAAGCCATTACGGCTGTCAAAGGGAAAGATTATCATGTATCGCTTGAACTTGATTTAAGAGGAGAGCGTTATGAAAATGCGTTAAGCAGAGTAGAGAAATATTTAGATGATGCTGTATTAGCAGGTTATCCGCGCGTGTCCATTATTCATGGTAAAGGAACTGGAGCCCTGCGAAAAGGTGTTCAAGAATTATTGAAACAGCACCGAAGTGTGAAAAATGCTCGTTTTGGAGAACAAGGCGAGGGAGGATTAGGCGTTACCATCGTCGAATTAAAGTAAAAAGGAGATAACGCATGAAGGCCTTTTGGGAAAATGAACTTGTGGAAATTGCCGCTTATTATAGTGTGGCAGTCCTATGTATTGTCTTATTTCTAACCGTTTTTGAACTCGTCACCTCCTATAAAAACTGGGAAGAAATTCAGCGAGGGAACTTAGCTGTTGCCATGGCGACAGGCGGGAAAATTTTTGGAATTGCGAATGTGTTTCAGCATTCCATCGCACAGCATAACTCTCTTCTTCAAATGGTTGGATGGGGCGTTTACGGCTTTATTATGTTGCTAGTCAGCTACTTCATTTTTGAATTTTTAACACCAAGATTTAAAGTAGACAAAGAGATTGAGAATGATAATAGAGCGGTTGGGTTTATTTCACTCATTATTTCAGTCGGGCTGTCCTATGTTGTAGCAGCCGGCATTTAAGGAGACGACATGGAAAAACTAGCAAAAGTATTAATCGTAGTTGCCTGCACTTTTGCGGTGATTGGTGCCATTTATATGTTCCTGTAAAAATGATGAATGCGTTTTAGAAAGCTGTCAGGGTTAATCTGGCAGCTTTTATCTCATCTGCCGAGAGGATATGCATGAATCTTATATAGAGATGTCTTTTCGGTTTTGAACTGTGAAGAAATGACGGCGTGAGAATGGACCAGGCTCAATATGAAAAAAGCAAACTGCCTCATTGAAAAGTTTGCTATAATAAGATAGTACGAAAGTTCAGGAAGGAGGGTTTTCATGCAGTCAGATAAACGATGGCTTCTGCATTACCCGAATCAAATTCCCCACGAACTCACAATCCCAAATGCAACGTTACAATCTTACTTATTCCACTCTGCAGAGGTGGCGCCTGATCATACGGCCATTCATTTCTTAGGAAAAAACATCACCTATGGGCAGTTACAGGAGGAATCTTTAAAACTGGCCAATCATTTAATTCGAATTGGTGTGAAGAAAAGCGACCGAGTCGCTATTATGCTTCCAAATTGCCCTCAATCTGTTATTTCTTATTACGCTGTTTTGATGGCAGGCGGCATTGTCGTTCAAACAAACCCGCTTTACACCGAAAAAGAACTGGAGTATCAAATGCAAGACAGTGGCTCAAAGGTACTGATTACGCTAGATTTTTTATATCCAAAGGCCTATAAAATGAAAGCGCTGACAAGTGTTGAACATCTGATCATCACAAAACTACAAGATTACTTGCCATTTCCGAAAAATGTCCTTTTCCCAATTGTTCAAAAAAGAAAAAACAAAATGGTCATCCAAGTAGAGAGAAATGAAACCACTCACCATTTTTCTGAGGTGTTGAAAGATTCGTTAGGAGACTCGATTCCGCAGATGTCCTTTAACCCGAAAGAGGATGTTGCTGTTTTGCAATATACAGGTGGAACAACCGGATTACCTAAAGGTGTCATGCTTACACACGAGAACATTTTAGCCAATACAGAAATGTGTGCAGCATGGATGTATAAAACAAGCAGAGGAAAAGAGCGAATTCTTGGAATCATTCCGTTTTTTCATGTGTACGGGATGACAACCGTATTGAACCTTGCTGTCAAAGAAGGGCATCAAATGATACTTCTTCCACGCTTTGATGTTTCTGACACACTCAAAATAATTGAAAGGAAAAAACCGACCTTGTTTCCAGGAGCACCAACCATGTATATCGCTCTTCTCAATCATCCAAGTATTGAAAAATATGATTTGTCGTCGATCACTGCCTGTTTAAGCGGCTCGGCAGCTCTTCCTGTAGAAGTCAAACAAAGCTTTGAACAATTGACAGGAGGGCGTTTAGTAGAGGGATATGGTCTTTCAGAAACCTCGCCAGTAACACATGCTAACTTCTTATGGGGAACAAACAAAACAGGAAGCATTGGCTGTCCTTGGCCAAATACAGATGCAGGTATTTACTGTGAAGAAACCGGAGGACTCAAAAACCCATATGAACATGGAGAAATCATTGTTAAAGGTCCACAGGTGATGAAGGGGTATTGGAATCAGCCAGAGGAGACAGCTACTGTTTTAAGGGACGGATGGTTTTTCACTGGAGATATTGGTTATATGGATGAAGATGGTTTTTTCTATATAGTAGACCGAAAAAAAGATGTCATCATAGCTAGCGGCTATAATATCTATCCAAGAGAGGTCGAAGAAGCACTTTATGAACATGAGCTTGTTCAGGAAGTCGTGGTTGCAGGTATTCCAGATCCATATCGAGGAGAAACGGTGAAAGCATTTGTTGTCCCGAAAAAGGATGCGTATTTAACAGAAGATGAGCTTGATCGATTTGTTCGCACAAGAATTGCATCATTTAAAGTGCCGCGTGTATACGAATTCAAGGAATCACTGCCTAAAACGGCAGTAGGGAAAATATTGCGCAGAGTATTAATTGAAGAAGAAAAAAGAAAATGGTCGTCTTCTTCTGAAGTACCTGTCGATCAACCTGAAACATAACTTACATCATCCGGTCAATCGACCGGATGAATTGAATTGTATCCGTCTTCTCTGGTATGATGAAGATTCAAAAGAAAGAAGAACATGACTTGACAAATCACTCGTTTCTTTTTAACATAAAGTTATGAATGAATACTCATTCAATTTAGAAAGGAACGAAGCACATTGAAGCAGAAAAGACCGAAGTACATGCAAATTATTGATGCAGCAGTCGTTGTGATTGCAGAGAACGGCTATCATCAGTCACAAGTTTCAAAGATTGCCAAACAAGCAGGGGTAGCAGACGGAACGATTTATCTCTATTTCAAAAATAAAGAGGATATTCTCATTTCATTATTTAAAGAAAAAATGGGACAATTCATCGAGCGGATGGAAACGGATATTCAACAAAAATCATCTGCTAAAGAAAAGCTTCTTCTGCTCATTCAGGAGCATTTTCGCCTGCTGGCACAGGATCATCATTTAGCACTTGTGACACAGCTTGAACTCAGGCAATCAAACCTTGAGCTGCGACAAAAAATCAATGAAGTGCTGAAAGGGTATTTAAATATGCTCGATGCGATTTTAACAGAGGGGAAGAAAACAGGGGAATTCAAGCAAGAGCTTGATGTCCGCCTAGCCAGACAAATGGTTTTTGGTACGATTGATGAAACCGCTACAACATGGGTGATGAACGACCAGAAATATGATCTGACTGCACTTGCAGAAAACGTACATGATCTACTTTTAAACGGAATACATCAACCTTAAAGACAAGTTGAAAAAGGATGGTTTACATGGAAAAGTTACTCACACTTCAACATGAAGGACAGATAGCGTTGCTGACGATTCAACATCCACCCGCAAATGCATTATCCTCTCAATTACTTACTGAGCTCAATGACATGTTTGACCAACTCGAACAAAATACTGAAGTAAGAGCCATTGTGATACACGGAGAGGGCAGGTTCTTCTCAGCGGGTGCTGATATTAAGGAATTTACAACATTACAAGAAGAGTCTGATTATGCAAGTCTTGCAGACCGGGGACAGCAAGTGTTTGAACGAATTGAACAATGTCCAAAGCCTGTGATTGCATCCATTCACGGAGCAGCATTAGGCGGCGGACTAGAGCTTGCGATGTCTTGTGATATCCGTATCGCAACGAAAGATGCAAAGCTCGGGCTGCCTGAACTAAACTTAGGCATCATTCCAGGATTCGGCGGAACGCAGCGGCTACCTCGTTATGTGGGGCCTGCTAAAGCACTTGAAATGATGGGGACATCTGAACCTATTACCGGGGAAGAAGCACTCGCATGCGGGCTTGTTTCAAAACTTGCAGAAACAGAGGAAGACGCCCTTCAAAAAGCCAAAACATTAGCAGCTAAATTTGCAGCTAAAAGCCCAAAATCACTCGAGTATGTTCTCGAATTATTGAATGCAGCTAAAGTGTATTCATATGATGGCGGCATGAAGCTGGAAGCCAAAAAGTTTGGTGAGGTCTTCCAATCCAATGACGCCAAGGAAGGCATCCAAGCCTTTATTGAAAAGCGTAAACCAAATTTTAAAGGGGAATAACTGATAAGCACGACACAAGGGGGAGAAATGAATGAATATTTTTGTATTGATGAAGCGTACGTTTGACACGGAAGAGAAGATTTCCATTCAGTCTGGTGCTATTCAAGAAGACGGGGCGGAGTTCATTATTAATCCTTATGATGAGTATGCGATAGAAGAAGCGATTCAGCTTCGAGATGAGCATGGAGGAGAAGTAACGGTTGTCACAGTCGGTGATGAGGATAGCGAGAAACAGCTAAGAACGGCACTGGCTATGGGTTGCGATCAAGCCGTTTTGTTAAATGTTGAGGACGACCTAGAAGAGTGGGATCAATTTTCAACCTCAACCATTCTCTATCATTATTTAAAGGACAAAGATGCTTCACTGATATTGGCAGGGAATGTCGCCATTGATGGTGGCTCTGGACAGGTCGCCCCTCGTCTTGCTGAATTACTAGGGTTTCCATATGTCACAGCCACTACAAGTATTCAAATTGAAGGTGATTCCGCTTCGATTGAACGAGATGCAGAGGGAGACGTTGAAGTGATTTCTACACAATTACCGCTTGTTGTGACAGCACAGCAAGGTCTCAATGAACCTCGCTATCCATCTTTACCAGGGATTATGAAGGCAAAGAAAAAACCTCTAGAGGAATTGGAATTAGATGATTTAGATCTCGATGAGGATGATGTACCATATAAAATCAAAACAATTGAACGTTTCTTACCGGAGAAAAAAGAGGGAGGCAAGGTGCTGAGCGGTGAGCTTCATGATCAAGTCAAGGAGCTGACTGATCTATTGAGAAATGAAGCAAAGGTCATCTAAACATCCACTTTACGATATCACGAGAACAAGGGGGAGCTTGAGAAGATGAGTAAAAAAGTGATAGTACTTGGAGAAAGTCGTGACGGTAAAATAAGAAATGTGACATTTGAAGCGATTGCTGCGGCTCATAAAGTGGCAGATGGTGGTGAGGTGATTGGTGTTTTGATAGGAGATGACGTCAAAGACCAAGCCAAAGAGCTGTTTTACTACGGAGCAGATCATGTCATGATCGTTGAACACCCGCATCTCTCATATTATACGTCAGATGGTTACGCTCAGGCGCTTCAAGCCATTTTAGATCAAGTCAATCCAGATGCAGTGCTTTTTGGTCATACGTCTATTGGAAAAGACTTATCACCGAAAGTGGCTGCACGTCTGCAAACGGGCTTGATTTCAGATGCAATAGATGTAAGCGTTACCGGAGAGCATCTTGTATTCACAAGACCGATTTATTCAGGAAAAGCTTTTGAAAAAGTCATTTCGACAGATCGTCTGCTCATGGCAACAATCCGTCCAAACAATATCCCACCGTTTGAGCGAGATGCGTCAAGGAGCGGAGAAGTCACAGCAGTATCTGCTGATATCCAAAACCTGCGAACGATCGTCAAAGACGTGATCAAAAAAACGTCAGAAGGTGTGGATTTATCTGAAGCAAAGATTATTGTCGCTGGAGGGCGCGGTGTCAAGAGCAAGGAAGGTTTTGAACCACTGAAAGAGCTTGCTCAAACTTTAGGTGCAGCAGTCGGTGCCTCGCGCGGCGCTTGTGATGCAGACTACTGTGATTATGCGCTGCAAATTGGTCAAACAGGCAAGGTTGTAACGCCTGATCTCTATATTGCTTGCGGGATTTCTGGAGCAATCCAGCATTTAGCCGGAATGTCTAATAGTAAAGTCATTGTCGCCATCAACAAAGACCCAGAAGCTGAAATTTTCAAAATTGCAGATTACGGAATTGTTGGTGATCTGTTTGAAGTGGTTCCGCTTTTGAATGAAGAGTTAAAAAAGATGAATATCCACTCATAACTCTCATAAAATCAGAATGCCCATGCATTCTGATTTTTTTGTATGTCATCAAATGAAAAAGGAGAGGTTGAAAGATGAAAGGGTCTGTGAAAATCAACGAAGTGATCGGACGAATTTCTAAATATATTTATGGACACTTTCAAGAGCATTTGGGAAGAGGAATTTATGATGGTATTTGGGTAGGAGAAGACTCATCTATTTCAAATATAGATGGAATTCGAACAGATGTGCTAAGGGCACTTAAAAAATTACATATCCCAGTGCTTAGGTGGCCGGGCGGCTGTTTTGCTGATGAGTATCACTGGGCAAATGGAGTAGGTGATCTAAGTGAACGAAAGCCAATGGTGAATACTCATTGGGGAGGTACAGTTGAATCGAACGAGTTTGGTACGCATGAATTTATGAGATTGTGCGAGCTGCTTGAATGTGAGCCTTATATTTGCGGGAATGTTGGCAGCGGGTCTGTTCAAGAATTAGCTGAATGGGTGGAATACATCACATTTCCTAAAGGAACTCCGATGGCCGATTGGCGTATTCAAAATGGAAAACGAGAACCATGGAAACTGACATACTTTGGGGTCGGCAATGAAAGCTGGGGCTGCGGCGGGAATATGACGCCTGAATACTATGCAGACATATATAAGCGCTATCAAACATATGTCAGACATTTCGCTGGGAATCGTATTTACAAAATAGCTTGTGGGGCAAACTCAAATGACGTGAACTGGACAAAAGTTTTAATGGAGCGGGCTGCATCATTTATGGATGGACTCAGTTTACATTATTATACCGTGCCAGGTACATGGGAGAAGAAAGGGTCTGCAACTGAGTTTAATGAGGATGAGTGGTTCACAACGCTGAAAAAAGCCTATGGGATGGAAGAGATGATCATTGCGCATGGGAAAATCATGGATCAGTATGATCCTCAAAAACGAATTGGGATGATCATTGATGAATGGGGGACATGGTATGACCCAGAGCCAGGGACAAATCCAGGATTTTTGTATCAACAAAACACAATGAGAGACGCCCTTGTCTGTGCGCTGCATTTCCATATATTTCACCGCCATTGTCAACGAATTCATATGGCAAACATTGCACAGACGATTAATGTCCTTCAAGCAATGGTGCTAACGAAGGATGAACAGATGGTTCTTACACCTACTTATCATGTATTTGACATGTTTCAAGTACATCAAGAAGGAGAAGCGCTTGAAGTGGATTTTGTTTCAACACCCTACGAACGTCATGGCGAAAACATTCCACAGGTCAGCGTTTCTGCCTCACGTTCGTCTCATGAACTGAACATTAGTTTTTGTCATCTCAACCCTCATGAGAGAGCAACACTTTCGCTTGATATAGATGGGATCAATTCGGAGACAAAAGCATTCGGAAAAATTCTGACAGCAGATCGGATGAATGCGCACAACACATTTCATGCCCCTCATACAGTTGAACCGGCAGAATTCCAGCAATTCTCTGTTACGTCTGGGGAAATGACAATTGATCTCCCCCCAATGTCAGTTGTGATGTTGACACTCCACATGACCCCATGACATATTCACATGTTTGATGGAAAGAATGTTGGGGCATGATAATCTATAAATGAAGCTGAAAGGGAGTTAATTCATATGCTTAGAACGATTCTCATCATTATCGGTGCAATTGTTGTCATCGGTGCGATTATTCGATTTGTTTTTTAATCCTATTTGATGATAAACGAGGCGTAAGCATTTCATTCGCAAGTCACATTGGTAGATGCTATACTAAAAAGCATAATTTACATTGGAGGAATGAATAATGGCAATCGTAAAAGCTACTGACGCAACATTTTCACAAGAAACTGCAGAAGGTGTCGTTCTTGCAGACTTTTGGGCTCCATGGTGCGGACCTTGTAAAATGATTGCTCCAGTTCTTGAAGAGCTTGATCAAGAAATGGGCGATAAAATGAAAATTGTCAAAATTGATGTAGACGAAAACCAAGAAACAGCTGGTAAATATGGCGTCATGAGCATCCCGACACTTCTTGTATTAAAAGACGGAGAAGTTGTGGAAACTTCTGTTGGTTTTAAACCGAAAGAAGCGCTTGCTGAGCTTGTCAACAAACATCTTTAAACAGACCAATGCCGATAAAATCAATGTTGATTTTATCGGCATTTTTTACATCAGGATGATTAAAAGCGGTTCTCGATAGACGAGGAGCCGCTTTTCTTTCAATATGGTATAAAACAAACGTTCGTGATACACTAGAAGGAGTGAAAGAGGAAAACAAGGACGGATGAAAATATGAATAAACTGATCAAAGAAAAGCTGTCAGTTTTGCCTGATCAACCGGGCTGTTACTTAATGAAAGATAGACAAAATACAGTCATTTATGTTGGGAAAGCAAAAGTATTAAAAAATCGGGTGCGCTCTTATTTTACTGGGTCACATGATGCCAAAACGCAACGGCTCGTTAGTGAAATCGAAGACTTCGAATATATTGTGACTTCTTCTAATATTGAGGCACTTATATTAGAGCTGAATTTAATTAAGAAGTACGATCCGAAATATAATGTGATGCTAAAGGATGATAAGACGTATCCTTTTATCAAAATTACAAATGAACGCCATCCTAAGCTGATCGTTACCCGCAATGTAAAAAAGGATAAGGGTCGCTATTATGGTCCCTATCCAAATGTTCAGGCAGCAAGGGAAACAAAAAAGTTGCTAGATCGCTTGTATCCGTTGAGAAAATGTGCGACATTACCCGACCGTGTGTGCCTTTATTATCATCTTGGTCAATGTCTCGCACCTTGTGTGTATGACATTTCTGAAGAAACCAATAAGCAGCTAGTTGATGAAATCTCAAGATTTCTAAACGGAGGCCATCAGCAAATAAAAAAAGAATTAACTGAAAAGATGCAAGAAGCTGCTGAAAATTTAGAGTTTGAGCGTGCAAAAGAATTGAGAGATCAAATCGCTCATATCGACTCAACGATGGAAAAGCAGAAAATGACGATGAGTGACCTATCAGATCGAGATGTATTTGCCTATGCCTATGATAAGGGATGGATGTGCGTTCAAGTTTTCTTTATCAGACAGGGGAAATTGATTGAACGTGATGTTAGTCTGTTCCCAATGTATCAAGATCCAGAGGAAGAATTTTTAACATTTATGGGACAGTTTTATGCAAAGAATAATCATTTTCTACCGAAGGAAATTTTGGTGCCAGACAGCGTGGACCAAGTGATGATCGAACAATTGCTTGAGACATCTGTTCATCAGCCGAAAAAGGGAAAGAAAAAGGATTTGCTTTTGCTTGCACACAAAAATGCAAAAATCGCCCTCAAGGAAAAATTCTCACTCATTGAGCGTGATGAAGAACGGACGATTGGTGCTGTCAAGCAGCTTGGAGATGCCCTGAATATTTACATGCCATATCGGATTGAGGCATTCGATAACTCAAATATTCAAGGGGCAGACCCTGTTTCAGCCATGGTTGTCTTTCAGGATGGGAAGCCATATAAGAAGGAATATCGCAAATACAAAATAAAAACAGTTGCTGGACCGGATGATTATGCTTCCATGCGTGAAGTGATCAGAAGACGTTACTCACGTGTGTTAAAGGATCAATTGCCGCTGCCAGATTTGATTTTAATAGACGGCGGAAAAGGGCAGATCAACGCTGCCATAGACGTGCTGGAAAATGAGCTGAATCTGTCCATTCCGGTTGCAGGGCTTGTGAAAGATGAGAAACATCGTACGTCAAATCTCATGATGGGAGATACACTTGAAATTGTTGCACTAGAACGAAACAGTCAGGCCTTCTATTTATTGCAGCGTATCCAAGATGAAGTACACCGATTTGCCATTAGCTTTCACCGGCAATTGCGAGGAAAAAATGCATTTCAATCCATTTTAGATGATATACCGGGTATCGGAGAAAAACGTAAAAAACAGTTACTCAAGCATTTCGGCTCTGTGAAAAAGATGAAAGAAGCTTCTGTTCAAGAGTTTCAAGAGATTGGTATTCCGAAACAAACAGCGGAACTTTTAGCAGAGGCATTAAAAAAATAGATTGTACTTTTTCCAAAAGTCTGTTAAGATGTGACTAATTGAATAAATGTACGTGTTGTTTGGTGAAGATAGAGGTGCGAACTTCAAGAGTAAGCCTTCAGAGGTCGATGGGATCTAGGAAGAGGGCTGAAAGGGGAGCGTCGCCGAAGTGAATAAAATCCACTCATTTTATTTGCTGGCTTTACATTGAAGAAATGTAGAGCTGTCAAGAATCTTTTTCTTGGAGAGCTATCTCATTGTTTTTACGCATCTTTTGATGATTATTTAAAGCAATGGGAGATTTGTACTCTCATTGCTTTTTTGTATGCAGTGAGAAAGCAGTCTCAAGTCGTTTCTTGTCTCTTCTCTCGCACGTGATCTTTTGAAAAAGGGTGATATACATGGGATTAATTGTACAAAAATTTGGCGGTACATCCGTTGGCACGATCGAAAAAATACGCAGAGCCGCTGATAGAGTAATTGCTGAACGCAAGGCTGGACATGATGTGGTCGTTGTGGTCTCCGCAATGGGGAAATCAACCGATGTACTTGTAGACCTTGCCAAAGAACTAACAGATGCCCCGAGCAAAAGAGAAATGGATATGCTTTTGACGACTGGGGAGCAAGTGACGATCTCCTTACTAGCGATGGCGCTACAGGCAAAAGGCTATGATGCGATCTCCTTTACGGGCTGGCAGGCAGGAATGAAAACCGAGAAGGTGCATGGAAATGCAAGAATCGTGGAGATTGATGAAACAAGAGTAAAAAAGGAGCTAAGTGCGGGAAAAGTAGTCGTCGTTGCAGGATTTCAAGGGATTGCAGACGATGTACATATTACAACACTTGGTCGAGGCGGATCGGATACGACGGCTGTGGCACTTGCTGCCGCATTAAAAGCGGATAAATGTGATATTTACACAGACGTACCAGGCGTTTTTACGACAGATCCGCGTTATGTACCGTCAGCACGTAAGCTTGCAGGAATTTCATATGATGAAATGCTCGAACTTGCCAATTTAGGAGCAGGTGTATTGCATCCGAGAGCGGTTGAATTTGCGAAAAATTATCAAGTCCCATTAGAGGTCCGTTCTAGTATCGAAAATGAAGCGGGTACATTCATTGAGGAGGAATCATCCATGGAACAAAATTTAGTCGTAAGAGGAATTGCATTTGAAGATCAGATTACACGTGTCACTGTGTGCGGGCTTTCAAGCGGTTTGACGACACTGTCTACAATTTTTACTACACTCGCTAAGCAAAATATCAATGTCGATATCATCATTCAATCTGTCACAAGCACAAATCAAACGTCAATCTCTTTCTCTGTGAAAACGGATGATCTTTCTAAAACAGTTGAAGTATTAGAAGAATACAAAGGTGCATTAGGTTATGAACAGATTGAGACAGAAAGCAAATTAGCCAAGGTCTCCATTGTTGGTTCTGGCATGGTCTCAAATCCAGGGGTGGCTGCCGAAATGTTTGCTGTCTTAGCTGAAAAAGATATTCAAGTGAAAATGGTCAGTACGTCAGAGATCAAAGTATCAACTGTTGTCAGCCGTGATGATATGGTCAAAGCAGTTGAAGCACTGCATGATGCGTTTGAATTGTCAAAAGTGAGTGTAGCCGCTCATTCATAAAACAGAAAAAGAGATGGATCTCATGTATTGGGGTAGGCCTCATTTTGACGGTGCATTTGAGACCGTTACCCAGTGAATACGAAGCAACATACCAAGAAAGTAAAAATGAACAAGAAGCATCTACTCCAGCGTAGCGGGGTAGATGTTTTTTCTGCGGATAACCGTTTTTGCATGTATGCTATGATAGATGAAGAAACATAAAAAAGGCGTGACTCGCTTTAAGTCTTCGCCTTTCATCAACATGTTAGCAAGGGTCTTTTAAATCCCATTTAACGGTTAAAATGACTTTTTCAGCACGTTTTTTGACTTGTTCATAAGATTCAGCAATGTGCTCATTCAGTAGCTGAATTTGTTCAGCGATGAAACCAGCCTCCATTTGAAAGCAAGGCTCTTTTTGATAGGTGAGTCGATTTGATACAAGTGGACCTTCGAGCTCAAACTCAATTTCCTGTTTTTTAGAATGGATGATGGTGAGTGTACCCCATCCAGCATCATGGAAAAATTCGGGGATTTTCTCCCATGATTCTTGAGGGAATTTACGAGCAAGCATCTTACCCGCAAAATACATCATAGATGGATGATCCTGACCAAGAATGTCAGGCAGCAGAACTTCGCGTATCAGCTCGTAGGCAAACCCATTGACTTCAATTTCTTTTAGTTGTTCTAAGTTAGATTCGTATTTATTCATTGTACGGCTCCCCTCTTTCAACAATTTATTATAACTTATGTGGGCAGATGATGACAGAATTTTTCCTAGAAGTCTCATAAATTCTTATTGTAGAAAAACGAATTTTGATTTAAATCTTTTAAATTTCGGAAAATTTTAATTTGTGTACGCGGTTTCTTGACGCTTTTTTGACATAGGAGTAAAATGAAATTGTCAATAAATTTGAATAAAGTGCTTACATTTGAAAGAAGCGGGGGTAAGGCGATTTTCAAGCAACTGCACTTTTTTTACTAGGGGGTAAAGTAATGTCGGGGAACAAAGAATTTTTTTATCGGAGATTGCATTCTTTGCTTGGCGTCATTCCAGTTGGTCTATTTTTAGTACAGCACTTGGTCATCAACCACTTTGCGACAAGAGGACCAGAGGCGTTTAACAAAGCTGCACATTTTATGGAACAACTTCCATTTAGATATGCACTTGAGCTGTTTGTTATTTTCTTGCCGCTCATCTATCATGCTGTTTATGGCGTGTACATAGCCTTTACGGCAAAATACAACACGTCTCGCTTCAGTTACTTAAGAAACTGGTTGTTTACGCTTCAAAGGATTACTGGTATCATCACATTAATTTTTGTCTCTTGGCATGTATGGGAAACAAGAATTCAAGCTCAGCTTGGAGCAGAAGTAAACTATGATATGATGGCGAATATTTTAAGCTCTCCATTTATGCTTGGTTTCTATATTGTTGGCGTTTTGTCTACTATTTTCCATTTTGCGAATGGTTTGTGGTCATTTGCTGTTAGCTGGGGAATTACTGTGTCACCACGCTCACAAAGAATTTCCACATATGTGACATTAGGTATATTTATAGCGCTTTCATATGTAGGACTAAGAGCAATTTTCGCTTTTGTTTAAGAGAAAATAGATTAGTAGAAGAGGGAGAGGGGCTACAATGAGTAATTCTAGCATCATCGTTGTCGGAGGCGGCTTGGCTGGTCTCATGGCAACCATTAAAGCAGCAGAAGCGGGAACGGCTGTTAAACTATTTTCAATCGTACCTGTAAAACGTTCACATTCTGTTTGTGCACAGGGCGGAATTAATGGAGCGGTAAATACAAAAGGTGAAGGAGATTCACCTTATGAGCATTTTGATGACACGGTATATGGCGGAGACTTCTTAGCGAACCAGCCGCCAGTCAAGGCAATGTGTGAAGCAGCGCCGTCCATTATCCACTTACTTGATCGTATGGGAGTTATGTTTAATAGAACATCAGAAGGATTATTGGACTTCCGCCGCTTTGGTGGAACGCAACACCATAGAACCGCCTATGCCGGTGCAACGACTGGACAACAGCTACTTTACGCACTTGATGAACAAGTGCGCCGCTATGAAGTAGCAGGGCTTGTGACGAAATACGAAGGCTGGGAATTCCTTGGCGTTGTCCTAGATGACGAACAAGTTTGTCGTGGAATTGTTGCACAAAACCTGACAACGATGGAGATTGAATCTTTCCGTTCAGATGCTGTCATCATGGCAACAGGTGGACCTGGTATCATTTTTGGAAAATCAACGAACTCTATGATTAATACAGGTTCAGCAGCTTCTATCGTGTATCAGCAAGGTGCTTACTATGCAAATGGAGAATTTATTCAAATTCACCCAACGGCGATTCCTGGGGATGATAAGCTTCGTCTCATGAGTGAATCGGCTCGTGGTGAAGGTGGACGCGTGTGGACATATAAAGACGGGAAGCCATGGTACTTCCTTGAAGAAAAATATCCAGCATACGGAAACCTTGTTCCGCGTGACATCGCAACACGTGAAATTTTTGACGTATGCGTGGAGCAAAAGCTTGGCATCAATGGAGAAAATATGGTGTATCTTGACCTTTCTCACAAAGATCCAAAAGAGCTTGATATTAAGCTTGGCGGTATCATTGAAATTTATGAAAAATTCATGGGTGATGATCCGCGTAAGCTTCCGATGAAAATTTTCCCTGCTGTTCATTATTCAATGGGCGGATTATGGGTTGATTATGATCAAATGACAAATATCAAAGGGTTGTTCGCTGCAGGAGAATGCGATTACTCCATGCATGGCGGAAACAGACTTGGTGCTAACTCATTACTTTCAGCAATTTACGGCGGAATGGTCGCAGGTCCGAATGCGGTGAAATACATTAGCGGCCTTGAAAAGTCTGCTGAAGACTTATCTTCTGCCATGTATGACAGTGCCGTGAAGAAAGAGCAAGAGAAATGGGATAATATCCTAAGTATGGATGGAACAGAAAACGCATACGTGATTCATAAAGAGCTTGGAGAGTGGATGACAGACAACGTCACAGTAGTTCGTTACAATGATAAGTTGCTGAAAACAGATCAGAAGATTGAAGAGCTGATGGAGCGCTATAAGCACATCAATATAAACGATACAGCATCATGGAGCAACCAAGGAGCTGCCTTTACCCGTCAGCTTGACAATATGCTTCAGTTGGCAAGAGTGATTACGATTGGGGCATACAATCGTAATGAGAGCCGAGGCGCACATTATAAACCGGAATTCCCTGAGAGAAATGATCAAGAATTCCTAAAAACAACGATGGCAACGTTCAAAGGTAAAAATGAGAAGCCTGCATTCCACTATGAGGACGTCGATGTATCGTTAATTGCACCTCGTAAACGAGATTACTCGAAGAAAAAGGTGGAGAAGTAAGATGAGTGAAAAAAACACGATCCAATTCATTATCACACGTCAAGATACAGCAGACGGCCAGCCTTATGAAGAGGAGTTCGAAATCCCTTACCGCCCAAATATGAACGTCATTTCCGCACTCATGGAAATTAGACGTAACCCAGTGAATAAAAAAGGGGAAAAAACAACGGCAATCAATTGGGATATGAACTGTCTTGAAGAGGTTTGTGGTGCTTGTTCGATGGTGATTAACGGAAAACCGCGGCAATCATGTACAGCACTGATTGATAAGTTAGAGCAACCAATCCGTCTTGAGCCAATGAAGACGTTCCCAGTTGTCAGAGACTTGCAGGTAGATAGAAGCCGCATGTTTAATTCATTGAAAAAAGTGAAAGCATGGGTGCCGATTGATGGCACATACGATCTTGGACCAGGACCAAGAATGCCCGAGAAAAAACGTCAATGGGCGTATGAGTTATCTAAGTGTATGACATGTGGTGTCTGCCTAGAAGCTTGTCCGAACGTGAATGATAAGTCTTCCTTTATGGGTCCTGCACCGCTTTCACAAGTTCGTCTATTTAACGCACATCCAACAGGTGCGATGAATAAGTCAGACCGTCTTGAAGAGATTATGGGTGATGGGGGTCTTGCAAACTGTGGTAACTCTCAAAACTGTGTAAAGGCTTGTCCGAAAGGAATTCCGCTGACAACATCAATTGCAGCACTTAATCGAGATACAACATTCCAAGCTTTCCGTAATTTCTTCGGAAGCGATCACGCAGAATAACATCACATTCAGTCCTCTTTGCGAATTATGATGAGAGTTTACAAGAGGCTGAATTCAAACGCAACGAATGCCTCTTCCATACGGGAGAGGTGTTTTAGTGTGTAGACAAACCCCGCATTCGTTGTCAGGTCCATGTGCTGGTGCTTATAAATGGCATATTCGCTCCAGTACTCGGGTTTTCCTAGACTTCAAGGGTTTTCAATTCACGCTGAAAAGAAAACAAAGGAGCTGATCAAATGAGAGTGCCATCATATATTCAAGAACCGTTTGAAGACTGGAGAGCATCATTTCGCTTTTATATAGAAGCCACTGTCCGTTTTTCAGAAACAGATATGTTTGGTCATATGAACAATGTTACGCCTTTTGTTTATTTTGAAGAAGCACGTATTGCTTTTTTTCAAAAAACAGGTCTTGTCGATAAGCGAATGAAACGAGCGAAAGAGACGATCACAGTCGTTGCGAACTTGCAGTGTGATTACATCAAGCAGGTGGAGATTGGCGAAAGGCTTCGTGTCTACGTGAAGCCGGAAAAAGTAGGCTCAAGCTCAATAATCCTTCACTATCTAGGAGAAAATGAGCAGCAGGAGCCATGTTTTACAGGCTGTGTCACAATGGTACAAATCAGTAAAGAAACGAGTGCACCAGTCCCTTTTACAGAAAAAGAGAAAGAGGCGTTTCAAGCTCAGCGAAATTAACGGGTAACACTTGATCATAAGGGCATGTCAAACCAACATGATTACGGCAAGATTTCTTCGTTTTGTTATAATGAAAAGCAATACTAAGAAAGAAACAAAAGGAGAACCCTATGGAAATTTTTCAATATGACATCATTGATAGTACAAATAATGAAGCGAAAAGGCTCATTCAAAAAGGGCATGTACCTCTATTTGCCGTATATGCAAAAAAGCAGACAGATGGAAGGGGCAGGCTTGGAAGACCGTGGGAGACGCCCTCTGGTAACGTTGCATTGACAATGACGGTGAAACTTCCAAATGATCTTTCGACACAGGCAACAATTGCGCCGCTGACGGCACTTGCCCTCTATGATGTACTTAAACCAGTGATGAGAGATGAGAATCAACTGGCGATCAAATGGCCAAATGATATACTTATCAATGAGGCGAAGGTATCCGGTACATTGATTGAAGCAGACCGCAATGCCATCTATATAGGTGTTGGCATCAATGTGCGAACGAAGCCAGAGCATGTTCCGTACAAAACCATCTGTTTATTGGAGATTACAGATGTTAACCCAGATCACCTAGTGAGAGAACTAACGACGGTTTTTGAAAAATACTATGTGCGCTGGCAAAACGAAGGGTTTGAAGTCCTTACTTCGTTATACAATAAACGATTATTTCGTATCAATAAACCGCTTCGTATCTCATTAGACCGTGATAAACAAAATGGGGTAGAAGGCATTTGCTACGGGATCAATCGCTTTGGTCATTTGCTATTAAAAGATGATCTAGGAAACGTGAAAGCCCATTCTGCAGGGGATATTGATGCACCTATCCAAAAGTAAAAAAGCAAACGATACTCTCGTCTGCTTTAGGTTTCACTTTTAATATGAGACTGAACCATATAGTCTTGTTTCGTAAAGACAACCCCGTCAAGAATTTCTCTTGCGGTTCGGATGACCTTGACTCTGTTTTGGGATATATCAATTTCAGTCTGCATAATACCAGCAGGGTGTCCAATACGAAGCGTATCATGTTGACCATGATAAAGCTGTGCAGGAAGTGTATCTTCCATAAAGCAGCTGGCTGACACGCAGACAGAGCCGGTAATGGCAAGTGATTGATGGGGTCTTTGCATTGATAACATGCGCACCATTATATCCATATCTGCTGCTCGCCTCATGATCCCATTTGTATCGACATAATTAGCTGGCGCACTAATCATCGCAAGCTTCGGAACAGCTGGAGACTGTAGTGTAGCCATTTCTTTTGGAGCGAACTGACACATTTCAGCAGCTATGGAACGTATCTCTTCCATATCATTGAGTAATTGCTCTGTAAACTCCTCAGGCAATTCCGTTCCTTTTAAGTGGATATCATTTGCACGGATAAAGGCAATTGGATTCGCTATGTCAACAATAGAGATTGGAACTTCTCCGAACTTAGTCTGAATGATATCAATGCTGTTCCCCGTCGGAAAGATTTTACCTGTGACAGCTCCTTCAGGCTTTTCAAAGGATAAATAAATGGGAGAACCTGTCCCTTTTACTCCTGGTATTTCTGCATTCCCTTCAAATTTAACTTCACCATTTTCAACTTCTACCTCTGCCACAATGATTTTATTTGTATTGGTATTGAGGATACGTACAGTCGTGATGGGCTCAACTGCTTGAACAAACCCTTTAATAATGGCATATGGTCCAACGGCTGATGAGATATTCCCACAGTTCCCTTTAAAGTCGACATATCTCTCATGAATGCTGACTTGCGCGAACGTATAATTCACATCAACATCTCGACGAGTGGCTTTATCGATAATCGCCACCTTGCTTGTTAAAGAATTACCGCCGCCGATTCCATCAACCTGCAGCCGGTCAGGACTGCCCATAATGTCTAAAAGAAATGCCTCGAGCTCTTTGTGTTCATAGGGTGCATCTTTTGCTTGAATGAATACCCCTTTGCTTGTACCGCCTCGCATGATTGTGATTGGAACTTTTCTCATTGCTCTCACCCTCAATTTTTTAATTAACTGTTTATTAACCAAAATGGTAAAGTATAATAAGAAATAAGTTAAATACATTATTTTGAGAGAAATCGATAAATTTTTTTTATAATAAAAATGGAGGTTACACAATGGATGAGAAAGACTGGCGATTTCTAAAGGTACTTTATGAAGAAAAGAACATCACAAAGGCCGCAGAAAAATTATTTGTATCGCAGCCTGCCTTAAGCTATCGATTGAAGCAGCTTGAAGAGGAGTTTGATATGAAGCTTTTCTTCAAAAGAAAACGAGGGATTGAATTTACGTCAGAGGGCGAGTATTTGGCTGACTATGCAAATGACATGCTCAAACAGCTCCAGCAAACGAAAGATGGCATGCTCAATATGCAAAAAAAGGTCAAAGGAACGATCCGTTTAGGGGTCTCAAGTAATTTTGCCCAGTATAAACTGCCAGAAATTTTAAAGAAATTTTCCAAAGAGTATCCACATGTTCAATTTATGGTGAACACAGGCTGGAGCACAAAAGTAATGGATTTGTTAGGAACATCAAGTGTGCACTTAGGGATTTTAAGAGGAGATTACGACTGGAATGGTGAAAGGTTTTTGCTCGATAAAGAGCGGCTTTGTATCATTTCAAAATCTGAAATACAGCTAAAGGACCTCCCGAAGCTGCCGCTGATTGATTATCATACGGACAGTTCATTAAAACGATTGATTAACAGATGGTGGCAGGAAACGTTCACAATGCCTCCGCTTGTGACGATGGAGACAGATCGGCAAGATACGTCAAAAGAAATGGTGAAGCATGGCTTAGGCTATGCCATTGTCCCAGAAATTTGCCTAAGATCAAGTGACGAGCTATTTGTGAAAGGTCTTTCGTATAAAGATGGACAGCCTGTTCTCAGAGATACATGGCTCATGTATCAGCCAGACTCACTTCATTTGTCAGTTGTCAAAGCATTTATTGAGTTTTTAAGAAGTCAGCAAAATTAGTTATAAAAATATTTTATTGAATATTGAAAAAATCAATATTTTCATTATAAAAAAAGCTATTATATCCTTGAAATAGAAAGCGCTAACATTTTGATCAAAAGTGCGAAGGGTCGCTGATGATCGTGCAAAGAAGATGGAGGGATATAAAGTGCTAGCTATTTTAGGGATCTTGATGGTCTTGACATTTACATTTCTCATTATGAGAAAACGAATGCATCCGGTGGTGGCTTTAACCGTTGTACCTATCATATTTGCATTGATCGGCGGATTTAACAGCGGATTAGGGGACATGATGCTTGATGGACTCAAAACGGTTGCACCATCTGCTGCTTTATTGTTATTTGCCATTTTGTTCTTCGGTGTGATGATGGATGCTGGTTTATTTGATCCGCTGATTAAACTCATTCTACGTATTGTGAAAGGTGATCCTGTCAAAATTGCGTTTGGGGTAGCGATTTTGTCTATGCTTGTTGCATTAGATGGTGATGGGACCACAACGTACATGATTACAGTATCAGCTATGTTGCCACTTTTCTTAAGAATTGGGATGAACCCGCTGATTTTAGGAACTATTTCATTATTATCATTAGGGGTGATGAGCGGCATGACGCCTTGGGGCGGTCCAGCTACTCGTGCAATCGCTGCGCTTAGATTAGATGCCGCTGAATTTTTCATTCCATTACTCCCAACGATGTTAGGGGGCGCTCTTTTTATACTTTTTACTGCTTATGTACTTGGGAAAAAAGAACGGAAGCGAATTGGTATTGCTGAGATTCAGCAAAAAGAAGAGCTATCCATCTCACCTGAATTAGCTGCGTCGATTGAGGATGGTGTAGAGGATATGAAAAGACCAAATCTGATTTGGATCAACTTCTTCCTGACCGTTGCTGTCATGACCACGCTTGTCTTAGACATCGTACCGATTCCTGTTCTCTTTTTAATTGGATTCGTCATCGCTCTAATGATCAATTATCCAAAGGTTGAGGATCAACGTGAGCGTATTTTATCGCATGCAGGAAATGCATTAACAGTTATCACACTGGTGTTTTCAGCAGGTATTTTCACAGGGATTTTTTCAGGAACAAAAATGGTTGAGTCCATTGCACATTTGGTGATTTACTTCATACCGGATTCTTACAGCTCGTTTTTTCCGCTGATTGTCGCTTTGACGAGCATGCCATTTACATTTGTCCTTTCGAATGATGCTTATTATTTCGGGGTTTTGCCTATTTTAGCCGAAGCCGGTTCAGCTAATGGCATTGATCCTGTCGAAATTGCGCGCGCCTCTATCATAGGGCAGCCTGTTCATTTACTTAGTCCTCTTGTGGCTTCAACATTACTTCTTATCAGTATGCTGAACAAAGATATTGGTGATTTGCAAAAGTACGCGCTATTATGGACAGTTTTAACAGCCCTTTTTACAACGCTCATCGCTCTTCTAACAGGAGCTATTTCCATATGTTAAATGCCCTTTTGAAAAGGACGGTGTTTCTACATGAGACTCGTCCTTTTTTCAGTTGCTCAAAGCATAAGAAATTGGACGCTGATATGCGGAATTTCTCGATTTTAACGTCACCGTCCTCATGCACACGGCATATGATATCTTGACTATACAGAATCCCATTCTATAGAGACTAGAGCTCTCACCTTAGCAAGGAGGGTTACAATACTTGAAAGAGAAAGAGTTTCAATCCAAGCCGCTATTAACCAAAAGAGAAAGAGAAGTATTTGAATTGCTCGTCCAAGATAAAACAACAAAAGAAATTGCAAGCGAGCTTTTTATTAGTGAAAAGACTGTTCGAAATCATATTTCGAATGCTAAGCATATCTTTTGCAAATTAAAAATCTTCCCCAATAAAAATAATGTCAAAAGACATATGTAAACATGTTCCATAAAAGGATTATAATTGATTTTGATGAGATGTTTATTTAAATTATTAGAGTAAAAATTCATACTTCTGCGACAATTTCCGACAACATTTTTTTGTACTTCATGATAAATTTAACAATGGTAAGGTGATCATATATGACAAGTACAATTGCGAAAGACTTACGAACTTATATAAAAAACTCAATCGAAATGTCTAAAGAAAGTCAGAAACAGGTTGCAGCTAAGCTGGGTGTAAGTAGTAGTTATTTAAGCAAATTTTTAAATGGTAAGGATGTTTCTTTTTGGATTGTTCATAAGATAATTAACTACATTGATAAAGACAAAGAATTCGAACTTATTTTAAATTACTTAAAAGAAGGCATTAGTTCTAAAAATATTCCTGCTGTACTGGAATACTGCTATTTGAAACAATTGTACTTCTACACAGGCAAACTCGCTCATGAATATCAAGGTAAAAGAAATCCAAAAACCCAGGAATTATGTGCCTTATATTCATTAATGTTAGAGTCTAGATTCACATTTGAACAAACGAGTTTTTTAGATAGCTTAAACAATTTTAAAACAACATTTTTAGAATCAGAAATTATCGCTAAGGTTTTGCAAGTATATTATTACTATTTGAACGGTCTTTATGACTTAACAATTTATACAATTGATCAAATAAGTAACTTGTTAATCCAAATCAATGATCCATTTTTAAAAATGGCATATAGTGCGAGATTAGATGAAATTCAGGTCAATATTTACTTGAAACAAAAAGCAGAATTATTTCAAGCACGGAAAATTGCAAATCGGATTTTGGATAGGAATTTCAGCACAGCTCACAACATTACTGCTTATCATATTTTAGGTCTTTCTTATTTTCCAGAATCCTATGAACAGTCAATTTCTTATTATCTTAAATGTGTTGAACTTTATTCAAAATTTCCCGATAGACAGGCCGAAATGATTGAAAATAAAGAAGAAATAGCTTTTCTTCAAAAGTACTGGAATAAAAGAATTCATGATGAATTCGCAGTGAGTGAATTCACTATGTTATTAAAACATGATGGAGATTTAAGTAAATATTATAAAGATAAGAGATATAATAAATATGCGCTGTTTTTTGATGGAATAAAAGAATCGTCATCAGAAAAATTGCTATTATCACATCATTATTTTTCAAAATGCAAAGATTATTTTAGGGCAAGTTTCCCAAAAAATGAATTGAATAGAATTGGATTTAGGTATACACTCTAAGGGTTAGGGGGTGCTATACATGACTAAACGTTTCAATGTAATTGTTTTAACACTTACACTAGGAGCAACAATAGTTGTTTCGGAAATTCACTCACTTATCACTAACCAAGATACAGTATATGAAACAAAAGATGTAAGACCGGGAATGTAAATTTAAGATATGAAAAAGACGCTACCTATAAACAGGTATCGTCTTTCGTGTTTTCTGGGGAAGTTTCCTGTTTTCAAAAAAAAACGAAATCAGGAAATTCCTTTGAAAATTTCTAATAGGTTTAAAATATAAACAAAACAAACGTTCTTTAGGAGGAAGAAGAATGGCTATAAAATATGAAGAATTAATGGAAATCATAGAAGCAACAAAAAAAGAAGATCAAAATCAATCCTCTTCAGGTGAATCGTCTTTTAAAAATTTAGCCTTAGAAGCTCTGTAATTTTTAAGAGCATCTAGCATGAAATTACGCTCATCATCTGTTATTTGTTTGCCATCTGCATCTATAATGTTTGCTTTTTTGATATTCTCAAGAGTTAGTTCTTTCGCAAAAACTACTTTCTCAGCTTCTTTACCCATTTTTTCAAGGTCCCTCGGATCAGTCACAAAGTAAGTAGGATCAACATTGAAAAAATCTGCGAGTTTTGTCAAAGCTTCCAAAGAAGGACTTTTAATTTTGCCCGTTTCAAGTTTTGATAAATAGCCGTTACTTAAACCAACTTCTTGAGCAAGCTTTCTGATAGACAGTTTGGGTTTTTGCTCTTCTCTTAGTCTTTTTAAGTTTATTCCAATTAACTCGTTTTTTTTGATATCCATAAAATAAAGTCACCTCGATTTAACGCCACTGATTAGTAACAACATTTTTAATTATACCATGTTTAAGATTCCTATAAGAAACATTTATGAAATTTATGGTTGCACTAAAAGAGGAAGGATGGTATATTTTACTTGTGCTTCCTAAAGGAAGCGTTTGGAGGTGAAAACAATGAACCATAAATCTTCTACTTTTGCGGAAAAGATTAAACAGATTAGGCTTGACAGAAATGAAACTCAGCGTCAATTTGGCTTGGTTACAGGGTTTTCTAGCTCTTATATTTGTAAACTAGAAAAAGGGAAGGCTAACCCGTCTCACTCTTCTTTAGTTCAACTAAGTGAAAAATTAAAATTGCCCCCAGCATATTTTTTTTAAAGTGAGTGCTTCCTATAGTGATCATAATTGAGAGGGCAGTCCTACTGTCCACATTGCATATTATGTTTCGAGGTGGTCTTTATGGCTAAGAATAAGAAAAAAAGAAAAAGCAATCTGTTTGTCGGAGAAGTTTTCTTTGGAACAGAAGACAGAGAGAAACTTTTTATCGAGGCTGTAGCGCCTTACTACACGCCAGTAAAAAAAGAAAAGAACAAAAAAATTAAAGAGGCTTGAAACTTTTGCTTCACCTTTTTTTAAAGGACAAGCTTTAATAAGAAAAACTATTCATGAAAAATATTAGGAGGCTATTAAAGATGGGGGAAGTCAAATGGGTGAAACTAAGCACCCAGATGTTCGATGATGAAAAAATTAAACTCATTGAACAAATGCCTGAATCTGACACTCTGTTGATTATATGGGTTAAATTACTTGCTCAAGCAGGAAAAACTAACGCATCTGGTTTTATTTATCTAAGTGAAAACGTGCCTTACACAGACGAAATGTTAGCGCATATCTTTGGAAGACCATTAGGAATTGTTCGTATGGCTTTAGACACATTCAGAAAATTCGGCATGATAGAAATCAATGAACAAAATTATATCAGTATATGTAATTGGGAGAAGCATCAGAATTTAGATGCCCTCGAAAAGATCAGGGAGCAGAACCGGTTGAGAAAGCAAAAACAACGCAAAAAACAGCGCCTTCCACAGCCTAAAAATGACATGTCACGTGACGTCACGATCAACGTCACACCAAGTCACGCAACAGATATAGATAAAGAATTAGATAAAGATAAAGAACTAAAAGATATATTGTCGAGAAACTCGACTGCGGATGGTCCTGAATCAGATATTCCATTCAAACTGATTGTTGATCTTTTGAACAAAGTAACAGGAAAGTCATTTAGACATTCATCTGCTGCGACACAAAGATTAATTAAAGCACGCTGGAATGACGGATTCAGATTTGAAGACTTTAAAACAGTGATCCTTACAAAAACTCACCAGTGGCTTAATGACGACAAAATGAATAGATACCTGCAGCCAACGACATTGTTTGGTACTAAGTTTGAAGGATACCTGAATGAAGGTGTGGGGGTGATAAAAAATGCAGAGCATCAAATCAGTGGCGGCGGAAGCCTTAAACGAAAGAATGACATTCCATTCTGATTACTGCAAAAAACACACGTTCACTCGTGGAAATGAAGATATCGTAAAGCCTGTTCGTATGATGATCCTCAACGGCAAAGTGGTTTGTCCACGATGCGAACTGGACAAACATGAAAAGAAGTTCCAAAAAGATTTAGAGAGTCAGATTGATTTTAGACAGCGCACCAAAAAATTTAACACGCTCGAAAAACACAGTATGTTCAGAGATCGAACCGTCTCGCAAGCAACTTTTGATAATTACAACGTTGTTGAGCCGGAAGAGACCAAGAACAAACAACGCATGCTGGAATTGGTTGGATACTTACAACAAGGTGAAGTGTTCAATATCTTTTTGCAGGGTCATCCAGGAGTAGGGAAGAGTCATTTAGGTTACGCAGCACTTAAAGTACTCAATGTGCCGCCTAATCCCAACAACCCTAAGGACATGGGCAAATCATGCTTGTTTGTCAACATGGAAGAAGCTGCTACGGCTATTAAAGACTCATTCAACAACAAAGAGAGTAAATACACGGAATCATATGTAACGCACCTCATGGGTGATGCTGATTACCTTGTGATCGATGATCTCGGTGCAGAAACAGGATCAGAACATTCGGATAGTAGAGCCAGCGATTTTATACATCGTCTGATCTACAAAGTGACATCCGCACGACAGGACAAGGCTACGATCTATACAACGAATCTCACTAGCAAAAAGTTATATCAAATGTATGATAGCAAGCTAGTGTCTCGGATCATGCAAAAACAGCAATACATTGTTTTCAAAGAGACATCAGACAAACGTGAGATGAAATTACCGTTCTAGAGAGTGAGAATCGTGAAATTGATCACTGCACTATTCACAATCTGTCAGCAGTAACGCAAGAAAGGAATTTTCTGCAATGGACGCAAGATGACGGGAGCTAGCCCATTGACTATTCACAGCAAGCCAACAACATCCGAACTTGCTAGTTTAATAGCCCAATTGGATGCAAATTTTAGACTATGAAAAACACAAGGAGGAACGATCATGAAAAAAGGCGGTAGAAAGCCCACGAGAGCTGAAAGGAAGATTTTATTAGTAAATGGGTTAAACCCACTTTATTGGCTCGTAGAAAAGAATCTGGTAGCATCCATGCACATTGTGCATAAAGAGGTTGGTCGCAGAAAGGAAATAGCAAAGTGAGTGTTACTAGAATCATATTAGAAGATTTCAATTTTGAATGGACGATTGTAGCCCTTAAACGATTTTTGGATTACTGGTATGAAGGCAGATCAGTTGATGAAATGGCGGAATTATTTAACCGACCATCAGAAGAAGTGTTGCTGTTGATGATTGATTTTTCAAAAAGAGGAAAGATCAAGGAGCGACCGAACGGTGTCGGGGCAAACGATCCTATGTATATCAAAAAGAGTGTCATGAGTTCAAAAAAGAGAGAATTGCGAAAACTCTTCGAAGATCAACCAGTTTACTACGCTTGCCCAAACAGCGATTTTATATGGGATGAAAAAGACATCATTTTATTTAGACAAATGTGGCAGGATCATGAGCCGATCAGACACATTGCCAATCGTTTGGCCCGCAAAATCGATGACATCCTGTTGCTGATAATAGACCAAGCAGAGTTAGGCAAGATCGAACCACGTAAAGGTGGTGCCCTTGGAAAGGAGTACAAGCAACATGAAAAGAAAAAGCATCTTGTTGCCATTTGAAAAAGCGACAGCGCGGCAGCTGGAAGTGATTGCGAGATATGAAGATTGTCCTAAACGGCTTAAGACAGTGGCTGTCTGTCACCTAAAAAAGAGGGGAGGTATCAAGTGATGACAGTTGCAGAGAGAGAATTTTTGATCGAGTGGCTGAGTCTTACAAATGGGGCTTATGGGCGGGAGTATTGCGAGAAACTGACTGACGATGAGCTAGAAAGAATCTATAATCTCAACGTTCCGCAGCGTGACGATTAAAAGGAGGTGAGTACATTGGAAACAGTAGAGAACCCATACAAAGCGGGTCCAGTGAAAGCGTGGGTTATGTCAGAGGATGAACTAGCAGCATATAGGAAGCAACATCCACCCAAACCATATAAAAAGAGACTCAAACGTAAAGACTGGCGTTGGAAGCGCACAGATCAATCCGTCGAGTCTCAGTGATCACCATGATTTCCATGTGATTAATAAAACCTACAGAACTTTATTATATCACATGGAGTGATCAAAGTGAATGAACCACAAAGAATCACATTAGGAAAAAAAGAGCTTTTCACAGCTGATGTTGAACCGGGGAAAATTCAAGTGATTGTCCTAGACGGGATTCATAACACGGCTCATATCACAGAAGCACCAGAGCATGGGCACACGATTGTCGAAACAATTAAAGGCAAATTAGATCGAATACGTTTTGACTACGGATTTAAATTCAATAAATAAGCAGGGGTTTATCCCCTGATTGAACTTGTTAGTAATACGTACAGGTTCAATATGACTTGGAGGAATTGCGATGTTATCAAAAGATCAAAACGTTGACGACCTTTTGGATGAGGTGAAACGTTTAAAAAAAGAATGTGAGCAAGCAGAAAATTGGATACGAAAGAAAAGAAAGATAGTGAAAAACGCAAAAAAAGAACTAGAAATGGTTGAAAAACAGATAGATGAGGCATTTAAACGGATTAACGCAGCACATAAAAGTGATGAGGAGGGTGATGACCTATGAGTCTACCAAAACATGTTGAACTGTCGCAGGCTGTCAAAGCCTGCAAACATCAAGCAATGACAATCGAGGATGCGGCTACATATCTCCGAGTGCCGGATTACGTGGTGCCGATGCTGGTACGCAAAAATGATGATCTCGTGATCGAGGGGAACGTGGTCTTAGCAAAACGTGAGTCAAACGCACTTGTATTGATTCCGACACTTGTATTCGTCGGCATCATCTTGATTGCTGGATTTTTCGGAAATTAAACAGCCTAGCGGCTTAGGAGGAAACGGAATGAACAATCCGGTTATCTTCTCTAATCACTGTGCTTTTTGCAAAAAGAGGGAAGCAGAAAGGCTGTGTGATTATATCACCGATTATCACAGAACTCCTATTTTCTTTCGGGATTATAAGATGTTCAAAGAAAGTAATGAATCAGGGCATGATTCAAGTTGTGACCTTCCTCTCTGTAAAATGTGTAGCAATCATATAAATGGTGCTGATCTATGCCCTTATCATTACGATTTATATAAACAAGCAAAAGAAATTCCTCAACATCTGAAAAAATATCAGCATAGGGAGCGTAAAAGATTAATAGAAGGAGCCAACTGAAATGAACCTACAAAAAATGTTTGAAATGCAGGCGGAGTTAGATAACCGCATCATTAAAGAAAAAGGGCTGGAAGGTGAAGACCTTCTGCCTAACACATATGTTGCTCTAATTACTGAACTAGGCGAATTTGCGAATGAAGGACGCTGGTTCAAGCATTGGAGTAATAAGAAAGAACCCAAAAGAAAAGTATTCACCACTGCAGGCGCAACACCAGAAAATGCTACTCACTTTAGATGCGAAAGTGATGATTGCGGTGAATTTCCGACAAGAGAAGACTTTGAAAATTTGTTTGAACCTGATTATGACGAGTGTCCTATTTGCAAAGCTGGAAGCGTGACTGCATACCGTGAAGCTGATCCGCTGCTTGAAGAATATGCGGACTGCATTCACTTCTTCTTATCAATTGCGATTAAAAAGGACTGGCAAGAAGATATGAACATACCAGAAGAAGCGATTGAGGAGTTCAAAGAAGAAGGGTTTGACGGTGGTCTTTCAGGAGCTTTCTTGCAAATGCAATGGAGCTTATTGAACTCTCGAATGTTCAAGGATGAAGAAAAGAAAAAAGAACACTTCCGTGTAGCTTGGGGGCTGTTCTTGGCAATTGGAATCGTTGGCTTCGGCTTCACACCTGAACAAATCGAAGCCGCATACATGGACAAGAACGCCATAAATCACGGGCGACAGCAGGACGGATACTGATGAATATTGTCATCAGGTATGTCTTTAAACACCGAGCAACCGGAAACATTGAAATCAAAAGATATTCGATCAGCCAACTAGAAGAGCGCCCAGCGAAGAGGCTTACACCCTGCTTTGATGAAACAGAATATGAATTGAGAGCACGGAACTTGTTTACTGGATTGAAAGATTCAGAAGGAAATGAAATTTATGAGGGGGATATCATCTTAATCACTTATGACGAAGCCTTTTCAGAACACCCTTATTATATTGGAGAAGTTAAATTTAGAGCCGATGACAATTATCCTGCATTTGATTTTTTACCGTGGATTGATTGCGAAATGAACGCATTAAGCTGGCTGAAAAGCGAAAGCGATCCTTCTGTGAAAAGCTATGAAGTCATTGGAAACATCTATCAAAATCCTGATCTATATCTATTGAATGAAGCACGATGAACGAAAACAACCCGATTATCTCAACTTTTATTGAAAAACTAAACAGCCGGTATGCAAAGGAACAGGCTTTTCAAGCACGTTATGACCACCATATCTCAAAAAAATATGAAGCGATGGCGGGTTTTTATGATGGCTGGAGCAGTAGTACAGATGCTAGAAATCATCACGCATTGAGTGCAAGACTTGTTTAACAAGACGCTTTGACAGCAGGCATTAAATTGAAAACGAAGGGTGAATGAAGATGAAAACTAAAAAAATTAAACTTGAAATTGAGGAAACACTAAAATACCACCGTAGCATGCTTATTGAAGTTCCAGAAGATTTTCCGAAAAATGTCTTAGATGATGTTCTTGATGAGGTTGAAAAGACAGCATCGAGTGGACTAGATGTGTCATATGCTCTTGAAAAGCAGAAAGGGTTAAAAGTGTTGGAGCATGCAGATGATGACTTAAGAAGTCCGCACAGTGCAGAAATAGAGATATATGATATGAGCGAAATGAGGGATGGTAAATGAAAAAACTACTAATCACACTAACTATTATTATTGCAGCGGTGCTTTATGCGCCGTCAGCTCAAGCAGTTTGGTCAAACTGGCAAACCGAGGGATACGGTCATCAAGCACGTATATACACTGACGACACCAATTACTATGCAGGAGCAAAAACAGTTGATTGGAGAGCAGAAAAGAAAGGTACTGGAACACTCTACTACACTGCTGGCGTTTATAAAAAACGGAGCGGTGGCGGTTTAACAGATACTAATCTAGTGCAAAGGGGCAGTTTTAAAGCGGTCACACCTTTGAAATCCTTTAGTGTAAGTGAGATCCGCAAACGTACAGGTAAAGGAATATATGTGATTCAGCTCGATTGCTACACCGATTCAGCAAAAACGAAGTATATCGGGACTTTCGAGTCCGTTAAATTCAATATTCGATAGGCGGTAGCGGAATGGATGACGAAAAAACAGTGCCACTGACGATTGAGCACGCAGAAATTGCGATTAAAACATACGAATAGGAGATGGGGCGTAATGACGAAATATAAGACGGAGAAACGCAGGGCACGTGTAGGCGAACGTATTTTGATTACGAACGCTATTTTAGATGACGATTTATATCATGATGGCGAAGTTTACGATGTAAAAAGCATCGTTCCTGAGGGTGTGTTTACGTACAATAATACACTCATTCATGACGAAGAATACGAAGTCATCGTTGGACAGCATCCGCAGCTACCGAACCTATGCGAAATGAGCTATGACGAATTAATTGCGTTGGGTGAAGACGTAATAAAGGCGATTAGGTTGCGATCATATAAGAATGGATACGATCAAGGACGTTTTGATGCCGAAATTGAGGCGGCGCATGGTACGTATGAGAAGTCCGATCAGCAGAAACGGGATGAGATCATAGTGAAAGCGAAGGAAGACATAGAAGATTTGGTCAGAAGACACTTCGTATCTAAGCCTGATTTTATCGTAAATGCCGCAAAAAGAACCGTGGTAGCTTTAGGAAGGTCGTGTATAGACGGAAGCATTCTTCGTAGAGGAATCGCCAAGTGCGCCCCTGACGACTGTTTCAACGCACACATCGGCAAGGCTATTGCGCTAAGACGTGCGTTAGGTCTAGAAGTACCAGCGGAGTATCTAAACGTGCCACAGCCGACAGAAGTGCGTGTGGGTGACGTTGTTGAAGCTACGAGTAGCGGTGGTTTAACATTTAGTTTTACAGTAGAACGTATTGAGAACGGTAGAGCGTACTGGGGTAGAGGGGATTACATCTACTTAGACGCAAGTGACAGATATGGCGGTCTCGCTACGAATCCGAAAACAATTGACGATTCGAGAGCGGGTGAGGTTGGGTAATGAATCAATATAGAGTATATGACAAAAGAACAGATGAAACCTTGTTTGAGTCTTCTAAAGAGGATTGTCTCTTTTTCATCAAATGGAATTATGAAGATGATGACGATGATTGGGAACATATTTTCATAGATACAATTTAATAAGTAAATCGGAGGGAACGGAATGACCATCAGAACATGGCACGACTTAATAAGAAAGTACTTCCCGAATACTGATGATGAGAGATGTGAATTTATCTTGTGGGAGAAGACTGCTTTTCCTCTTGTACCTGTGGAAACTATTGAAAGGCAGTTGCAAGAATATGCCGAGGAGGAAATGAAGTGAAGAGAAATCTAGTTTTATATGAGTATAAGTGTGTAGACTGCGAAGAGTTGATTCTTTTGGAGCATGAAAAGTCACCAATGTATTGCCCCTACTGTGGAGATGCAGATTTAGAATTTACTCCAGGAAGAATCGAACCCGCATTGATATATAAGCCTAAGGAGAATGCAGTATGAATCCAAGACAAGCATTTAGAACATTTATCAAATATCAATTAGAAAACGGTGAGGGGCTATCACAATTAAAGATGTCCAGTGAAGATGATTAAGTAATTAGAGAGAGTGGTATACAATGACAATATCTTTCAATGGAGATAGATTGAAGGAAGCGCGTCGTTTTAGGCAAATGTCTAT